>JBEKOK010000145.1:0-9219 GCA_049521875.1 Steroidobacteraceae bacterium
GACGATCAGCTTGTCGGCGACCGGATCCAGGAACGCCCCAAGCGGTGTGATCTGCCCAAGGCGTCGGGCGAGGTAACCATCGAGGGTATCGGTAATCGCCGCGACTGCGAACAGCAAACCGGCAGCCGGATCCCAGGCGGCAGCGGGCTCGTGCTTGCCTTCGATAAACAACACCAGCACCAGCGGGATCGCCAGTATGCGCAGCCACGTCAGTAAGTTTGGCCAATTCCAGATCACGGAGCCCCCGGGTGCAGGTGATCATAGATGGATTGGGCCATTCCCGCTCCTACTCCGGGTACCTGCTGCAGGTCAGCAACAGCGGCGCGCAGTACGCCGGCCAGACCGCCAAAGTGTGTGAGCAGTGCCCGCCGGCGCGTCGGACCCAATCCCGGTACCGCCTCGAGTACTGACTCGCGAAAGCGGCGTGCGCGGCGTCGCCGGTGCCCGGTGATCGCGAAGCGATGGGCCTCGTCGCGAATACGCTGGATCAGGTGCAGTACCGGGCTGTCTGGCGCCAGACTCAGCGCATGGGCTTCCCCAGGCAGATGCAATCGCTCCTGTCCGACTCTGCGGTCCGGTCCCTTCGACACGGAGGCCACGTTCAGCCCGGTGCACTGTGCCGCCTGCAGGCCTTCGAGTGCCGCAGTGAGCTGGCCGGCACCACCATCGATCAGCACCAGGTCCGGTCGCGCCCGATCGCCGCTGGCGATGCGCGCGCCGTGACGCTCCAGCGCCTGGCGGATCGCGGCGTAATCATCCCCGGGCGCCACGCCCTCGATGTTGTAGCGTCGGTACGAGCGCTTCTCCGCACCATCGGCTCCAAAGACCACGCAGGAAGCAACCGTCCCCTCGCCGGCAAGGTGACTGATATCGAAGCATTCAACACGTGCCGGTGCCTGGGCCAGACCCAGCACTCGCCCGATGCCTGCGAGTGCCTCGGCCGTGGCATCATGATTAGCAAGGTGCGAGCGCCACGCCTGGCGCGCGTTCTCCTCGGCCTGCGCTACCCAGCTGCGCGGCAGGCCGCGCTCCGGCTGGTAGAGGTGCACAGCGCGCGCGGCCACCGAGGCGAGCGCCTGCGCAAGCGCCTCCTGGTCGGGGAGCGAGAGATTGATCAGGACCTCGGCCGGTGGCGCCGTGCGCGAGTATTGCAGCAAGACAAAAGCGGCCAGCGTTTCTGCCGGCTCGCCCAGCGAGACTGGAAAGTGATGCACCGTGCCGAGGCTCTGCCCGTCGCGCACCGTCAATACACTCACGGCATAGCCACCGGGCTCACCGACCAGTGCAATCGCGTCCACGTCGCGCGTGCGTGGTCCGGTCGCGATCTGCCGGGTGCGCACTTCCTGTAATTCCCCCAGCTGGTCACGCAGTTGCGCCGCCTCTTCAAAGCGCAGCTCCGTTGCGGCCTGTTCCATGCGTTGCTGAAGGGCGGCACTCACCTCCTCGCCCTGGCCGTCGAGTACCTGGATTGCCTGCTGGAGATCACGACCATAGGCCTCGGGTGTAATGAACCCTACACAGGGCGCGGAGCAGCGACCGATCTGGTACTGCAGACACGGTCGGCTACGGTGGGCAAAGAAGCTGTCGCGGCAGTTACGGATGTGAAAAACCTTCTGCAGGTGGTGCAGCACTTCCTTCACCGACCCTGCGTTCGGAAATGGTCCGAACTCGCGGCCCGGTGGACGGCGGACGCCGCGCCATAATTGCAGCCGCGGAAACTGATGGCCCGAAGGACAGATCAGGTACGGAAAGGACTTGTCATCACGCAGGATGATGTTGTAGCGCGGCCGATGTGCCTTGATCAGGTTGCACTCGAGCAGCAGCGCCTCGGTCTCGGAGTTCACGACCGTCACATCAAGGCGCGCCACTCGCCGCAGCATCGCGGCTACCTTGGGTGATTGCGCTCGGGTACTGAAGTAGCTGCCGACGCGGTCGCGCAGGCTTGCAGCCTTGCCGACGTAGATCAGGTGATCTTCGGCATCGTACATCCGGTAGACGCCCGGCCGCCGTGGCAGGCTGGCGACCAGTGATTTGGCGTCAAAAGGCCGCTCGTTCATCAGCCGTTCCGCAATGGCAGCGCGCGCCGGCGGTCGCTTCAGGTCCGCTGCTTGCTGCGCTCTGCGATCAGCATTGCCAGCTCGAGCGCCTGCTCATAGTTCAGCCGCGGATCGACCTGCGATCGGTACGCGCGCTGCAGATCCGCATCGGTCAGGCCGCGCGCACCGCCCGTGCATTCAGTGACATCCTCGCCGGTCAGCTCGATGTGCGCGCCGCCGAGTATGGAGCCGAGCTCACGATGCACCCTGAAGGCGATATCGAGCTCTTTCATGATGTTCTCGAAGCGCCGCGTCTTCAGGCCGCCACTGGTGGTTTCGGTATTGCCGTGCATCGGGTCGCAACACCACAGCACGCTCTGCCCGGTGCGCCGTACCGCCTCGATCACGCGTGGCAGATGCGTCTCGATTTCCTTGACGCCAAAACGATGGATCAGCGTCAGGCGCCCCGGCTGACCCTGGGGGTTGAGTACCCCGACCAGTTCCTGCAGCCACTCATCGCTCATGCCCGCGCCGACTTTGACGCCGATCGGATTGGCAATGCCGCGGAAAAACTCCACATGCGCTCCATCGATCTGGGCAGTGCGCATGCCGATCCATGGCATGTGGGTCGAGAGGTTGTACCAGCGGCCCTGGCGTGGAATGAAGCGCGTCTGGGCCTGCTCGTAAAGCAGATGTAATCCTTCGTGGCTGCAGAAGAACTCCACCTGTGTGGCATCACCCACTGACTGCCCGGTCAGGGACTCGAAGAAATCAAGTGCATCGCGAATCGAGTGCACGATGCGCTCATATTCGGCGCGCAGCGGCGCGTGATGCAGGAAGCCCAGGTCCCAGTATTCGGGGTGGTGCAGGTCGGCAAAGCCGCCATCGACCAGCGAACGGACGAAGTTCAGCGTCAGCGCCGCACGTTCGTAGCCGCGCAGCAGCAACTGCGGGTCGGCACGGCGCGCCTCCGGTGAGAATTCGGGGCGGTTGACCAGATCACCGCGATAGGCCGGCAGCGTTACGCCTTCGCGGGTCTCGGTATCCGCCGAGCGCGGTTTGGCATATTGCCCAGCAAAGCGTCCGACGCGCACTACTGGCCGCTTCATCGCCTGCAGCAGCACCAGACTCATCTGCAGCAGGACCTTCAGCTGCTTGGCAATATGATCGGACTCGCAATCGGCAAAGCTCTCAGCACAATCCCCGCCCTGTAGCAGGAAGGTCTCGCCGCGTTGTGCACTGGCAAGCTGCTCGCGCAGGGTTTCAATTTCCCAGGAGACCACGATCGGAGGCAGACGCGAGAGATCGGCGACGGCCTTACCCAGGGCGTCGGCGTCCTCATAGGTCGGCTGCTGCTGGGCCTTACGGGTCTGCCAGCTGGCCGGATTCCAAGTGTTGGTGTCGGTAGAACGCATGAGGCTCATGCTACCACGGCCGCCGGGCCCCCCAGCCGGCCTGGAAGCCGCAGGTCCATCCGGGCGCCGCCCAACAGTTCGGCGGCATTGATGGATAGCTCGCCGCCGTACTGCGCCACCGTGTCACTGACCATGGCAAGTCCAAGGCCATGGCCTGGGGCATGCTCATCGGCGCGCACACCCCGGCCGAGGACCCGCTCGCGATCCTGGGGCGCGATACCCGGGCCATCATCCTGCACGATCAGCACCAGTCGGCGCGCCAATGGCGATTCGGCATCGATGCGCGCGAGCAGCTGGACGCGGCTGCGGCACCACTTGCAGGCATTATCCAGAAGATTGCCCAGCAACTCGATCAGATCACCGGCATCGCCGAGAAATGCCGCCTGCGCCTCGATCTCCAGATCGATCTGCAAATCCTTTTGCCCGTGGACCCGCAGCATCGCGCTGCGCAGCTCGGCGCATAAGGGCGCCACGAGCACCGGCGCCTGTCCAAGGCTCGCGCCCCCGCTGCCCGCAGCACGTTGCAACTGATGATCGACGATGCGCGTGATCCGATCGATCTCCTGATCCACCGCCACGCCCACGGCTCCCCCGCCGGAGAGCGCTGCGCGGATCACTGCGAGCGGGGTCTTGAGCCCATGCGCAAGGTTGCCGAGCGAATCCCGATAGCGCGCAATGCGCACCCGTTCCGAGCTCAAGAGCGTGTTCAGGCTGTCAGCCACGCCGTCCAGCTCACGCGGATAGCCAGCGCTCAGCGCGGCACGCGTTCCAGCTTCCACCTCGCCGATTTCCTGCTCGAGGCGTCGCACCGGTGCGAGTGCGCGATGCAGCTGCCAGCCCAGTGCCGCCAGCAGCAGTACCGCTAGCGTCGAAAAGCCGCCCACCATCCGGCGGCGCAACTGCCACAATCGCGCCTGCTGCGCGCTGGTATCTTCAGCGACGCTGAAGGTCAGGTCGGCACTGCGTCCGGCTGAATATTCCCACTGCAATCCGCGGCTCAAGATTGCCAGCTGCGCGCCTGTGGGCAGCTGCCGGTAGAAGAACGTGCTCTGCCCGGGTTCCATGCCGGGTCCGACATCCAGTGTCACATCCTCCATCGAGGGCGAGTGCCACAGCATCTGGCCGTGTTGATTGCGCACCAGAGCAAACTGTCCGGATCCGGAACGTGACAGGCGCGAATCCGGCGCCAGCGAAGGCACTTCGATGTGACCCGCGCGGTCCATCTGGGCATCCGTTACCAGCGCGACAATCTGCTGCTCGAGTTCCTGCCGCAACGCGAGCGCGGCCTGTTCACGAAATACATTGTCGAGCACCGCAACGGTCAGTGCGAAGAACAACACCAGCGGTAGGGCGATGGCGATGACCAGCCGCCGGGTGACCGACGGAGCCCTGCGCACGCTCAGCTCCCGCCGGCACTGCGCTGCAACGCCAGCCGGTACCCGCGGCCGCGCAGGGTCTCTATGGGCCGCAGCTCATCCTGCGGATCGAGCTTGCGCCGCAGCCGGCCAATCAGCACCTCGATGACATTGCTGTCGCGCTCGAAGTCCTGCTGGTAGAGCTGGTCGGTCAGTGCCGATTTGGATACCACCTCGCCGGCATGCATCATCAGGTACTCAAGCAGCCGATACTCGAAGCTCGTCAGTTCGATCGCCGCATCATGAACTGTGAGCAGCTGCGCGCGCGTGTCGAGCCGGATCGGGCCGCATTGCAGCACCGAACTGGCCCAGCCCGCGGAGCGACGCTGCAGGGCACTCAGGCGTGCCTGCAATTCTGCAAAATGAAACGGCTTGGCGACGTAGTCATCGGCGCCGGCTCCGAGCCCCTCGACCTTGTCCTGCCAGCGATCACGTGCCGTCAGCACCAGTACGCCGTAGGTCTTGCCGCGGGCCCGCAGCTGGCGAATCAGATCCAGGCCACTGAGTTTGGGCAGGCCCAGATCAACGATGGCCACATCGATCGGGAACTCGAGTGCCGCGTACAGACCTTCCTGCCCGTCGCGGGCGATATCCACTTTGTGACCCGCACCGCTCAGTTCCGCGCACAGCGCCTCCCTGAGCGCCGCCTCGTCCTCAACCACCAGGACGCGCATGATGCTAGCGCCTCGTCCGGATCGGTCCGAAGACCCTATATATAAGTATCACTTGCCTGCTGTCCGCTGCTTGGCCTGGGACCAAAGCGCATCCCATTGTGCGGCGCTCAGGGATTCGAGCGCCACGCCTTGCGCCGCGGCCAACTGTTCCATGTGTCCAAAGCGCTGCTCAAACTTACGGGAGGCCTGTTGCAGAGCCTGTTCGGAATTCACCTTCAGATGCCGCGCCCAGTTGGCAATACTGAACAGCAGGTCGCCGATCTCCTCGCTGACCGCCGACGGGTCGGCAGAGGCTATGGCCGCGAGCGCCTCGTCAAATTCCTCGCGCACCTTGTGTGTGACCGCGTGGGCATCGGGCCAGTCAAAGCCGACTCGCGCCGCACGACGACCCAGCTTCTCTGCCCGTGTCAGTCCCGGTAACGCCCGCGGTACCTCGGCCAGCGTTCCGCTGCTGCCACCGGCACGGCGCTCGAGCGCCTTTTGCGCCTCCCACGCGACCGCGATTGAAGCCTCATCATTGCCACTCTGCTCCGAAAACACGTGCGGATGGCGGCGGATGAGTTTGGCCGAAATGCCCTCGGCTACTTCGGCGAAGCCGAACCAGCCGCGCTCCTCGGCCATACGGGCGTGGAAAACGACCTGAAACAGCAGATCCCCAAGCTCATCCCGGATCTTGCCCGGATCCATCTGCGCGATCGCCTCTGCCACCTCGTAGGCCTCTTCGACCGTATAGGGCGCAATTGTCGCGAAGTCCTGGACCCGGTCCCAGGCGCAGCCGGTCTGTGGATCGCGCAGCCGGCGCATCAGATCGAGCAGGACATCAACCTGCACGGCGGCGGCGCTCATGGCGTAGGTTCCTGCAGAAGCTCGCGCAGTGATTGCAGGATTCCCGCGGTCGCACCCCAGATCACATGGCCCTCGAAGTGCAGCTCGGTCAACTCGATATCGAGGCCGCGCAGGTTGCGCGTAGTGCGGCGATAGCTGCGTGGGTCAAGCAGCGCCGCGAGCGGCAGATCGAAAACCTCGGCGACTTCCGCTGCATTGATGCGCAGCGTGTAGCCGGGGCGCAGCAGCGCGACGATCGGTGTAATCCGAAAGCCGGTCATCACGACGTGATCAATCAAGAAGCCCAGCGGATCCACAAAAGCTGCTTCAAGGCCTACTTCCTCATGCGCTTCTCGCAGCGCCGTCGCCAGCGGATCGGCATCCGAGTTCTCGAGAGACCCCCCCGGGAAGCTGATCTGCCCGGCATGCTGGCGCAGGTGCGGCGAGCGCAGCGTCAGCAACAGGTGCGGCACGCCGTCCTGCTCGCTGATGGGCAGCAGCACCGAGGCAGGGCGCAGGCTCGCCGGCAGCTGCGCGCGCAAGGTTGGCTGCAGTTGGGCCGGCGCGCCGCCCATGCGCCAGTATTCGGGGCGGTGTTCGGGCATCTTGTTGAGCCCGTGACGCAGCCGCGCCAGCCAGTCCGCTGGCAAGCGCGCGGCGGGCCCGGTCGCCTCGGCATTCATCGCTGCTCAGCCGCCACCGCCACCGCCACCCTTGATCCCACCGCGCGTCAGTTCGGCGGGATCAAGCAGGATCGCCAGCTGCTCCTTGGACAGGCCGGAGAGCTTTTCCGCCATCTCGCGGATCGGCTTGCCCTCGGCATAGGCTTTCTTGGCAATTGCTGCGCCCTTCTCGTAGCCAATCACGGGATTAAGTGCCGTCACGAGGATCGGGTTGCGATCGAGGGCTTCAGCGAGCCGCGCTTCATTGACTGTGAATCCGGCGATCGCGCTGTCACCGAGCAGCCGCACGACGTTGGCCAGCAGGCGGATGCTCTCATGCAGTGCATAGGCAATGACCGGCAACATGACATTGAGCTGAAAATTGCCAGACTGCCCGGCAATCATGATCGTCGTATCGTTGCCGATCACTTCGGCCGCCACCATCGTGGTCGCCTCCGGGATCACCGGATTGACCTTGCCTGGCATGATGCTGCTGCCCGGCTGCAGCGCCGGCAGCGCAATCTCCGCCAGCCCAGCCAGCGGACCGCTGTTCATCCAGCGCAAATCGTTGGCGATCTTCATGAGACTGACCGCCAGCACCTTGAGCTGGCCGGAAAGCTCGACCGCGGTATCCTGGGCCGAGAGAGCTTCAAAGTAATTGCGGCTGGGCAGGAAGCTGATGCCGGTCAGCAGCGAGAGCTCGACACAGAAGGCGGTTCCAAAATCCGGATGCGCATTGATCCCGGTGCCGACGGCGGTACCGCCCTGTGCCAGTGAGTGCAGCCGAGGCTCCACTGAGTGCAATCTCGCCGCCGCGTTTTCTATTTGAGTCCGCCATCCCGAGAGCTCCTGAGCAAGCGTCACGGGCATGGCATCCATCAGGTGCGTGCGACCGGTCTTGACGATGCCGGCTACAGCAGCTTCCTTGCGCGACAGAACCCCACTCAGATGCTCAAGTGCCGGCAGCAGCTGCTCTTGCAGCATCAGCGCCGCACACACGTGAATGGCAGTCGGTATCACATCATTGCTGCTCTGGCCCATATTGACGTGATCATTGGGATGCACCGGCACGCTGGTGCGCGCCGCCAGGTGCGCAATCACCTCGTTGGCATTCATATTGGTGCTGGTGCCCGAGCCAGTCTGGAAGACATCGATTGGAAACTGATCATCGAAGTCGCCCGCCGCCACATCGGCCGCTGCCCGCCGGATCGCCTCGGCCACCGGTTGCTCGAGCAGTCCGAGGCGTGCATTGGCAAGCGCGGCGGCCTGCTTGATCAGGGCCACTGCGCGAATGAAGCCACGCGGCATGCGCCGGCCGCTGATTGGAAAATTATTCACTGCCCGCTGCGTCTGGGCGCCCCACAGCGCTTCGGCGGGTACCTTCAGCTCGCCCATACTGTCGCGTTCGGTCCGGAAGGTCTTGGCGGTCATGGCTCTTTAAGGCTCCAAGCTTGGCAACGGGCGCTGCGAGGACTGCATGCGCTACAATTGAACATTCTAACATCCCCACCGATTCAGCCTTTAAAAGACCATGGATCAATCTTCCCTGCAGGCCCTTTCTCCGCTGGATGGCCGTTATGCCGCGGCGGTCGCGCCGCTGCGCGCACTGCTCTCGGAAAGCGGGCTGATCCGCGAACGCATCCGTGTTGAGGCGCTGTGGTTCCTGGCACTGGCTGAAGGTGCCCCCTCGCTGGCCGGCGCGAGCCTGAGTGCGCCGGTGCGTGCCTGCGCTCATGCCCTCGCGGCTGAGCCCGAGCCCAACGCGGCCGAATCGGTCAAGGAGATCGAGCGGCGCATCAACCATGATGTAAAGGCCGTCGAGTACTACGTCCGTGAGCGGCTGAGTGCTGCCGGCGCCAGCCCGGCGACGCTCGAGCTCGTGCACCTGGGCTGCACCTCCGAGGACATCAATAATCTCAGCTACGCGCGCCTGCTGCGCAGCGCCCGCACGAGTGTTCTGCTGCCAGCCCTGGAGGCGATCAGCACCACCCTTGCCACGCTCGCCCACGAGCACGCTGCGTTACCGATGCTGGCGCGTACCCACGGGCAGCCCGCCAGCCCGACGACGCTGGGCAAGGAACTGGCCAATGTCGCCGCACGCCTGCAGCGCGTGCAGCGCCGCCTCAAGGCGGTTCCGATCCTCGGCAAGTGGAATGGCGCGGTGGGCAATTACAATGCTCATCACGCGGCTG
>JBEKOK010000146.1:0-9200 GCA_049521875.1 Steroidobacteraceae bacterium
ATGCGCCAAGCTCAGTCGTGGGGTCAGCCACTCCCTCTGATCTGCTGGGGGCGCTACTATCGTCCTCAATGATGGCAGTCCGCTGGGTTTGTGCCCTGCGAACGCACTAGGGGGATAGCAAATTGATGCGACCTGACGCTTCGTCCGCTGCAGGGTGGCGCTCGTGCACGCTGGCTCTGATGCTCTTCACGTGCGCCGTTGCGACGGCGCGACCGCCGGCAACGGTACCGGATGTTTCTCAGCAATCCGCCCGAAGCAGCCCCGGATGGGTTCGGAGTGGCGTCATCTATGAAATCTTTCCGCGCGATTTTTCACGCGACGGAGACTTCGCCGGCGTCACGGCACAGCTCGACCGGCTTAAGCAGCTCGGCGTCACGATCCTATGGCTGATGCCGATCCACCCGGTAGGGCAGCTACATAAGAAGGGCACCTTCGGCAGCCCGTACGCGGTCCGCGACTTTTCAGCCATCAATCCCGAATACGGTACCACGGCGAGTCTGCACGCCCTGGTTGATGCCGCGCATGCACGCGGCCTGAAGATCATCATCGATATGGTCGCCAATCACACCTCCTGGGATTCAGTGATGATGAGCGAGCCGTCGTTCTACAAGCATGAAGGCGGCCGCATCATTTCCCCCGAACCGGACTGGGAGGACGTGGCGCAGCTTGATTACGACAACCCAAAGCTTCGCCAGTACATGATCGCGATGATGTCGAACTGGATTCGCGACTATGACCTGGACGGTTTCCGCTGCGATGCCGCAAGCTACGTGCCAATTTCATTCTGGGAACAGGCACGCAGCGCGCTTGAGAAGCTCAAGCCGGACATCATCATGCTGGCCGAGGCCGACCAGCCCGACCTGGTGGTGCATGCCTTCAACGTCGACTACGACTGGAAACTGTCCGATGTACTTGAGAAGGTGATAGACGGTGACGCGCCGGCCGCAGCGCTAAGCACTACGTGGCACACCGAAGCAGCGCGCTACCCGCACGGGGCGCTGCGCATGCGCTTCTCGGATAATCACGACAAGCGGCGCGCTATCAGCCGCTTCGGTGAACCGGCAGCGCTCGCGGCCTCGGCACTAATGCTCACGCTCGATGGTGTGCCGATGCTCTACAACGGCATGGAGGTCGGTGACGCTGGAGAGTCCGGCAGCCCCGCCTTATTTGAGCGGCTCCCGATCTACTGGGACTCCGGACACTTGCGACCGTGGTTTGAGCCGTTCTACGCCGGACTGATTGCGCTGCGCAAGGCGCATGCCGCATTCACTTCGGGTGAGGTCGAGTGGCTTCACAACAGCGATGAGGCGAGGGTGGTGACCTTCCTGCGGCAAGCACCCGGTGAGACGCTGTTGGTGGCCGTTAATCTGTCGAACCGCCCGTTTAGCGGGCAAATTCAAGGCGCGCACGGCGATTTTCTGGATATCACACCACCCATGGCATTCGTCACGGGCCGCGCGCCCCAGCCCGCGTCGCCGCTGCCTGCCCTCGATCTGCCAGCCTGGGGCTACCGCATCTTCCGCTCCCCTTCCGGCCACTAAATGTTTTCCTCGGCAGCTGCGGTTGACTGCCCGCTCGCGCCTCTGCCGTCGTGATGAACGATTGGCTAAACGATGCCGGTCAGTTCTTCAACCCGGCGGCCAGGGTCGCTACTGTGCCAATTGATACGAACGAGAGCTGCATCGTCCTCGACGAGGCGTTGGCCAACCCCGAGGGTCTGGCGGCATGGGCTGCCTCCCAAAGCTTCCGCAGCCCTGGCGGCGTCGCTTACCCGGGCCTGATCCTCGATGCACCAGCGCAAGTGACGACGACAGTCGCCGCTTACTTCGCCGAACGCGTGCGCGCGCGCCTCGGCGGCCGACGGACAGTGTCGGTGACCGTGCGGCTGTCGCTCGTTACTGTTGCGCCCGCCGACCTGCGTCCCGTGCAGTGGCAGTGTCATCGTGACCGCCTGGGGCCGGCAACGCGCGATGTGCGACTGGCGGCGATGGTGGGCTACCTGTTTCGCGATCCAGAGTTCGGCGGTACAAGCTTCTACAGACCGCGGCAGAGCGAGGAAGAGACCCAGCGCATGATCAGCGACGCGGGGCAGATGGAGACCGGAGATTTCTCTGCTCGCTATGGACTTGAGGCGGGCTATCTGTGCGGGAGCAATCGCTACTTCGAGCGCGTTGCACAGGTCCCTGCGGCCTGGAATCGCATGCTCTTCTACAACGGCGATCTGTTCCACTCGGGGGATATTGGAACGCCGGCGCGCCTCAGTGCCGATGCACGCGCTGGCCGACTAACGCTGAATGGCTTCTTCGCCTGCCGCCCCGCGCTACGCTGAGAGCTGGCTACTGGCAGTCTTGGGCCACGCCGAGCGTGCCGTTCCCCTGTTCCTGACGGCAAAGCGGCGATGCGCGATCGATCAGGCCTTTCTTGAGGTCCGCTTCGTGCTGCGCATCGAGCTTGTGCTTCGCCGCCAGCTGCTCGGCATAGGCGAGATCTTGCTGGAGGCCCGGTGCGCCGGCCGGCCGCGCAAGCGTAGCGACGCGGTCCGCGTTGGGCGGCAATACAGTAAAGAACGAGGTTTTGGCACCGCTTGGCCAAACGGCCGTCACGTCCGGCGTCGTGATCTTCTGCGCATTCGCAGTGCCCAGGTAGGTACGCATCACCGGTGCTGTGCCGAGCGACTTACCGCCTTCGAAGATCTCGGCGCCTTCGGGCACGCTTTGATAGGTGAGCATGGCGTGTGTCGGTATCGTGCAGGCACCCAGCACCGCGCCCATAAGAGCGATTGCCGGCAGCATCAGACTTCGGAGAGTCATGTGTCCTCCGCTCTAGCTGGCACCAGCGGCGGCCGCCGGTGCGTGCGCACCGGCAGCACAGTTATCCGCAATGAAGCGCGCGTGCACTGGCATGACGCGCGTGCAGGCTTCAATGACACCGGCGACCTCTTCGAGGTAGTCGCTGATCTCCTTCTCTGTTAGCAGATCAGCGAGTGGATGATAGGACTGTGCGCGGATGCGCTGCCCATGCAGCACTTGCAGCCAGCTGACCTTTGAGAACAGCTCGTTGCCCTCGCGGAATAAGCGCCCATGTGTGCGAAACAGCTCCATGCGCTGCTGCAGCGGCTCGGGAATTTCCATCGCCTGGGTGTATTGCCAGAACGGCGTGTCGGTGCGCTCAGTCGCTTTGTAATGCAGGATGATGAAGTCACGTACCCACTCGTATTCCTGCTGCATCACCGCGTTGTACTTGTCGCGATCCTGTGCATCGAAACCGGCTGCGGGAAAGAACTGCAGCAGGTACTGAATCGACTTTTGCACGAGGTGGATGCTGGTGGACTCGAGCGGTTCGAGAAACCCGCTCGCCAGGCCGACCGACACGACGTTGCGACTCCAGGCCAGCTTGCGCCGTCCAGTCGTGAAGCGCAGGGTCCGCGGCTGTGCCAGGGGTTCAGCATCGAGATTCCCGAGCAATACGCTGGTCGCCTCGTCCTCGCTCAGGAACTTGCTCGAGAACACATAGCCGTTTCCTATTCGGTGCTGCAGCGGAATGCGCCATTGCCACCCCGCCTGGCGCGCGGTTGAGCGCGTGTAGGGATGCAGTGGTTGCGTCGAGCGGCACGGCACGGCCACTGCCCGATCGCACGGCAGCCAGTGTGACCAGTCCTCGTATCCTGTGTGCAGCGCGCCCTCGATCAGCAGCCCGCGGAACCCGGAGCAGTCGATGAACAGCTCGCCGGCCACCGAAGCGCCGGAGTTCAGCTTGACGGCGCTGACGTGCCCATCCTCGGGCCGGAGCTCAACATCCGTGATTTTGCCTTCGATCCGCTGCACGCCGCGCGCTTCGCTATAGGCGCGTAGATACCGGGCGTAGAGCGAGGCATCAAAATGGAAGGCGTAGGCGATTTGTGCCAGTGGCGACTTTGGCATGTCTGGGCGCGGCCGCAGGAATTTGTCGTGCAGGCAGGCCATCGTGTTGAGCGAGTAGCACTCGAGTTCCTTGGCCTTGCCTGCCAGGTACTGCTTGAGCCAGTACTGGTGGAAGTCGACAGTCCAGGTGTCCTGGCCAATCGCTCCGAAGCCGTGAATGTAGCGGTCGCCAAGCCGCCCCCAGTTCACGAACTCAATGCCCAGCTTGAAGGTCGCCTGCGTCTGGCGAATGAACTCGTTCTCATCGAGCTCGAGCATGTTGTTGAAGTTCATGATCGGCGGAATGGTGGCCTCGCCGACGCCGACTGTGCCGATCTCCTCGGACTCGACCAATGAGATTGGGTAGCGCCCCTTGAGTATCTTGGCGAGCGCAGCGGCCGTCATCCAACCAGAGGTGCCACCTCCGATGATTACGATCCGCATTGCTTCTTGATCTGACATGAATTCCCCCGAACAACCCGCCCGGCCGTGGCGGCTAGTCGCGGCCAGAGATCGAGCTGGATTTCGCCAAACCTTAACCCCGAGTCAACGCCTGTGGCAATATACGGGTAGGGGGTCTCAACGTGGAAGACAGGGTTCGTAGCCCCGTTGGGGGTAAGCTTACGTCCTTTGATATCGCGTACCGTGCTGGCGTTTCCCAGTCCACGGTCTCGCGCGCGTTGCGTGGCAGCCCGACTGTCAACCTAGAGACCCGCAAGCGCATCGAAGCGATCGCCCACGAGCTGCATTACACCGTCGACAAAAACGCCTCGAATCTGCGTTGCCAGCATTCGAATACGCTGGCTCTGCTGTTCTTCGAGGACCCGACGCCTGATGACTCGCTGATCAATCCGTTCTTCCTCTCGATGCTCGGCTCAATTACACGGGCTGCGGCTCGCCGTGGCTATGACCTGCTGATCTCGTTCCAGCAGCTCTCGGGCGACTGGCACGTAGATTATGAGGACAGCCGCAAGGCCGATGGCATCATCCTGCTCGGATATGGGGATTATCTGGCCTACCGCTGGCGGCTCGAGCAGCTGGTGAAGCAAGGCACGCATTTCGTTCGCTGGGGCGCCGTGCTGCCCGGTCAGCCCGGCCTGTCGGTCGGGTGCGATAACTACCAGGGCGGCCGCGACGCTGCAGAGTATCTGCTCGCGAGCGGACACCGCCGCGTGGCATTTCTCGGTCACGCCTCCAGTCATTACCCGGAATTTTTCGAACGCTACCGCGGCTACGCTGATGCGTTGCAGGCCTCTGGCGTCGAGATTTGTGAGGATCTGCAGGTCGATGCCCTGTCGACGGAACAATCGGGAAATGAGGCCACCTGTGAGCTGGTGCGGCGTGGGAAACCCTTCGATGCCATTCTCGCGGCCAGCGACCTGATCGCGATCGGTGCGATGCATGCACTGCAGGCCCTTAACATAAGTGTCCCGGAGCAAGTCTCGGTCATCGGTTTCGATGACCTGCCGGCCGCCAATCTTGTCAACCCTTCTTTGACGACCGTAATGCAAGACACGCGTCTTGCTGGCGAAGTGCTGGTCGACACCTTGCTACGCCTGGTACACAACGAGCCCGCCGAAGGCCAGGTGTTGCCCACCCGTCTGGTCGAGCGCAATTCCTGTAAGCCACGGGCAAGTTAAGTTCGCGTATCGGCCTTCGCGGGCAGACCGCCTACGAAGCCGACGATCAACGGGCGGCTGTCGGCTCCGGCACGCGCAACGCCATCAGCCCCGCGACCAGGAAGCTCGCGCCTCCGAGCACCAGCGCATAAATAGGCTCGCCGCCAAACAACGTCTTCAGTACGACCCCGAGTACGCTCGCGGCCACCAGCTGCGGGATCACGATGAAAAAATTGAAAATCCCCATATAAACGCCCATCTTCGCGGCTGGCACGCTGTCGGAGAGTAGTGCGTACGGCAGAGAGAGAATGGAGGCCCATGCAAATCCGACTCCAACCATCGATAGCAGCAGCCAGTGAGGATCCCGGATAAGGAGGAAGGACACCAGCGCCGCAGCACCGAGCCAGAGATTGACCAGATGACTCCAGCGTATGCCGAGCTTGCGCACCATCAGGGGAATTACAGCGGCGGCAACGGCCGCCAAGCCGTTGTAGGTAGCAAATAGCAAATCCACCCAATTGGCGCCAGTGTTGTAGGCCTCCGAGTGCGGATCGGTAGCGCCGAAATGGACCCGGGTAACGGCTGCGGTCGTGTAAATCCACATGGCAAACAGCGCCAGCCAAGAGAAGAATTGGACCGGAACGAGCCGCCGCATCGTGCGCGGCATCATTTCAAGATCGCGCATGATGCTGCCAAAGAATCCGGCAGGCGGAGCGTAGATCTGCACCCATTGCGCCACTCCCCAGGCGAGTGCGCCGCCGCAGACAAGATAAAGCGTCTGACTATAGGTATTCGGGTCAACGCTCCGGGCGTAGCGGACCAGCAGCCAGCCGGCAACGCCGATGACAGCCCAAACGAGGCCCTGAAAGTGCAGGCGGCGGACGGACAAAGCCACAGACAGTTCATCCGGCCCGCGCTCCGCGCCGCCGGCGAAACGCAGCAAGGTCTCTGGTGGATACTCCCGCGTTCTGAGTACAGTCCAGACCACCGCGCCCAGCAGCACGAGCGCGCCGGCATAAAAGGAATATCGGACCGAGTCCGGAATTCCCGAACCTTCAAGCGATGCGTCGGCGTGGTTGCCGACACCCATATAGGCGAGCGCGTACGGCAGGCTGCTTGCCACGACGGCGCCACAACCGATGAAAAAACTCTGCATCGAATAGCCGGCTGGCCGCTGCGCCGGCGCGAGTTGATCGCCAACAAAGGCGCGAAACGGCTCCATCGAGATATTGATAGAGGCATCCAAGACCCAAAGCAGTCCCGCAGCCACCCAGAGGCTTGGCGAGCGCGGCATGAAAAACAGTGCCGCCGAGGCGAGCAGCGCGCCGGTCAGGAAATAGGGCCGGCGCCGACCCAGTCGCGTCCAGGTGTGATCGGACAGATAGCCAACGACTGGCTGCACCAGCAGGCCGGTTAGCGGCGCTGCAATCCACAGCGCCGGCAGTTGATCAATGCTGGCGCCCAGCGACTGGAAAATGCGGCTGACATTGGCGTTCTGCAGCGCGAAACCGAACTGCAGACCAAGGAAGCCGAAGCACATGTTCCAGATTTGCCAGAACGAGAGTGTTGGGCGTCCTGCGGATTCTGGGGGCGATGGCACTGATGTGGTACTCACCGCAAGACCTCCAGATCTTGTGTTACGCCGAACGAGCGATCGACCTCTGGATTGTCTGGCATGCACATCCCCCAATGAATACGTATGCATTGCCGGAACTCCGACGATGCCGGTCCGGCGGCCACTCCGGCGCGCGCGGACGGGCCAGATCCTGCAGTGGTGTGTGCAGATGCGCAAGCGCTTTGGTGCGGCTGACGCGTGCTCGCTGTCGGCTGTGTGGATTGCCTCAGTAATGCAATTCGCGGGCTTGTCCGCTGCATCGGAACAAGGTACAAGTTCGCGACGGGGTAAAGTACGCGGGCTGCATTCATATCAATTCCGAAGCCCGGAGCAATCGGTTACAAATGAAAAGCATGTTCGTCGCATTGCTTGGCACGCTCGTTGCGACGCTCGCGCTTGCACAGGATCGTGCGGTACTAACACCGCCGGGCAATTCTCCCTGGTGGCAGAACGCGCTCATTTATGAGATCTATCCGCGCAGTTTCCAGGACTCTAACGGTGACGGCACCGGCGATTTAAGTGGCATTACCCAGCGACTCGACTACCTCCAAACCCTTGGAGTCGATGCCATTTGGATCACGCCGTTCTATCCCTCTCCGCAGGTAGATTTTGGCTACGATATTGCAGACTACGAGGCCATCGACCCGCAGTTCGGAACACTGGCGGACTTTGATCGTCTGATTTCCGAGGCTGGCAAGCGACACATACGTGTCCTGCTCGACATGGTGCTCAATCACACCTCGAACCAGCATCCCTGGTTCATCGATGCAGCCAGCTCTCGCACGGACCCCAAGCATGACTGGTATGTATGGAATGACGGCAAGCTCGATGCCACTGGCCAGAGAGTGCCGCCGAACAACTGGCGCAGCATCTTTGGCGGTTCCTCCTGGGAGTGGGTTCCAGCGGTGCAGCAGTACTACTACCATGAGTTCTACATCCAGCAGCCGGATCTGAATTGGCGCAACCCCAAGGTCGAGCAGGCAATGTTTGCCGCGCTGCAGTTCTGGCTGGATCGTGGCGTGGCGGGTTTTCGCCTCGATGCGGTGACACGATTATTCGAGGACATTCGGCTGCGCGATAATCCGCAGGTACCTGGCCTCGACGATCTGGGCCGTCCAAAGGTGAAGGACCTGTACACCGACAATCTGCCCGAGGTGCATGACACGATGCGCCGCCTGCGACAAATGGTGGACCAGTATCCTGGTGATCGGGTCCTGATTGGCGAAACCTATCTACCCGACACGAAGGCGCTCGATCAATGGTATGGCGGGTCGCGCCATGATGAATTGCAACTGCCGATGGACATGCAGTTCGGATTCATCAACAAGCTTGACGCCGGCACTTTTCGCAAGCGACTGGAGGAAATCTATACCCAGGTGCACGGTTCAGAGCCGATGCTGGTGTTCGACAATCACGACAATACGCGCAGTTGGGAGCGTTACGGCGATGGGGTCCACGACGACCAGATCGCCCGGCTGCTTGCCGCGCTGCTGCTGACATCCAAGGCGACTGCCGTGCTCTATCAGGGCCAGGAACTCGGCATGCGCACCGCGTCACCACAGCGCAAGGAAGACGTGCGTGACCCGGTCGGCATCAGCAACTGGCCAACGAACAAAGGCCGCGATGGCGAGCGTACGCCGATGCAGTGGGACTCATCCAACCCGCAGGCCGGATTTACGACCAACCCGATGCCCTGGCTGCCGGTACAGAAGGACTATCATTCAATTAACGTGAGCTCGGAGCTCGCGGTGCCTGACTCGCTTTTGAACTGGTATCGCACGCTGATTGCCCTGCGGCGTACCCAGCCGGCTCTGCGCGAAGGCAGCGTGGTGCTACTCGACCGACACAATCCCAACGTGCTCTCTTACGCGCGCATCGATACGCACGGTAAGGCGGTCCTCGTGGCGCTGAACATGTCGGCCACCGAACAGACCGCAGCGCTTGATCTGCGCCACACCGGCATCAGTGGTGAAAAGTTGCAGACGTTGCTGGCTGCCCCGGCCGGAATGCGCGAGGTCCAAAGTGTCCAGCATGTCGAGCTTCCGCCGTTTGGATCTTGGGTCGGTG
>JBEKOK010000147.1:0-9190 GCA_049521875.1 Steroidobacteraceae bacterium
TCTCCGCGAAGCACTCGCCCTCCGTAATGAGATGGAAAATCACGACCCGTTCGGCGCCGGGTTCAAGCAGTGGCGCGGCCGAGTCTGCGCGCGGCGATTGGTAACACCAAGGCGCGCTGAATCGGCCTTGGATAAATATGGCACCGACAAGACGCACAACCCGTAATGTTTCAGAAAGTGCGTCCATCAGTTCTCCTCGATAGCAACGCGTAGTCCGACTGCAACCGCTCCCTCAACAGCAGCGGACACCGGTGAACAACGGTAACTGCTGTCGATCATCGCCCGAAGGTTCTCACGGGACACATTGGATGCCCCTACCCTCACCTCAAGCTGCACCTCACTGGGTGCCGGCGTGACTGGTTCACCACCCTCGCCCGTCATGCCGAGGAGACCTCGAACATCAGATGTGCTCTTAGCTATGACTTCGAGCCGTGTGAGAAGGATTTGGGCGTTGGCAGCCTCCATCGCGATGCGTGTTGCCAGACAGGAGGCGAGGCCTGCGCGGAGCAACCAGCCTGGGGTCACCTGATTTCCCTCGCCGCCAATCTCAGCGGGCATATCGGTTGCAATCTCCGTGCCGTTCGCATGTTGAGTAATGACCCGCACGCCCTCGACCCAGCGTGCAGTCGCCGGATCATCGGCGTGAATGCCCGCTTGCGGACGGCGAGCAAGAACCGCGCGTAGTCGCTGCATCGCCTTCAAAATTTTCTCGCCCACGATCTTCGCCTCAAAGCCTTCCGAGCTGGGCCCATACTGGGCCCAATCGAATCCACTTCCAAGCCTACTTTCGCACGGCATCATCCGCCCGGACGCTTGGCCTATAGATCCGGACGCTGCGGCAATCCCCATCACGAAGCTACAAGATCCCGGACGAATTGACAGTTACGGGCGACTTCTTGGCAGGACGTAACACACGCGCGAGGCGTCTTATAGCGTTCGCGCGCCCCGGGCGGCACATGAACCAACTATCAACCGCGTTAGCCAACCAATGGCCAAAGGAAATCTGTCATGCCCTTTATCAATGTCAAAGTCATCGAAGGCGTTTTTTCCGCCGAACAAAAGACCCAGATCATTCGCAAGCTTACCGACGCGATGGTCGACATCGAAGGCGAAGCGATGCGGCCCGTCACGTGGGCCGTGATCGAAGAGGTCAAGAGCGGCAACTGGGGAATTGCCGGCAAGCCGTTGAGCACGGCCGACGTCCGAGCCCTGGCGACGACACCTTCTGCCAAGGCCGGGTAGACATGGAGCCACGGCTGCAGCGGCGGATACAGCGATACGGCTGGGATCTGGCCGCCGCAATGTACGAGACTCTCTGGCGAGATCAACTGGCACCAGCGCAGGCCGAGCTCATGGCCTGCGCTGGGTTGATGCCGGGCGAGCGGGTGCTCGATGTGGCCTGCGGCACCGGCATCATTGCCCTAGACGCCGCCGCCAGAGTATCGCCGGGCGGAGACGTTGTTGGAGTTGATTTATCGGGTCGCATGGTCGGATTCGCACAGCGTCGAGCAATGCACGAGCACTGTACGAATGTGGGTTTCGAGCGCATGGACGCCGAAAAGCTCGATCTGCCAGACAGCAGCTTCAATGTCTCCTTATGCGCCCTAGGGTTGATGTACATGCCAAGTCCAGAGCGAGCCATTCTCGAGATGCGTCGAGTAGCGCGCCCGGATGGCCGCATCATCCTGGCGGTTTGGGGAGAAAGATCCCGCTGCGGGTGGGCAGAGCTGTTTCCGATTGTCGATGCGGAAGTCGCAAGCGATGTCTGCCCGCTGTTTTTTCGATTGGGACAGGGAGAGACGCTCGCGCAAGTTTGCTTGGACGCTGGGCTCCATGTCACCGCAAGTTCCCGCATCTCGGCAACTCTTGTTTATTCCGACGATAATGCGGCCTGCGACGCAGCGTTCGTAGCGGGACCTGTGGCGCTTGCGTGGTCGCGCCTGGACGAGGCCGCTCGTAATCGCGCGCGCCTACGGTATCTTGAATCGATCGCCATCTGGCGGCGCCAGGACTGCACGTACCGCATCCCGGGTGAGTTTGTCATTGTGGCTGCGTCGGTACCAAATCGGAATCTGGCGAGCCAAGCTGTGCGCACACCTCATTGAGATCATTTCGCATCGGGCATCAAAGAAAGCCCGTAACCGCGTACCTAGCAAGGCCGCTCCAACGATCGGTTCACGCACGGCGTCGGGCCGGGCGGCGATGTCTGCGCGATCGGGGACAATAATGAGCAGCCAGACACCCGCGGTTTCGCTATGCTCTCGACAGCAAAACGAGATGGAACTCCCGCATGCGCCTGTCCCCCCTAATGTTGATGGTTGGACTCGCGACTTGCTCCCAGATCGCCGGGGCGCAGTCGAATAATGGCGTAACGGTAATTAACAATCCGGGCGGCGGCACCATCGCCTATGCGCAAATGCCGGCCCAGCACACCTTGCAGGGTGCTTTGAGCAAAGTGCTGCAGTACGTTCATAGTCGCTTCGGGGCGCGGCCGCAAATCTCCCGCGTCATGCGCGGTTCGGACGGCAACTCGCTGGCCGCGATTTTCACCGTGCAATCGCCTGGTCAGGGCAATCAGGAGATTGCCGGGCTTGCACTGGTGGCCGTATCGTCATCGGCCCCCGGGAAGGGCGCTGTTCTGACCGACCAAGCCGACCGCTTTCGCTCCACCGTGGCACCGATGCTGAAGAGATTGCAGTCAGGCGCGGGACTGTTGGCAACGGGGAGCAGCCCTGCGTCGGCCACAGCCAGCGCACCGGCGCTCGCGCCAGAATCCCCGGTGGCGCCGGCGCCGACCAAGACTCCATCCGGGTCGGATACATCCGCGGCCACGAGTTTGCCAGCGAAGGGTCGGCCGTCCGCTGCGTCGGGGGCACCCGCTGCGCCTTTGCATCAGACGCAATTTCCAGATGGGTCGGGAAGTATCGGCTTGCCCGATGGCTGGACCATCACCGGCGCCCATGCTGGTGAAGTGATCGCCAAAGGCCCGGCGACCGCTGCGCTGCATTTTGATTGGCAGATCCCCGCCCTCGATCCGAATGATCCGCGATCGCGAGGCTTGATGAGACCAGGCACGGCTGCCAGTTTTGTCGACATCCCGTACGGCACTGATGGGGCCAATACGTTCAAAGCGGCATACACCCAGTTCTTGCAAAAGCACGGCAAGTCGCCGCCGACGATCGAGATCGTCGACTCGTCGGCCGTGGGCCCCAAGGAAGCTCTGGTGTCGGCCCGGATCGGTGCGGTTGATGGGCAGGGGCCGACTTTGGCTTTGGTCGATATCGGCATAGGTCCACCAGATAATCAGGCGAGCTACGTCATCACGGTATACATCATCGGTGTTCCTCAGGACCTCGCGCAGCAGTCGCAGGCCACCGTCGTTGCCATGCTCCACAGTTACAAGGCCAACCAGGATGTGGCGTCAGCGCAAATCCGCGCCGACTCGCAAAAGACCCAACAGTTTACCGCTCAAACGCTGGCAGAGATGCAACGTCGCCAGGCCGCCTCGGATCAGCAATTTGCCGCATTTCAACGCAGTCAGGATGCCGAGGAGCGGCAATTTCAAGCGTTCGATAATAATCTGCTGGACCGCACGGTCATTCGCGACACTGACTTGAACGCTCATGGAACCGTATCGAACGATCTCGCGGATGCGTTGGTCAATGCCAATCCCAACCGCTTTCAAGAAGTGTCCGCGAGCGACTACGTCAAGGGCATTGATTACTAGGGACAGGGAGGACTCGGGTCTTAACCCTGTGATTCAACGTAAGAGCCCTCGCTCTACCGCCAACTATGCCTTCTCGCTCATCCGTAACTCGGCGAGTTTGAAGGGAACTCTACACCCTCCAATACCGCAACCCGTTCGGATTCTTCGCCAGATACGGCCGGTGATACTCGGTGCTCAAGCGATTTGCTGCACCGAAATCGCGAAGTTATGTAGGGGTGGTCACCGCGTCGCTAGATTTACGGTAGACGTTGACGTCGATCCAGCGGTAAACGCACTGCACACAGGCGCGAAGCTGAATGCCGGACTTCCCTGTCCAGCACAGGCCGAAAGACCGCGTGACGGGTAATTCCTGTAACGCCTTCGCTCCCAGGTGATGCTTCAGTGTGCCGCACAACCAGGTCGATTGAATAACGCAGTCAGGCCACAGGCAGAGGTGAACATCCGATCACCGTCGTGAGCCACTCCGTCCACCTCCAGCAGATGGTGCTTCAGGTTAGCTCCCTCTCGCGCCTGTAGCATCCGGAAGTAGTTGGTTCCGCGGGCGTAGCGAAATGGGCCCTGCGCTTCCCCAGCGCACGACGTGTCGAGGGCAGGATGATGCGGATCGACGTCGGCAGTACCGAGCAAATAAATAACATCGCGCTGGGCGTAGCGACGCTCAAGCGCATCCGGCGTCATCGTCACATAGGGCGGAATGTCGCCTTCCAAGCCGTACTTCCAGCGATTGAATGAAGGACACGTCTCTGCCATGGAGACGGGGCGGTCAGACGAAAAGTAGAGGTAGGACGATGGATTGGCAACAACGTAGCGCACGGCAATCTTGCGCGCCTCAAGCGCGCCCACGCCGTTGCCGACGACGGCGTAGCGCTGCACGAACTGTGCACCGCCCGAATGGCCGGCAATAACAACTTCCTTCAGTTTCGGATACACCTTTGGGTCTGCGAGGTGGCTGAGAATCGAGTCCACGACCGCGAATGAGCTCAAGAGTATCGGACCGGTAGCTGCCAGCCCGCCCGTCCAGTCGCCCCCTTTCCATCGCATCACGTCAGAGCCGAGGCCGTGCGCCTGGACATCCTCTTCGATCAGGAACTGCGGAACCAGCAGGACGGTGTGGTCCGCGGCAGTGCCCGCAGCGGCAAGTGCTTTTTGACCGGAAGCGAAGTAGTCAACTGCGTTACGGTTTGCTCCATGGATAATTAGCACCGCGCGGGTCGCTGCGGGTTGAGGAGTATCCCAGCTGGCGTTCGAATACAGCGGCAAATAAGCGCTCTCTGTTGTGCCAGACGATTTAATAGCGATGCGCGCGGGACCTACGTCGGCAACGGCATCCGGTGCCTCAGGTGCGCGGGCCAATTCCTGCGCGTTCGCGTTAGTTGGCGGCAGTCCGAAGATCCCTCCAGCCAGGACCGTCGTGCAGATCCGGAAAAGCACCGCGCTCACCGCGGATCGATAACAAAATCTCATGATGCGATCCCTCCCCTACTGCGCTAAATGCTCTAGAGCCGCTCCGCACCCCAAAAACAGCCCATACCGAACAGCGCCCGCTCCATACCGGCCGGGAACGGCGGCTGGATCGACCGGCCGTTTGCAAAATGTGACAAAGCTCCGCTCATTAGCACTGCAGGAAGTGTCAGATTGTCATACCTGAACACTATAACTTTGGGCTCCTCTCTGCGCTTTCAACGGCAAACTATTTATGGGCATCAGCAACGCACAGAACCTTCGCCGACCCCCCACTCAGGAGCCGCGGCCCTATGGCCTGCGCGTCAGCCTCAAGCCGCAGGACCCATTCTGCAAACTCATTGGTGCCGATTGGCGCCGCGAGCATTGGTTTCCGACCGCCGCCGAGCGTGACGCGGCGCTGCGTGAGATGAGCCGCAAGCACGAGTACTCCCGCCCCGGCGATCGCCCAGCATTGGTCTACACCAAGGTCGAAAACCTGGCAGCCAGCCGAGGTCTGTGAGGGAGCCGATGGCCGCCGCGCAGCGGTCAGATCTCTAGAAACTGTGGCCCAGAAAGAGATAGTAGGCCGCGGTTCCATTCCGATCGTATCCCACTGCAATGTAGGCCGGCCCCAGGAAGGTATCCGCGCCGAAAAACACGGATGCATCCTTGCGCAGCGAATCGGCGCTGATCTGGCTGCGAGTGCTCCAGACATTGCCCGCTTCAAAGGAAACTCCGGCATAGGCCGGCACATCCAGCACGCCCTCACCACCATTACCCACACTGCGAATGAATATTGCCCGACCAATTGCATATTGTGGGCCGGCCAGTGATTCAGTGGGCACCCCCGAGAGTTGCAGGAACCCACCCAAGGGGAAGAACGTGCGCAGGTTCGTCTGGCTGCCGCCCACCGTGCTGCCGCCCGAAAGCCACAGCACTTGCGTGTACTTGCCCTCGGTCCAGGCCGAGCGCCAGTCAAAGGTCAGCAGGTCGGTGCCTACTGTAGAGGAGGTATTGTCCTCCAGATGCAGCTCAATCTTGAACGACTCACCGCTGTGCGGGAAATAGGTGCGATCCAGCTTGTCAAAACTGAAGCGCAGAAATGCCGCGTCCACCGAGAAATCCTGGGGCGGCACCGTAAAGTCCCCGAGCTGGACTCGCGTATCGCCGTGATCGGCCAGAGCCCCGACGCGGATCTCGCCCCAGTTGCCAAGCTCGCTGCCGGTATCCACGCCATACTCAGTGGTGCTGATGCGGTACAGACCGATCTGCGTGCCGTTCTCGACCTGTGGCAACTCATGCGACTCGGCCTCGGCATGCGGCGCGATGAAGAAGCGCCAGATGTTGGACAGGGGCTGATAGAACTCCGCCGATATGTGCGGGTCTTCGCCCACCTGCACATCAAGCACGGATTCAGCGCCGAGCGAGTTGAGTTCGGTCATCGTTAGCCGGCCGGCGGCATTGAAGGTACTGAGACCGCGAAAGTCATCCTCCAGCGACAGTCCCATGCGTAGGTAATTCGGACCCCAGGTATTGCGCTCGGCGGTAAAGGTCAGGCCCTGGCGCATGTTGGAATCCTGCGCCAGCCGGTAGTCGAGCGTCTGCAAGTATCCGCGTCCGTAGAGCGTCTCGACGTCCTCATCAATGGCATCGGCATTCACCGGCTTGCCGATGAGATTGGCAAACAGATCCTCGATCTGGCGATGATAGGAGTGCGAGGCCGGGTCCGTAGCAACGAACTCGATATTGCCGGTCGGCAGCGGCGGACGCTGCCGCGTTGCCGCGTATCGCTCGATGTCATCACCCGACAAGGACAGCGCAGCAAGCCGCGGGCTCACAACCAGGGCTGCAGCCTCGCCGGCGGATACCGCTCTGTCCACCACGGAAAAATCGATCGAAGACAGATCTGGTAGCTCTGGAGAAATGAGGATATCGCGCGGACCCAGTGTGGCCTTTTGTCGTGCCACGTCATGACCGACGAGGATCGCCAGCGCCTGGTTGGAGATGCTCGTAATCGATTTGAGTTTGCCGCGCGGCTGCAATGGGTAGCCCGCGTCCACGACGATTAGGATATCCACGCCCATCGCGCGCGCGACATCGATCGGCAGGTTTTCGGACAGTCCGCCATCTACCAGCAGCTGACCGTCGCGCTTCACTGGTATGAAGACTCCGGGGGCGGACATGCTGGCACGCATTGCCGTTGTCAGATCACCGCTTCCAAGAATGACCGGTGAACCTGTCTCCAGGTCCGTGGCTACCGCGCGAAACGGGATCGGAAGGTGATCAAAGTTGTCTATTTCTGCCACCGGCAGCGTGGCCCGGCGCAGGATCTCGGTGAGTTTCTGCCCTTCGATCAGGCCCTGCGGGATCAATAGCCGCCGACCCTGCAGGCCCAAGGGCAGTTTGATCAGGAAATTGTTGTCTTCTTCCTTGCGCCGGAATGCAAGGTCCGCGCGCCGCGGGCGGTCGCGAAACGAGTCCTGCCAGTCGACCGAAGAAAAGAACTTTTCGATTTGCCGGCCCGACATGCCGCTGGCGTATAAGCCGCCGATGACGGCCCCCATGCTGGTGCCAGCAATTGCATCAATCGGCACATGCAAGTCATCAAGAATCTTGAGGACGCCAATATGGGCGGTACCCCGGGCACCGCCGCCCGAAAGCACCAGGCCTATACGCGGCCGCCCAGTAGGCGCCGAGGCGGGCACGTCCTGCGTCCAGGCCAGACCCGGTAGGTACAGCAGGCCTGCCAGGAACCAGCAACGGATGCGCATGTCTCACGCCATGATCGGACTACCTGAAGGGCATAATATCAGCAATGCCAAGCGCCTATCGCGCCCTGCCGGAAAGACATTATGCTTGCGCATATATGAGTATTACTTACATCGCAAGTATCGCCATTGATGTCCTGCTGATCGTTCATTGCTTTCGTACCGGCCGCAATACGATGTGGATCTGGGCGATCGCGTTCATTCCTTTTGCTGGCGCCATTGCCTACGTCGTCGTCGAGGTTCTGCCGGGGCTTACCGGTCACCGTGTCACGCGGCGCGCCGTCCGAGGCATGGGCAAGGCACTGGATCCGCAGCAGGATCTGCGGCGCTTTGAACTGGAGGCGCGCATCAGCGGTGGCGCAGCAAGCCGCCAGCGCTACGCCGATGAACTGTGCCGACACGAGCGTTACGCCGAGGCCATCGCGGTATATCGCGAAGCCTTGAGCGGGCTCTATGAGTATGACCCGAAGCTCCTGATGGGGCTGGCCCAGGCCCAGTTCGCCAGCGGGGATGCGACTGGCAGCCGCACGACCCTGGAAACGCTCATCGCGAAAAATCCTGAATTCAAGTCCCCGGACGGTCACCTGCTGTATGCGCGCGCCCTTGAGGCGGAGGGCAATACATCGAAGGCGCTCGAAGAGTACCGTGCACTGGCCCAGTACTACGCAGGTGCCGAAGCCAAACTCAGGCTTGCCCTGCTATTGAAGATAACTGGCAGCAAGGATGAGGCGCGCACGGTACTGCGCGAGTTGCTCGATCATGCCCGCGCGGCACCGCGTCACTACCGGCGCGCCCAGCGCGCGTGGCTGGAGCAAGCCGAACAGGAACTGTCAGGCCCGCTGCGCGCCTGATCGGATCGGCCCGCCTAGGCCGCTGTGCTCCACTGCCAGGGCGCACTGCGCCGCCCTGCGCCCGGCACCTGCTGCGTAATGCAGTGAATATTGCCGCCCCCCAGAAGGATCTCGCGGGCCGGCACGCCCAATACCCGCCGCTCCGGAAAAATGGCGCGTAGACGGCGCAGCGCCTCCTGATCCCGCTGCGGATCCAACATCGGCACGATGACCGCGCGGTTAGCCAGATAGTAGTTAACGTAGCTTCCCGCCAGGCGCTGTCCGGTACGTACCCGACGGATGCCGTCGCGCTGAACGACACCGCGTGCTTCGCGTCGCGTGACATACAGAGGCCCGGGCATGGGTAGCTTGTGCACGCGCAGCCGCCGGCCGCGCGCGTCGTGGGCATCCATCAATCGCGC
>JBEKOK010000148.1:0-9172 GCA_049521875.1 Steroidobacteraceae bacterium
GTGTGCTGTGCTCGCCGGCCTGCTGGGGATCGCGAGCGCGAGCGCCCAGGATCGGCTGGATCTGACCGGCGAGGCCGACGTACGCTGGGTCGCGGCCAGTGGCGCGCCTTCCTACCTCAACGGCGGCGAAGGCCTGCTGCGCTTTGATCCCGAGCACGAGGACCTGCGCCTCGGCTACGTGTTGCTGGCCGCACGCCTGCGGATCACCGATATCTTGAGCGCGCATGTGGTCGCCGACGCCTATGGCGATCATGACCGGAATTTCATCGATCTGAGCGAAGCCTATCTCGAGGCGCGCCCATTCCCGAGCAATGCCATCCGCTGGAGTGCCAAGGCCGGCGCGTTTTTCATGCCGGTGTCGCTCGAGAATCGGGGTCCGGGCTGGACCGATGTCTATACGATCACGCCCTCGGCGCTGAACACCTGGATCGGCGAGGAATTTCGCACGATCGGCACGCAGGTCGAGGTCCGCTGGCTCGGCGCGAGCCAGGGGTATCTGGGCGATGTGGCGCTCGTGGGCGCGATCTATGGCTGGAATGATCCGGCCGGTGAGCTGCTCGCCGACCGCGGCTTTGGCCTCACGGATCGGCCCTCGACACTCTTTGGCGGCATCGGCCAGCCTCCCGAGGAGGCCTACCACGAAGTCGATCGCAAGCCCGGTTACTACGGCGGCCTGATGTGGCGGCACCACGACTGGCTCGAGCTACGCGCGTTGCGCTATGACAATCGCGCTGATCCGTACGCCGAAACCACTACGGCTTATGCCTGGCACACGCGGTTCTCGACAGTCGGTGCGCGGCTCGAGCCTACCGAACACTGGACTTTCATCGCCCAGTATCTTGATGGCACGACGACGACCGCGGCCGACATCGTCACCGAGTCGCTGTTCGTCATGAACTACCGCACCGCCTTTGCGCTGGCGAGTTTCAAGCAGCATCGCGAGCGCTTCACCGTGCGCTTCGATGATTTCCAGACCCATCAGGTCGCCGGTTACTACGGTTTGCCGCCCAATGAATTGGGCCACGCCTGGACGCTGGGGTGGATGCACGACTTTGGCCAGGGCTGGACGACCGCTCTCGAATGGATCCGGGCCACAAGTGAATTTCCACCGCGCGAGGAATATGAGGAGACCGACGGGCTGATCGAATCGCAGCTGCAGCTGGCCGTGCGCTATCGCATCCACGCGGCGCTGTAGTGCCTCAGGGCTCTAAGCGCTTTCCATCCCGAAGCGTTGCTTGATCTGGGCCACCGCGGGTGAAGCCAGATACCGCAGCAGCGCGCGCGCCGCATCGGGATCCGCAGACGCGGCAGATATGCCGCCGGAAAATACCGTGATCAGCTGGATCGCGGGTGGCAGCGCGCCCAGGATCTCGATGCCGGCCAGGCTCTGCAGCTCACTCAGTTGCTGGAATCCCAGTTCGACCGAGCCGGCGGCAACGAGCGATCCCACCGGGACGCCAGGCGGGGGCACCACGATGCGCGCGCGGATCTGCTCCAGAATGCCCCAGCGTTCGAAGAGCTTTTCGAGATACACGCCACTCGGACCCGTCGAGAAGCTTAAGGTCTTCGCCGCCAACACGGCCTGACGCACCGCGGCCTCGTCGGCAATCGATGGCTTGGCGACGCCAGCGCACACCGCGACCGCAATCCCCGAGCGCACCAGATCGAGCCGACTGTCCGCCAGCAGCCGGCCTTCGCCGATCAGCTTGTCGATTACGTTGGCGGCCAGCACAACGACATCGGCGGCTTCACCGGCCTGGATCCGCTGCAATACGACGACGCCACCGCCGGCTTCGGCCACGACGTTGATGCCGACGTTGCGCTGGTACTGCGCGATGAGTGCGCCGAGCAGCTCGGCCGTTGCCATCGAGGAGATCAGTTTGAGCGGTTGTCTGGGCATGGTTACCAGGGGTGTCCTTCGGCTGCTTGGCGCCGATTCTACCCAAGGCATTCGTCGCGCTCGGTTCAGTTGCCGCCTGATCGAAACTCCCGCCGCATGCGGCGCGCCACAGGAGTGGCTGTCGGGCGTCCATTTGGGTCGCCGATCTCCGGGTTTAATTTCTGTGCGACCTGCTGTAATCTGGTGGGCTGGGTTCGCACCAGCCGTCGTGGCCAACCGCGCGGCGCGCCTTTGATTTGAAAGGAGCGCCTATGCGTTCAGATATGCCCAAGATTCTAGTCGAGCGGCCGCGGCCGCCGAGCCGCGTCCCACGAGGCCACGATGGCCGCAGATTCCGTGATCGCAGCGACGCAGCGTTTCTGCCGATGAAGGCGGGATATCGCGACCCCAAATCGCTGAATGAAAACCTCCGGCCCCTGGCACGTTACCTGGATCGCCAGGTCGGACGGCCGTGGAATCATGTGTACCGCGACATCTGCGCAGTAATTGACGGAAGGAACGCGATCCAGCGGCACATTCTTGAGCATCTGCACAGCTACGTTGCCATTAAAACGCGCACCGTGGATGGCAAAGTGGTCGATCTGGGGGCGCGATTCTTCGGCTTTTCATGGGGTCTACAGGCACTGTACGTTGACCCACGCACCGGACTGCTGCGCCGGAATCTAGAAGCCAATGCACGGCGACGCACAAACCAGGATCGTCGGCGGACCGCTGAGTCTGAGCGCGCGAACCAGTGGCGCGAACTTTCCTCGACCTGCCAGCTGCACCGCATTGAGGGTATCTGGTTCGAGGTGACGCTGGCGCCGCTCCCGTCAGCTCCGGAAGCTCCTTGGGATGTCGTGCGTCGGCGTCGTGTGGTGCATTACAGTGGCTCCAGCCTCCGATCCCCGGAGGAAGACGCAACGATAAGGCTCTATGGGCGCGCCTCAGTTTATGCGATTTCCAAGCGCCAGCTTGGGCGACGCGAGCTTCGCGCCCACGGGCTGAGCGCTAGCGCAGAACTTCAGAGGGCTCAATGAAAAGGTTTTCTCGAATATCCGATTGCTCAGGGCGATCTGCTGATATGGAAAGATGGTTGCGCGAAAAGGTCGGGCCAGCGTACGACGCATTGAAGGCCGAGCCGTCTCGAGGCCTCACGCTGGAACAGGTGAGGGCCCGGATTGCTGCTGAAAACTCGAGGGCCGGCACCTGCAACCGCTAGTCGACGGACGAGACTTCAAGTTTGACCAGACCGGTCGGATGCGGGCGCGCATAGGGACGCACCAAGCGTCACGTGGTGGCTGGCGCTGGTGATTGCGGCCGCGCAGGCCTGATCAGCTCAAATGGCTCAGGTCGTTGTAGACCGCGAGCCGATAGTCCTCGGCCATCGGCCAGACCAGAGTCGCGTCGACCTACAAGAAGGCGCGCGGCTTCTCAGTTTCCGGACCGATTTCTCTAGGCAGCTTACTGGGCGTCGGCATCGGCCGCAGCCGCGGCGCTGGCCGGGTTGACCAGTGCGATTACTCCGAAGGCTGGGTGATCGAAGTAATGCTTCTCGTTGAACTTGATCCGGCGCAGCTCGCTTAGGGTGTAGGTGTGGCCGTTGTTGTTGTCGTAGGTCAGGTTGAACCCGAGGTGCAGCAGCTGGCCACGTTCCAGATACACGGATCCGGCGAGCCCCGGAACATCGACACCCGCCATGGCCAGCGGCAGGCCGGAATGGCGATTCCAGGCGGTGGCGGTCTGGATCCAGCCGGCATGCGCGATGACGCGGTAGTTGCCGCTGTTGCGCAGACGCGAGGCGAGGCCGCCCATCTGCAGCTGTCCGGCGGTCAGGGTTTTCAAGACCTTCGGTGGCGGATCGGCGCTTTGATAAACACCGGAAAACCCGCGCCCCTCAGCCGGCGCGCTCAAGTCCTCATCGCCGCTCGGGTTGACGACCTGAAACACGATGATCTCGACCTGGTAACTGCCTCCCGCTGTAGCCGCTGCCCCGCTGGTCATCGCTGGCGACAGCGAAAGCACCGTGGCAAAGGTGGCGGCGAGGGTCTTGAGCAAGCTGCGGCGTTTCATGGCGCTATGGTAGCAGGCGCAAGCACCTACTCGCCCGCTGGCGCCAGCCGCTCGAGCAGCTTGGCCGCATACTCAAAGCGTTCCGCAGGCTGCGGCAGGGCACGACTGACGCGCAGCTTGCTCGGCCCGTCCATGCGAAATTCCTTTGACTGGCGCTGGATGAGCGCGATGACGGCTCCCGGATCGACCCGGTGCTGGGCCTCGAACGCGATGCTGCCACCTTCGGGGCCCAGATCCAGGCGCCGCAGCCCCAGTTGGCGCGCCTTCAGGCGCAGCGCAGCGAGCTTGAGCAGATAGCCGGCCGCATCAGGCAGCGGCCCGAAGCGATCGATCAGTTCCCCGCCCATGTCCTGCAGGCTGACCGCATCGGCTGCCGCGAGGCGCTGATAGAGGGCCAGGCGCAGGTGCACATCGGGCACGAAGTCCGAGGGCAGGAAGGCAGGCACGTGCAGCTCCACTTCGGTCGCCGCCGCCAGCGGCCGGTCGAGCGCCGGCTCACGCCCGCTGCGCAGCGCGCCGACCGCCTGCTCGAGCATGTCGAGGTACATCGTCAGGCCGACCTCGGTGAGTTCGCCGCTCTGCTTCTCGCCGAGGAATTCGCCGGCGCCGCGGATCTCAAGATCATGCGTTGCCAGCACGAAGCCGGCACCGAGATCTTCCATCGACTCGATCGCCTCGAGCCGCTTGCTGGCATCAGGGGTCAGGCTCTTGCGCGACGGCACGATCAGATAGGCGTAGGCCCGGTGGTGCGAACGACCGACGCGACCACGCAGCTGATGCAGCTGCGCGAGCCCCAGGCGGTCGGCGCGGTTGATCAGGATGGTATTGGCGGTTGGTACGTCGATGCCGCTCTCGATGATCGTCGTGCAGGCGAGCACGTTGAAGCGGCGGTGGTAGAAATCCACCATCAGCTGCTCAAGATCGCGCTCGCGCATCTGGCCGTGACCCACGCGCACCTCGCACTCCGGCACCAGCGTGGCAAAATCGCGCGCCGCCTGCTCGATCGTCTGCACCTCGTTGTGTACGAAGTAGATCTGGCCGCCGCGACGCAGTTCGCGCAAGGCCGCCTCGCGCAGCGTCGGTGCGTGCCACTCGGTGACGAAGGTCTTGATCGCGAGGCGTGCCGCCGGTGGCGTCGTGATCAGCGACAGCTCGCGCAGGCCGCCGAGCGCCATGTTGAGCGTGCGTGGAATGGGTGTCGCGGTGAGCGTCAGCACATGCACTTCGGCGCGCAGTGTCTTGAGCCGCTCCTTGTCGCGCACGCCAAAGCGATGCTCTTCATCGACAATGACCAGGCCAAGGTTCGCAAAACGCGGTGCCGCGTGCAGCAGCCGGTGCGTCGCGACCACAATGTCGACCTTGCCCTGTTCGAGGCCTTCAAGAACGGCGTCAGTCTCCTTGCCGGAGCGGAAGCGCGAGAGGCCCTCGATGCGCACCGGCCAGTCGGCGAAGCGGTCGCGAAAGCTCTGCACATGCTGCTCGGCCAGCAGCGTGGTCGGCACCAGCACCGCCACCTGGCGGCCCGCCTGCACCGCGACGAACGCGGCGCGCATCGCCACTTCGGTCTTGCCGAAGCCGACATCGCCGCAGATGATGCGATCCATCGGTTGCGTGCCCTTGAGGTCCGCCAGCACCCGCACGATGGCTTCGGCCTGATCGGCCGTTTCCTCGAAGGGGAAGCCATTGGCGAAGGTCTGGTAGTCGAGCTCGCCGGCCGCCAGCGGTTCGGTGTGCTGAGCGCGGCGGCGCGCGTGCAGGTCCAGAAGCTCGGCGGCGATATCGCGCACCGCCTCGGCCGCACGGCGCTTGGCCTTGGCCCACGTGTCGGTCCCGAGCCGATGCAGTGGCGCGTGCTCCGGATCGGCCCCGGTATAGCGGTTGATCAGGTGCAGGGCATGCACCGGGACGTAGATGCGATCGCCCTCCTGATATTCGAGCAGCAGGAACTCCCCGACCTGGCCGCCGATCTCCATGACCTCGAGCCCGCGATAGCGGCCGATGCCATAGGTCTCATGCACGACCGGTGCGCCCGGTTCCAGGCTCTGCAGATCACGGAGGATCGCGGCCGGGTCGGACTGCACGCGCCGCCGCCGCCGCTCCTGGCGGGCGCGCGTGCCAAAGAGCTGCGATTCACTCAGCAGCGCGAGCACGGGTTGGGTCAGTTCGGTGCCGGCCAGGTCCTCGGCAATCGTGACGGCGAGCTGTGCATCGCCGTTGGCGAACTGCGCCCAGTCAGCGACGATCCTGGGTGACTTGCCATGCGCCGCGAGCATCTCGGAAATCACTTCGCGGCGGCCGGCCGAATCGGCAGCGATCAGCACCCGGCCGGGAAAGCGCGTCAGGAAGTCGGTCAGTGGCGCCAGCGGCTTGGGCGAGCGCGCATCGAGCCGGAACGCCGGTGCAGCGCGGCTCGGAAAATCATGGCTGCCGTCATCGTTTACGGCTGGCGCATCGCCGGCCACCACCGCGCGGAAGCGCTCGATCGCGACCTGGCTGTGCTGCAGAAGCGGCGGCACTACCTCGCGCGGCGGCACGAACGCTTCTTCGGGAGCGAGCAGCGGGCGCTCGATGTCATGGCGCCGCTCCTCATGCCGCTCGGCGATGTTCTGCCATGTGGCCTCGAGCGAAACACCGATATCGATGTCCGAGGCGATGACCATGTCCTTGGGCAGGTAGTCACTGAGCGAGGCGGCCTCATCGAAGAACAGCGGCAGGTAGAACTCGATGCCCGGGGGCGCCATGCCTTCGCTGACACCCCGGTAAATGCCCTGGCGTGTGACATCGCCCTCAAAGCGCGAGCGGTAACGGCGCCGGAAATCGCGCACCGCCTCGGCATCGAGCGGGATCTCGCGCGCCGGCAGCAGCCGTACGGCCTCGCGGGTCGCCAGCGAACGCTGCGTGTCGGCATCGAAGTCACGGATCGATTCGATCTGCTCATCGAACAGATCCACGCGCAGCGGTGTCGTCGTGCCGGTCGGCCAGACATCAAACAGCGAGCCCCGCAGCGCGTACTCGCCCGGGCCGCGCACCTGGCTGACACTGACATAGCCCGAATCGATCAGACGCAGGCGCAGCGGCTCGATCGCGAGCGCCGCGCCGCGCTTGAGCTCAAAGGAGCGTGCCTGAACGTAGCTGACCGGGGGCAGGCGTGTCAGCAGGGCATCGGCGCTGAAGAGCACGATGCCATGCTTGAGCTCACTTAAGCGCGAGAGCGTGCGCAGCCGCTCCGAGACGATGTCCGGGTGCGGCGAGAACACATCGTAGGGCAGCACTTCCCAGTCCGGGAAACTCAAGACCTCAAGCCCGGCGCCGCCAAAGAAGCGCAGCTCCGCCGCCAGCTGTTCGAGCTGGCGCGTATCGGCCGCCACGAAGGCCCAGGCGCGATCATCCGCGCTCACCGCTTCAGCGAGCGCCAGCGCACGCGCACTGCCGTGCAGAGAATTCCAGCGCAGCTGTGGGTGGGCCGCGCTCGGGCGCGGCGGTCGGATCAGATTGGCCATTGAATAAAGAGCACCGGCAGCGCCGGCGCGGACACGCGGGGGTTGTCTAAGAGGCCGCGGAGCTTAACCGGGCGGGCTGCAATTACAAGCCCGCCCTGACGGATCAGGAACCGATCACCACCGTGTGGATGACGCGGTCCTTTTCAAAGAATACCGAGTAGCCGGCATAGTCCCAGCGGCTGATCGGCGGCGCTCCAACGGCGGCATGGCGTTCGGTCGGCTCGCCGAAGCGCTTCTCGACCACATCCATCTTCATGCCCGGGGCCGGGCGGGCAATATCCGAGGCCCTGACGACGACCTGGTCATCGACGACGACCGTTTCGGCCAGCGCGCTGCCGGTCATCAGGACGAAGCTCAGCGGGAGAATCAGTGTCTGGATTTTCATCGTGGTGCACCCTGCTGCAGAGCGAGAGGCTGTTGGGCTTGTTGCCCGGCCCGTCGCGGATCAACGCACTATAACACCGCATTCCGGCTGTCCCCAGCCTAGGCCTAAGTCTCTGACAGAACTGTGAATCTAGTCGGATTTCGGCGACGGTCCCCGGGTGTGCTTAAATGCCCGCCGCATGTTCCAACCCCTGTCCCTATTCATTGGCCTGCGCTACGTACGCGCACGGCAGCACAAGTTCTTCGTCTCCTTCATCACCTGGGTGTCGCTGGCCGGGGTGGCGCTCGGGGTCGCGGCGCTGATCGTGGTGCTTTCGGTCATGAACGGCCTCGAAGGCGAGGTCCGCACGCGGCTGCTCTCTTTAAGTGCCCACGCCCGGGTCGTCTCCGGGCACAGCGCCGCCACCGCGGCCGACCCGGCGCTGGAGGCCCGCTTGCGGGCCCTCCCGGGCGTCGTCGGGGTGGCCCCCTACACCGATCTGCAGGCCCTTGCGATGCACCAGCCGGAGATGCTGCCGCTGACCCTGCGCGGTATCGATCCGGCCGCGGAGAGCCAGGTCACCGATCTGAAGCCGCTGCTGCTGCAGGGGAGCCTGGCGGACCTGAAGAGCGGCAGCAATGCGCTGATCGTGGGTCAGTCGCTGGCCGAGCAACTCGGGGTCGAGGTCGGCGGCAAGCTCACGATCCTGGTGCCGGTGGTGACGGCCGGCGCGGCACCCGAGGCGAGCGAGCGGGAATTCACGGTCAGCGGCATCTTCGAAGCCGGCTACGAGGATCTGGACGGTGCCCTGGCGTTGGCGGCGCTCGATGACGTGCGCGCCTTCGCACCGCAGGCGGTCGGCGGCAGTGGTTTCAGGCTCCGCTTTGCCGATGCACTCGCGGTGCCGCAGCTGATCGGCGCGGTGCGCGCCGCGGCCGGGAATGCCGAGGTGCACGACTGGACCGAGGACAACGCCAGCTACTTTCGCGCGATCCGCATCGAGAAAACGATGATGGCGCTGCTGCTGCTGCTGATCGTCGGGGTCGCGGCCTTCAACATCGTCGCGATGCTGGTGATGGTCGTGACCGAGAAGCGCACCGACATCGCCATCCTGCGCACGCTGGGCGCAGCGCCCGGGCGCATCATGGGTGTGTTCCTGACCCAGGGCCTGGTGATTGGCTGGATCGGTGTCTTCAGCGGCGTCGCCCTTGGCGTCACGGTCGCGCTCAACGTCGCACGCATCGAACCGGCACTCGAGCGGGCCTTCCACTTCAGTTTCCTCGATGCCGATGTCTATTCGATTTCCGAACTGCCCTCGCAGCTGCAGGTGCCGGAAGTGGCCTGGATTGCGGCGGC
>JBEKOK010000149.1:0-9156 GCA_049521875.1 Steroidobacteraceae bacterium
CCGCCGAAGTTCGCATTGGTATCGGGTCGTACCAGCGCCAGCACCGAGCCACTGGGCATTTCGCGCGCCTGCACAAACTGGACTGAACAGTCGAGCGCCGCCGGGCAGGTTGCTGCGCTCTGCGGGTTGGTTGACTGCGTGACATGGCTGCCGCGGCCAAAGAGTAATTCCACATCGGTGCCATCCGGTTCGGCCGTATAGAGCGAGATGCCATCGTCGGCCGAGACCCCACCGTTGCTGGCGTGATCCCAGCGACTCCACATCACGCGCCCACTCTGCAGCACCGTGGCATCGACGTCGTGGCTGGCGTTGAATGTGATCTGGTGCACGTTCGTGCCATCGGGATTCATCGTGTGCAGATCGAAGGCGGACTCCTGCAGATCCTCTTCCTGGTTCGGAAACTGTTCCTTGCCCTCATTCACCAGCACGCCGCCGGCATCGAACTGCAGTGTGCTCGCGAACAGGATCGTGCCATCGGGCAAGAAGTGCGGCGAGATGTACTGTGCGGCGACACCCGTGGGATCGACCGTCGGATTGATAACCTGCAGTGAGTCGGTCGCAACGGTATAGGCGTAGATATTCCAGAACGGGGGATCAAAGAGCTTTTGCACCGTCGGCTGCAGAACTGTGCGCATCGCAAAGATGATCATCGTGCCATCGCTCGAGACATCGACGTCCTTCACATCGTGTACGCCGGCCACGCGCGATGTGATGTTGACTTCGACGCCACCCTGGCTTGCGGGCTTGAGCAGGTACAGGTCCGCGGGGAAGAAGAAGGGTGTGCGCTGACGCAGATCATCCAACTTGAATTTGGTCACCTGCGCCGCGGTCGGCAGCGTGCGCTTGACGTAGGCGATGCCATAGTCGGCGGTCTGACTGTCCACCGGCTGCGAGAAGGCAATGTTGACGTTGCTGCCAGAGGTACAGGCGCTCAGCAAGGCGAGCACCAGCAATCCGCCGACAAGCGCGCGGGCGCCGACCCTCATAGGAGGAAGCGGTTTCACATCGTTGGACTGCATAAGAATTTGACAATACATCCTGCATTACTCCCGGCGCCAGCACGTCTGTTCAGCGCCGTTAACCACGTCACGTCACGTCGAGCCATTTTGGGTTGATCTGAGCGCATTGATCTGCCACCCAAGCGTTCGCCGATGACGCGGATCGCGCGGGCGGCACGACAGCGCGTAAGGAAACTGTCGGAATTGAGGCTCGCACGTTTCATGCCGCCACAGCATAGCGTGGTGACGTAATGCAGGGGACTGTCGGTACTAAGCGACGTCCGGCCTTGGAGACATTACAGAGCGGTTGTGGAGCTAGTTAGTATGGACTTGCACAGATTGCGCGAGAGCCTTTTAGGGAGCAGAAGAATGGCCGACCGTACTCGAATACTGGTTGCACACGCATTGCCGGGCATTGCGCTGGCGCTGTGGGCGGCCGCGCAAACCCCGGCTTTTGCCGGTCCCAACGAACAGGCCGAGCGCCTCTTCGGTCGCCTCACCGGCTCCCAGCCAAGTAGCACGGTGCTGGCGCAAATGTCCGCCGACATCGCCGGCGGCTCGGCCGGTGCGATCACTGCTGCGAACCTCGCCATGCAGGATCCGGCCTTCTATAACGTCACGATACGCAATTTTGCCGCGCCGATGACCAACAAGGCGCAGAGCGTATTCGTGCCGCTCAACGATTACACCGCGACCATCATTGGCATGGTGCGCGACAACGTGCCGTTCAATACGGTGCTATCGGCCGACCTCGTTTATGTCGGCAGCGGCAGTTCGGGTGCACCGGCCTATTCGCCGGCGAACAACAACATGTATCAGTACCTGGATGACAACAACATCGACCTGTCGAACCCCGCGAACCTGCAGGCTTCGACGCAGTCGTCGATGCTCGGCCTGCCCACCGCGGCAACGGCCGGCGTCATGACCACTGCGGCCGGTGCCGGTGCGTTCTTCTATAAGGGCACGAACCGGGCGATGGTCCGCTTCACAATGATGAACTACCTGTGCGATGACCTGCAGTACATCGCCGATACGACCCGCCCCTCCGATCGCATCCGTCAGGATCCGGCACGCTCGCCTGGTGGCGACAGCCGCGTGTTCCTGAACCAGTGCATCGGCTGCCACTCCGGCATGGACGCGTTGGCCGGTGCCTTCGCCTACTACGACTTCAACCTCACGACCAACACGGAGACCTACACCCCTGGGCAGGTCGTGCCGAAATACAGCATCAACACCACCAACTTCCAGTACGGATACGTGACCACTGACGACAGCTGGAAGAACTACTGGCGCAGCGGCCCGAACTCGCTGCTCGGCTGGAGCGCCTCGCTCCCCGGTACCGGCAACGGCGCCAAGGCTTTTGGTCAGGAACTGGAGAGCTCACAGCAGTTCACGACCTGCCAGGTTCAGAAGGTGTTCCAGGCCATGTGCCTGCGACCGCCGGGTAACAGTGCCGATTACGCACAGGTCTCGCAGATCTCGGCGGATTTCGCGGCCAACAACTACAGCATGAAGACCATATTTGCTGAAACCGCTGTCTATTGCATGGGCCAGTAGGGAAATAACCAACGTGAAAACACTCTTCACCGTCCCGCACCGGCTGCTGATCGTCGCCGCCACCCTGCTACTCGGCGCCTGCGCCGGCGGCGGCGCGTCGACGACGCAGAACCCCAACCTGAGCGCCAGCGCGCAGGCCTCAACCTACACAGGCCCGGCTCCGGCAACCGCCGACGTCGAGGCCTTCGAAACCAACCTGTGGGTCAACATCTCCTCGCCCACGCCGGCGGCAGGAACCCCGCCCTGCGGCAGCTGCCACAAGGCCGGCGGCCAGGTGCCAGAGTTTGCCCGTACCGATGACATCAACCAGGCTTATGCCGCAGCACTCACCGTCGTCACTCTGACGGCGCCGAGTCAGTCGACGATGGTGCAGAAGGTGCTCGGCGGCCATAACTGCTGGCTCTCCAGCACGCAGGCCTGCGCCGACATTCTGACCACCTGGATCACCAACTGGGCCGGCGGCGGCACCACCAGTGGCGGCACGCAGATCGCGCTCACGCCACCGCCATTGCAGACCGTGGTCTCCTCGAAGATTTTCCCCTCGGACCCGACCCTCTTCAGCCAGACCGTCTATCCGGTGGTCACGGCCTGGTGCGCCCGCTGTCATTCGGACACGGCCGCCAGCCCGCAGCAGCCGTTCTTCGCCAGCTCCAATCTGGCCATGGCCTACCAGTATGCGCAGGCCGAGATCAACCTGAACACGACCACGCAGTCGATGTTCTACATCCGTCTGGCGCAGCAATCGCACAACTGCTGGGGCAACCCGGTCAGCTGCCCGAACAGCGCCGCGACCATGCTGGCGGCTATCAACGCCTTCGCCGCCGGCGTGCCGATCACGCCGGTCGATCCGACGCTGATCACCTCTGGCGCACTGACCCTTAATCAGGGTGTGGTCGCCTCGGGCGCGAACCGCTACGACGCACACGACATTGCCAAGTGGACCTTTAAAGAGGGCAGCGGCCTGACCGCCTTCGACACCAGTGGTATCGACCCGGCGATGGACCTGACCCTGCAGGGCCAGGTCTCCTGGGACAGCAACTGGGGTATCACGATCGTCTCGGGCGGCAGCGCCCAGGCGACGACGCAGACCAGCACCAAGCTGCTGAATCGCATCAGCGTCAGCGGCCAGTACAGCGTCGAGGCGTGGATCAACCCGAACAACGTCACGCAGACCAAGGCCTACGTCGCGAGCTACTCCGGTAGCGACACAACCCGCAACTTCACCGTGGCCCAGGATGCCATGCAGTACGAGGGCTTCAACCGCAGCACGAGTACGAGCCTGAATGGCCAGCCGACGCTGATGACGAATGCCAACGGCATGTTTGCGCAGGCAGCGCTCACGCATCTGGTGATGACCTACGACCCGGTCAATGGCCGGCGCTTCTACGTCAACGGTAATTTTACCGGCGACACTGATACGGTCACCGGCGGTGCGCTCAACAACTGGGACAGCACTTTCGCCTTCCTGATCGGCAATGAAGTCTCCGGCGACCACCCATGGGCCGGTGACGTGCGCTTCGTAGCTGTGCACGATATCGCGCTGACCCAGCAACAGGTGCAGCAGAACTACGCGGCAGGCGTCGGCGCCTCCTACTTCCTGCTGTTCGATATCAGCGCCCTGACCGGCACCACGCAGTCCTACGTGATGTTCACGGCCAGCCAGTACGACAACTACAGCTACCTGTTCTACCGGCCGACGTTCATCAACCTGAATTCGGCCTATACGCCCAGCAACATACCGATCCAGGGTATCCGCATCGGCGTCAACGGCACTGAGGTCAATGTGGACCAGGCCTATATTCCGGTGAACGTGACCATCAACTCGAGCACCTACAACTCGACCAATGGTCAGCTGATCTCACCGATCGGCACGGTCATACCGCTGCAGAATGGTCCGACATCGGATCAGTTCTTCCTGACCTTCGCCCAGATCGGCAGCAATACCCACACCTACACGACACCCACGCCAACGGCCCCGGCGCCGGTGACGCTGGCACCGGTTTCGGATATCGGCCTGCGCGTCTTCAACGAGATCAACGCGACCATGTCCGAGCAGACTGGCGTGTCGATGCTCAATACCGGCGTCAACACGACCTACCAGAGCGTGTTGCAATCGCTGCCGCCGGTCTACAACATCCTGAGCGCGAACTCGGCTGGCAACATCGCGACCACGCAGCTGGCAATGCAGTACTGCCAGGCGCTGGTCAACGATCCGACGCTTGGACCGGCGTTCTTCCCGGGCGTGAACTTCAATGCTCCGGCAAGCCAGGCGTTCGGCACGGACGCCGGCATGGATCTGGTGATCTCGCCGCTGATCAGCAACCTGATCGATGCGAATCTGGCCAGCATGCCGAGTGATTCGCAGGTGCGTACGGAGCTGTACAGCCTGATCACGAACCTCGTGAGCTCGAACAGCGCCAACACCACCCCCGTCATCACGATGGCCGCGTGCACTGCGATCCTGAGCAGCGCCACGATGTCCCTCAAATAGTTTCGCTAGCAAGAGGCTGAAGCCATGAAGATTCGACGCAACCGGTCCCAGACGCGCCAGCCCAATCCGCATGAGCTGCGCAATCTGAACCATTCCGCGCCCGTGTCGCGCCGCGACTTTCTGGCGCGCGGCATGATTGGCACGACGGCGACCGTGGTGGGTGCGAGTTCGATATTTGGCATGTTCGCCAGCCCGCGAAAGGCCTATGCGCAGCTGGCCGGCGATATCGCCGCGCTCGCTAACTCGCCGTGTAACATCCGGCCCGGTGCCGGCAAAGTGCCGTTCATCGTGTTCGACCTGGCTGGTGGCGGCAACATTGCCGGCTCCAATGCGCTGGTCGGCGGTCCAGGTGGGCAGCTCGACTTCCTCAGCACCGCCGGCTACAGCCTGCTGGGCCTGCCGGGCAACATGATTCCGAATTCTTCAGTCGGCACCGGCAGCTTCGTTGATACCTCGCTCGGTATCGCAATGCACAGCAAGAGCTCCTATCTTGCCGGCATCACGCAGATGACGGCGGCCACGACGCGCGCGAACATGAATGGCGCGGTGATCCCGGCGGTCAGCCTGACCGATACGATGAACAATCCGCACAATCCGATGTACGGCATTAACACCGCTGGCGCCGCCGGCGACCTGCTGGTGCTGATTGGCACCGAGAGCACCGTTTCGGGCGGCAATTCAGCGGCCCCGAGCTACATGATCAATCCCGAAGTCGCGCCCGTGACCGTGACTCAGCCTTCGGATGTCACCGGCCTCGTGAATACCGGCGCGCTGGTCGGGCTGCTTGACCAAGCCGATGCGGTGTCAGTCCTTGAATCGGTGGAGCGCATCAGCGCAGCGAAGCTCGGCAATGTCAGTACGCTGCTCCCGAGCGCACAGGACACCGCCGCCAAGCAGCTGGTGCAGTGCAGCTACGTCAAGTCGGCCTTCCTCGTCAACGAGTTCGGCGATGCCGTGACCACGCTGGATCCGACCAAGGATCAAAACATCGTTGGCGGCGCCAACAGCATCTTTACCGCAGCGCAGTTGCAGGACAATGAATTCCTGGCGACCGCTTCGGTGATGAAGATGGTCGTGAACGGTCATGCCGGCGCCGGCACGATCGAAATGGGGGGCTTCGATTACCACACCGGCGATCGGATGACGGGCGAAGCGCGCGACCTGAAGGCCGGTCAGTGCATTGGCGCCTGCATCGAATACGCCGCCCGCGTCGGCGTCCCGATCATGATCTACGTGTGCAGCGACGGTTCGCTGTTCTCCAACGGCATGGTCGACAACTCGGTCGGCGGCGGCGGCAAAGGCGTCTGGACCGCTGACAGCAGCACCACGGCGGCTTCACTGATGCTGGTGTATGACCCGAAGGCGCAGCCGGTGGCGTTGACGAACCAGATCGGCAGCTTTAACAAGAGCGGCTCGGTCAACACGACCAGCAGCCCGGCCTCGCAGGCGGTCAACCTGCTGGCCGAGACCGTAGTGCTCAACTACATGGCACTGCACGGCCAGGCCGGCGCGTTCCAGAGCATGACCTGGGCGAATGGCCTGAATACGGGCCTTGGCAGCACCGCCGCCTATGACAGCCTGATTGCCTTCCCGCAGCTCGCCTCTGTCTCCAACGGCATAATCACCTGATCCTGCTGATATCCGCCCAGGACGCCCTCACGGGTCGTCCTGGGCGGCTCGCTGTCGCGCCGTACAGACGCTCCGGGCTATTCCCGTGCGGCAGTTCTTGCCGCACACTCTGTCGGGTCCTTCCCGAAAAATGTGAGTGACCTCATGTATTTGCGCAATCACGGTCGCCGCCGCTACCTCAATAATGTTAAATGCGATGAGTCGGTCGGCGAAGCAGCCGTGGACGGAACGCAGGCACGTCGCAAGCCGAGCCAGCGCCTCCGGGTCGGCTCGTTGCGCGCATTGGCTGGAAGCGTGTTGTGCACGCTGCTGTGGAGCGCGAGTGCGGTAGCTGCGGATCGGGATGCTCCTGATTTCGTGCTGCCCGCCGCGAACGGCAGCAACGTGCGCTTGTCGGAGCATCGTGGGGATGTCGTGCTGCTGCTGTTCTGGAGCAGCCACTGCAGTACCTGCGCGGCGCAGCTCAGTGCGCTCGATGCGCTCGATGGCACCTACCAGTCGGCCGGTCTGACGACCCTCGCGGTCAGCGTGGATGACGAGCCGGCACGTGCACTGGCCTATGCCCAGGAGCACCGGACGCATTTTCCGCTGCTGCTGGATCGTTCGAAGCAGGTCGGGCGTGCGTTCGGCGTCGTGCAGCTGCCGACGCTGGTTCTGATCGATCGCAGCGGTACGGTTCGTTACATGAACAGCGATCCGAGCCGCGACCAGAGCAGTCTGGTGCGTGAGGTCCGGACGCTGCTCGATGATCAGGTCGGACCGTTGACTGGGGTCGGAAGCTGACATTTTTTTCGGTGGGCGCAATTTCTATGAATTCAAAAACACTGGGTAGTCGGTGGCTGATCGGCGCGCTGCTGCTGGTCCTTGCGGGCGCAACAATGGCTGCCGACACGCCGGCTGCGGCCCCTGATGCGCCGGCCACCGCCGCAGCACCGGCCGATGCGAGTGCCGCCGCCGATGGCACGAGCGCGGCGCCTGGCAGCGCCCCGACCACGAGCGAAGGCACGCGCAGTCTCGATGAGGATCTGCAGGGCCTGAAAAAAGACGTCGTCGATCTGAACCGCGACCTGTTCGTGCTTGAGGAAGAGCTGCTGTATCCGGCCAACACGCAGGTGGCGGTGTTTGTCTCGATGGACGTCGGCGATTTCTTTGCGCTCGATTCGCTGACGCTGAAGATCGACAACAAGGAAGTTTCGAACTATCTCTACACGCCGCGCGAGACCGCGGCGCTGATCAAGGGCGGCGTCCAGCGCCTGTTCGTCGGCAACCTCAAGTCAGGTCAGCACGAACTGGTCGCCTTCTTCAGCGGCAAGGGTCCCAACGACCGCGACTACAAGCGTGGCGCGACGATCAAGTTCGAAAAGGGCGTTGGCGCCAAATATCTGGAGCTGAAGATCACCGATCGAGCGCGGCGCCAGCAGCCGGAATTTGAGATCCGAGACTGGGAGTAGGGCGCAGCATGCGTCTGCTCCGCGCCCTCGCTTTTGGCCTGCTTGCCGGCAGCTGCATGCTGTCGCTGGCCCATGCCGCCAAGCCGGAGTCTGACAAGCTCGCCACGATCCGCGTTCAGGATCTGCACTATGGCGATGTGCTGTGGCGCCTGTACGCAGGCAAATCCGATTTCGATACGCTGACGGCGCTCGAGGCCTATCAGCACTGGAATCGGATGCCGCATCATGCCGACGATGCGGCGCTGCTCGCCGGCAGTCTCTACCTGTCACTCGGCATGCACAACGAGGCCGGGCGCCGCTTTGAAGCCCTGCTCACACCCAAGGTGCCCGCGGCGGTTCGCAACCGCGCCTGGTTCTACCTGGCCAAGGTGTGGTACGCGCGCGGCTACTACGACCGGACCCTCGATGCGCTGCATCGGATCAGCGGCCGGCTGCTCGGTGAGCTCGAGTCTGAGCGCCAGAACCTCACCGTCAACACGCTGATGCGCCTCGGACGCTTTGATGAGGCCGAAGCGCAACTGGCTAACTGGCATGGATCGCCGTACTGGATGGCCTACGCCCAGCTGAACCTCGGCGTGGCGCTGGTGCGCCAGAACCGCATGAATGAGGCCGACCGAGTGCTGGGCGCAGTCGGTACGCTCGATGTCGCCGGCAGCGAGATGCTCGCACTGCGTGACAAGGCCAACCTGGCCCTCGGATACGCCTGGCTGCAGGCCAAGAATCCGCAGGCCGCGCTCGTCGCGCTCAATCGCGTGCGCCTGACCGGCCCGTATGCGGCGCGCGCACTGCTCGGCGCGGGCTGGGCCGAAGCAGGTCTGAAGGATTACCAGCAGGCGCTGGTGCCGTGGCTTGAATTGCACGATCGCAACCTGCTCGATGCCGCGGTCCAGGAATCCTACCTCGCCGTGCCGTGGGCCTACGGACAACTCGGCGCGGGTGCGCAGGCGGCCCAGTACTACGAATCGGCCATCCAGTCCTTTGAGGAAGAATCCGGTCGACTGGATGTCGCGATCGATCAGATCGGTAACGG
>JBEKOK010000150.1:0-9135 GCA_049521875.1 Steroidobacteraceae bacterium
TCTGGCCCCGGAGCTGCCGCCCGCGGTACGCAGCCTCTTTACCGAGCTGCACCATGCCGGGCCGCTGGGCGGCATCGATCAGGTCGTGATCCAGGGGGAGGCGGGCAGCGTTCTCCAGGGCGTGCAGGTGAGGTTTTTCTGGCAGGTCGAGGGCTCCCTGATCCGGGCGGCCGGTTATCAGGCTTATGGCTGTCCCTACACGCTGGCTGCCTGCGAGTGGCTGGCCCGGGCGCTGCCCGGGCGCTCCCGCGAGCAGCCCTGGCCTGGCGACCCGCAGCAGTGGGCGCGGCTGCTGGAAGCCCCCCCAGAGCGGTTGGGGCGCTTTCTGGTCATCGAGGATGCGCTAAGGGCGGCCCAGGCGGCCTGGCCGTGACGGGGAGGGTTAGGTAATTGAGCCCCGGTCCATTAAAATAGGGGCATGGCGATCTCCCTCAGTCAATCCGCAGCCGACCGCGTCCGCAACCAACTGGCCAGCCGGGGGCGGGGCCTGGGCCTGCGCCTAGGGGTCAAGGCGGCCGGCTGCTCGGGATTCAGCTACGTCGTGGGTTTCGCCGATGAAGCAGGCCCGGATGATCTGGTATTCGAGGACTATGGCGTGCGGGTCTTCGTCGACCGCCAGAGCCTGCCGATGCTCGATGGGACGCGTGTCGATTTCGTGCGTGAGGGGCTCAATGAGTCCTTCCACTTCGAAAATCCCCAGGTGCAGGCAGAATGCGGTTGCGGAGAGAGCTTCACAGTCTGAAAGTCCTTAACTTTCGGGCACTTCCGAATCGATCGTCATTGCCGCGCGAGGCCCTGAACGGGTACACTCCGCACCCCTTTTTGATCCTCAAATTGAAGGAATGCTTATGGCGCTCGAGCGCACCCTGTCCATTGTGAAGCCCGACGGCGTGGCGGCGAACCAGATTGGCGAGGTCTATCGTCGCTTCGAGGCCGCGGGGCTGCGGATCATTGCGGCGCGCATGTTGCATCTTTCGGTTGCGCAGGCCGAGGCATTTTATGCCGTGCACCGCGAGCGCGGCTTCTACAAGGATCTGGTGCGCTACATGAGCTCCGGCCCGGTGATCGCCCAGGTGCTCGAGGGCGACAATGCCATCCTGAAGAACCGCGACCTGATGGGTGCGACCGATCCAAAGAAGGCCGCGCCCGGCACCATCCGCGCGGACCTTGCTGCGAGCATCGAGGCCAATGTCGTGCACGGCTCGGACGCAGCCGATACGGCAGCGCGCGAGATCGCATTCTTCTTTAGCGGTACCGAGCTGTGCCCGCGCGCCTAGGCGCGAGCGTGCATTAGCCCTGAAGGCAAGCCATGGCCGAGCGCTTGGATCAGAACGCACCGGTGAATCTGCTCGGCATGCCGCAAGCAGAGCTCGAAGCGTTCTGCACCGGACTGGGTCACAAGCCGTTTCGCGCCCGCCAGCTGATGAACTGGCTCTACAAGCGCGGCTGCAACGACTTTGCGCAGATGACCGACCTGGCTAAGGACTTCCGCCAGCAGCTGGCAGTCACGGCCGAGGCGCGCCTGCCAGAGATCATCACCGAGCAGCGCTCGAGCGATGGCACGATCAAGTGGCTGCTGCGCGCCGATGCCTCGCAGGCCTTTGAGATGGTCTACATCCCCGAGACCGATCGCGGCACGCTGTGCATTTCATCGCAGGTCGGTTGCGTGCTCGATTGCGCGTTCTGCTCTACCGCGCAGCAGGGATTCAACCGCAACCTCACCGCCGCGGAGATTGTGGGCCAGGTGTACCTGGCCAACCGCGAGCTCGGCTTCCACCCGGCCGGTGATCGCATCGTCACCAACGTGGTGCTGATGGGCATGGGCGAGCCGCTCGCCAATTTCCGCAACGTCGTGCCAGCACTGCAGATCCTGACCGATGATCTGGCCTTCGATCTCTCGCGCCGCCGAGTGACGCTCTCGACTTCCGGGCTCGTGCCGCAGATCTACAAGCTGGCGGAAGTCAGCAACGTGGCGCTGGCGGTCTCGCTGCACGCGCCGGACGATGAGCTACGCAGCCGCCTGGTGCCGATCAATCGCCTGCATCCGATCGCCGAACTGCTTGCAGCCTGCTGGCATTACCTGGATGAGCAGAACGGACGCAGCGTCACGTTCGAGTACGTGATGCTCGAGGGCGTCAATGACTCCCCGGCCCAGGCGCGCGCGCTGGCACGGCTCTTGGTGGGACATCCGGCCAAGGTCAACCTGATCCCGTTCAATCCCTTTCCCGGTACGAGCTTCAGACGCTCGAGCGATGAGGTGATCAGCCGCTTTCGCGATGAGCTGCTGCAGCGTTCGGTGATGACGACAATTCGCCGCACGCGCGGTAGCGACATCGATGCCGCGTGTGGCCAGCTGGTTGGCAGCGTGCAGAATCGCACGGTGCTGCGCCTCGGCGAGAAACAGCGCATTGCCATTCAGGTGGTCCAATGAAAATAACAGCGTATGCGGCCTTGGGGATCCTGGCATTGCTGGGCACCGGCTGTGCCTCGAAGCCTACGGCCGGCAGTGGTGCCGCTCCGTCATCCGGCAGCAGTGCGATGGTCGAGCAGAATTCAACCACCAAGATGCAGCAGGCCGCGAGTCTGAATCTGCAGCTGGGTGTGGCCTACATGCAGACCGGTAATCTGCAGGTGGCCGAACAGAAGCTAGTAAAGGCCGAGGAAGAGAACTCGCACGATCCGCAGATCCACAGTGCTCTGGCGCTGCTCTACGTCAAGATCGGGAATGATGCCAAGGCCAACACCGAGTACAAGGAATCCCTGCGGCTCGCGCCGGGAGATCCGGATGTACTGAACTCCTACGGCGTCTACCTGTGCGGCAAGGGGCGCACCGATGAGGGCGTCAAGTACTTCAACCAGTCGGCGCAGAATCCGCTCTATCGCACGCCGTGGGCCGCCTACACGAATGCCGGCCTGTGCCTGCACGATGCCAAGCGGATTCCGGAATCGGAGCAGTACTTCCTGCGGGCGGTTTCCTTCAAGCCAAACTTCGAGCCTGCCGTGGTGCAGCTCGGATCGGTGGAGATCGAACAGCAGCATCCGGCAGATGCGGCGCGGCTGGTGCGTGAGTACATCGGGATCGGACAGGTCACAGCCGATGTGCTGCTGGTCGGCTGGCGCGCGGCGCAGCTGCAGGGTGATCAGGAAGCGAGCGCGCGCTATGCCAAGCGTCTGCAGGCCGATTTCCCGACGACCGATCAGGCGCATGTGGTGGCTGATGCCACTGCGGGTCAGAAGTAGCATGCTCAACGAGACTTCTGAGACCAAGCCGGCCGGATTGGGCGCGCGCCTCGAACGTGCCCGCGACCGGCTCGGCTGGACGCAGATGCAGGCGGCTGAAAAATTGCACCTCGAGCCGCGTGCGATCGCGGCGCTCGAACGCGAGGATTTCCAGCAGCTCGGAGGTGCTGTGTATGCACGCGGGCACCTGCGCCGTTACGCCGAGTTGCTCGGCGAATCCCCGACCGAGATGGAGAGCCTGTTCGCGCAACGCCCGCAGGCGAGCGTGCCCCCGGATCTCGCGCGCATCCCGCGCCCGATCATCAGCAGTCGCCGGGCTCGCCGCCCGACGCTTGGCCTGTGGCCGGTCGCAGTGGTCGCCGGCGTGTTGCTCGTTGGCGGACTGGTCTGGTGGGCCGTACGCTCGATGCCCAAGCGCGCCGGCACCGGCGTCGAAACCGTCACCGAGTCGATCAAGATCGATAATCTGGCCGGGGCTACGCCGGCGGCTGCAAGCTCGGCGCCCTCGGCGGCGCCGATGCCCACTCCGGCTTCAGCATCTGCGAACCTGACCGCTGCGCCGCAGCTGCTGGCGCCCGCGACCAAGAGCGCGACGCCGGCGGTGCCGGATCCACTGCGGCTCTCGCTGCATTTCCGGCAGGACACCTGGGCGGAGATTTACGACGCTGGCGGTACGCGGCTGTGGTACGACGTCGGCGGCGCCGGCAGTGAGCAGAAATTAAGTGGCCATGCGCCGCTGCATCTGGTGCTGGGCAACGCCGCGGCCGTCGCGATTACGGTCAATGGCAAGAGCGTGCCGCTCTCGGCCACAATCCGCGGCACGCCCAATGTCCGTTTCTCGATTGGCGAGGACGGGCAGGTCTCCGAGGCCCCATAAACAACGGAATGAAGAGCAATGCCGGCTCGCTGGATGCCGGCACGCAAGCTGTCGACCCGATGCGGGTTGGCAAAGAGGGAGTGACTAGCGGTGGAGGCAGTTTGACCAAGCAGGTCCAACCGGTGCGCGGCATGAATGATGTGCTGCCCGAGCAGATCGGCGCCTGGCAGCACCTGGAGCAGGTGTTGCGGGAGCTGTTCGCTGCCTACGGCTACGAGCAGCTGCAGCTGCCGGTGGTTGAGCACACGGAGCTCTTCCGGCGCGGTATCGGTGAGCTCACCGACATCGTCGAGCGCGAGATGTACACCTTCACGGACACCGGCGGAGAGAGCCTGACGCTGCGCCCGGAAGCGACCGCAGGCGTGGTGCGCGCCGCCATCTCCAACGGCTTGCTGCGCGGAGCACGGCTGAAGCTGTGGTGCGCAGGCCCGATGTTCCGGCACGAGCGGCCGCAGAAGGGTCGCTACCGCCAGTTTCATCAGGTCAGCATCGAGGCGCTTGGCTTTCCCGGCGCCGACATCGAGGCTGAGCTGATCGCACTGACCGCCCGTCTGTGGCGGACGCTCGGAATCAGCCGCGTGCGCCTGCTGATCAACAGCCTCGGCAGCACGGCGGCGCGCCAGGCCTACCGCGCCCGCCTGATCGACTACTTCTGCGCCCACCAGGCAGAACTCGATGAGGATAGCCGCCGCCGGCTGGCCGGCAATCCGCTGCGGATTCTCGATAGCAAGAACCCGGCGATGCAGGCGCTGATCGGGTCCGCGCCGCTGCTGACCGAGCATCTCGATGAGGCTTCGCGCGAACAGTTCGCGGCCTTGTGTGCGACGCTTGAAGCGCTTGGGATCCCCTACGTCATCAATCCGCGCCTGGTGCGTGGTCTCGACTATTATTCCGGCACGGTGTTCGAGTGGGTTACCGATGCCCTGGGCGCCCAGGACGCGGTATGTGCCGGCGGTCGCTACGATGGGCTGATCGAATTGCTCGGCGGCGAGCCGACGCCCGGAATCGGCTGTGCCATGGGCATCGAGCGCGTGGCCGAGCTGCTGGTGCAGGCGGGTACCGCGCCCTCGCCGGCACCCCCGGCTGTGTACCTGATCGCCAGCGGCGCGCGCGCAGAGCGCGAGGCGCTGTGCCTGGCCGAGCGCTTGCGCGAGCTTCTGCCGGGGCGCGGCGTGCTGGTGAACATGGGCGGGGGGAACTTCAAGAACCAGTTCCGCCGGGCCGACAAGAGCGGGGCGTTCGTCGCCCTGATCCTGGGAGAAGAGGAATTGGACCGCGGCGTGGCTGCGGTGAAACCTTTACGCGAGACGGCTGGTCAGAGCGAGTATCCGCTCGCCGAAGTGCCGGCACGGATCGCGGCGCTGTTCTGAGGAGAGACAAGTGGTCGATGAGTATTTGACTGAAAAAGAGCAATGGGAACAGACCCTGGCGTGGCTGCGCGAGAATGTTCCGTGGATGCTGGCCGGTGTGGCGCTGGCGGTGCTCATCGTCGGTGGCTGGCGCTGGTACCAGGCGCGCCTCGATCACCAGCGGCTGGCCGCCGGGAGCCGCTATGAACTGCTGCTGGCGGCCTTCAGCAAGAACGAGCTGGCCACCGCGGTGACGCTGGCCGATCAGTTGCGCCATGACTACCCCAAGCTCGGTTATAGCGACCAGGCGGATCTGATCGTGGCGCGGTTGCAGGTCGAGAATAACGACGAGCAGGGCGCCCTCGATCGGCTCGAGCGCGTCATGTCGAGCAGCCACGATCCTGAAGTGGCGTTGCTGGCGCGGCTGCGGGCGGCACGGCTGCTGCTCGATAAGGGCAAGCCCGATGACGCGCTGGCGACGCTGAAGGTCGAGCAGACCGGGGCGTTTGCGCTTGCGTACGCCGAGACCCGCGGTGATGCGCTGCTGGCCAAGGGTGACAAGGACGGTGCGCTCAAGGCCTATCGCGAGGCGCAGGCGGCCAAGGGCGCAGGCGTCGATCCAGCGCTACTGAATCTGAAGATCAACGAGCTGAGTCGGTCCTAAAGGAATCTGCATGCACATTTTTGCAACCCGTTTGCTGCTGACCAGTGCAAGTTTGCTACTGGTGGCGGCCTGCTCCTCAACCGACAAAGGCGACAAGCCGATAGCGCTCGATAAGAAGTTCGTGCAGCAGGTGGCCGTCAAGCGCCTGTGGCGTACCTCCCTCGGGGGCGAATTGCCCAAGCTGCGCCTCGGTCTGGCACCAGCGGTGGATGGCAATCGGGTGTATATCTCCAGTGGCAAGGGCACGGTCGAGGCCCTTGATCTGTCGAACGGTCATGAGGTGTGGAAGCACTCACTCAAGACAATCATCGGCGGCGGTCCCGGCAGCGGCGAAGGCATCGTGGCAGTCGGCACCAGTGGCGGCCAGGCGATCGCACTGTCGGCGGCCGACGGCAAGCTGCTGTGGCGCGTGCCGGTTGGCGGCGAAGTGCTCGCGGCGCCGGCGATCAGCGGCGATGTGATGGTCGTGCACACGGTCGATGGCAAGCTCTTTGGCCTGAGCACCGCCACCGGCGAGCAGCTGTGGGTCAACGATCAGCAGGTGCCGCGCCTGTCGCTGCGCGGCACGAGCCCGCCGCTGATCAACGGCGATGTCGTGTACACCGGGTTCGACAACGGTCGCCTGGTTGCCGTAACGCTGGGCGGCGGCAAGGCCGTGTGGGACGTGGCCGTCGGGCAGGCCCACGGCAGTTCCGAGCTGCAACGTCTGATCGATGTCGATTCGCCCGCGGTCATTGATGGCGAGGATGTGTTCTCAGTCAGCTACCAGGGACGCGTCGTGCGGCTCGCGCGTGACTCGGGGAATCTGGTCTGGTCGCGCGATGTCTCGAGCTACCGAGGCCTTGCGATCGATGCCAACAGTGTCTATGTCTCGACCTCCGATGGCGAAGTGGTCAAGTTCGACCGCGCCAACGGCACCGAACAATGGCGCATCAAGACCCTGGCGCGACGCATGCTGACCGCGCCGGTCGTCTATCGTGGTCGGATTGTCGTCGGCGATGCCGAAGGCTATGTGCACTGGATCTCGCCGAGCGATGGCAAGCTGCTGGCGCGCGAGAAGGTTGGCAAGCGTATCAGCGCCACCCCGATCGCGGCCGGCGACAAGCTGCTGATCTACACCGACACCGGCGAACTCACCGCCTACAGCACCCCGGCTGGCTGATGCGACATGCTGCCGGTCGTCGCGATAGTTGGCCGGCCAAATGTCGGTAAGTCAACGCTCTTCAATGCGCTGACCCGCACGCGCGACGCGATCGTCGCTGACGTCCCGGGCGTCACGCGCGATCGCCAGTACGGCTACTCGCGCGTCGGCACAGTGCCGTGCGTGCTGATCGATACCGGTGGCCTGATCGAGCACCCGACCGGTCTTGATGCCCAGATGCGGCGGCAGACCGAAGTTGCGATCGCCGAAGCTGACTTCCTGATCCTGCTCACTGATGCGCGCTCTGGCCTGCTGTCCCAGGACCGCTTTGTCGCCGAGCAGCTGCGCCGCTCCGGCAAACCGGTGCTGGTCGTTGCCAACAAGGGCGAGGGGCTCGACACCGACCTGATGGCGGCCGACTTCCATCAGTTAGGCTTTGGCGATCCGCGCGTCATTTCCGCCAGCCACGGCGATGGCGTGCGCGAGATGATTGATCATCTGCTCGAGGGCGTGCCGCAGAATCCGCCGCCAGCCGAGCCGGATGCTGCGATTCGCGTCGCGATCATCGGCCGGCCGAATGTTGGCAAGAGCACGCTCGTCAATCGCCTGATCGGCGAGGAGCGGGTGATTGCCAGTCCCGAGCCCGGCACGACGCGCGATTCGATCTTGGTGCCCTTTGAGCGCGATGGCCGTGACTTCCTGCTGGTCGACACCGCCGGAGTACGGCGCCGCGCGAAGGTCGATGATCCGGTCGAGCGCGCCAGTGTCGCGCGGACACTGCAGGCGATCGCCGAGGCCCATTGCGTCGTCATGGTGCTCGATGCCCACGAAGGGGTGGGGGAGCAGGATGCGACAGTGCTCGGCGAGGCGCTGGAGCGCGGACGGGTACTGTTTATCGCCGTGAACAAGTGGGATGGGATCCCGAGCGAACAGCGCGAGGATGTCCGGCGCCAGATCTCGCTTAAACTCGACTTCGTGCCGTTCGCGCCATTGCATTTCATCTCCGCCCGCCACGGCACCGGCGTCGGCGAGCTGGCGCGCGATCTGATCAAGGGGTTCGACGCCTCGATGAGCGCGATGCCGACCCCGCTGCTGACGCGCACGCTCGAGCGCGCCCTTGAGGCGCACCAGCCGCCGCTGGTGCGGGGTCGGCGCATTAAGTTGCGCTATGCGCACCAGGGCGGCCGCAATCCCCCGCGCATCATCATCCACGGCAACCAGACCGTGTCGGTGCCGGAGGCCTATCGCCGCTACCTGGCCAATGTTTATCGCGAGGCTTTCGATCTGTACGCCACGCCGGTCGCGATCGAGTTTCGTACCGACAAAAATCCCTACGATCGGGCTAAGGCGGGGACGAAGGGGAAACGGCGGGCTCCGGGGGCAAGAATAATGCCGGGTCGACAAACGCGCGGTTGAGCGCCACCCCGAAGTGCAGATGCGGTCCGGTCACGCGCCCGGTCGCACCGGAAAGCCCGATCTGCTGACCGCGATGGACGTGCTCGCCGATCTGCACGCCAATCACGGACAGATGGCAGTACATCGTGACCAGCCCTTGGCCATGATCGACCAGTACGCTGTTGCCGTTGAAGAAGTAATCGCCCGTGTCGACCACGCGGCCATCGGCCGCGACCTGCACCGGCGTGCCTGAGGGCACGGCAATATCCATTCCGGAATGTGGCGCCCGCGCTTCGCCATTGAATACGCGGCGCAGGCCAAAGGAGCTGGTGCGTATTCCTGAAGCCGGCGGCAGCAGTAGAAGGGATTTGGGTAGCTGCGGGCTGAACGTGGCCAGCGCCGCGTGCAGGCGCTGTTGCTCTGTCTGATAGCGGGCGAGATCCTGCGCCGAAAGATCGACCTTCGAGGG
>JBEKOK010000151.1:0-17748 GCA_049521875.1 Steroidobacteraceae bacterium
GTCGTAGCGCCAACATGCCAAGGCCGCAGGTATAGCTCGAGAATAGCAGGCAAAGTGTCTCGATGCCCACATGGCGCAGCGCGAATAGTTGCTTCGGTGACGGTCCACCGGCGGTTTGCCCTGACAGCACAGCGTAGGAGGCGAACAGAGCCGAGAACATGATGATGTCGGAGAGCAGGAAGATCCAGAAGCCGTACGAGACTACGATGCTCACTGGCGCCGGCCCCTCACCGCCGCGCGCCATCGTCACGCCTAAGCCCGGAGACTCCACAGTGTGGGCCTGGACGGTCATCGTGCACTGGCTCCTTCCAACCGTCTGCGCTCAGCGTCAGCCAGCTGCTTGCCAGACACCACTTTCTCGACTCGCTCCATCCAGCCAAAGGCGATCAACGTGACTAGCGCGCAGACGAGACCGAGGATGGCCATCCACCAGATGTGCCAGATCAATGCGAAGCCGGTGACCACAGCAAAGAATGCAGTGACAAAACCATTCGGACTATTGGGCGGGACTTTGATCGACTTGTATCGCTCCGGCGCGCCCGCTGGGCCGCGCTGCTTCGCGACCCAAAACGCGTCCAACGATTGCACCTCGGGCAGGACGGCGAAGTTGTAGGCCGGCGGCGGCGAGGCCGTCGACCATTCAAGGGTTCGTCCGTCCCAAGGATCGCCGGTGCGGTCACGTCGCCGCTCGCGCGTACGGATGCTCACCACAAGCTGCGCAATTGTTGCGACGATCCCACAGAGGATGACGATCGCCCCCACTTCCGCGACAATGAGATACGGCTGCCACGTCAGGTCGGAGTAATGCTGCATCCTCCGGGTCATTCCCAGCAGTCCGAGCACATACAACGGCACGAAGGCCAGATAGAAGCCGATCTGCCAGCACCAGAAGCTGACGAAGCCGAGGCGCCGGTCGAGCGTGAAACCGAATGCCTTTGGAAACCAGTAGTTGTAACCCGCCATGGCACCGAACAGCACGCCGCCGATGATGACGTTATGGAAGTGCGCCACGAGGAACAGGCTGTTGTGCAAGACAAAGTCCGCCGGGGGCACAGCCATCAGTACGCCGGTCAGGCCCCCTATAACGAAGGTCACCATAAACCCGAGAGCCCAGAGCGTCGGCACTTCGTATCGGACCCGGCCCCGGTAGAGCGTGAACAGCCAGTTGAAGACCTTCACACCGGTGGGAACGGCGATGATCATCGACATGATCCCGAAGAACGCGTTCACGTTGGCGCCGGCGCCCATGGTAAAGAAGTGGTGCAGCCAGACTGTGAAGGACAGCACGCAGATCGCCAGCGTCGCCAGCACCATGGAACGATAGCCGAACAACGCTTTGCCCGAAAAGGTGGCAATGACTTCCGAGAAGATGCCAAAGGCCGGCAGGATCAGGATGTAGACCTCCGGGTGGCCCCAGGCCCAGATTAGATTGATGAACAGCATCATGTTGCCGCCACCATCGTTGGTGAAGAAGTGCATACCGGCATACCGATCCAGCAGCAGCATTCCGAAAGTCGCGGTCAAAATTGGGAACGCCGCCACGATCAACATATTGGCGGCCAGCGCGGTCCAGCAGAACACCGGCATACGCATGTAGATCATCCCGGGCGCCCGCATTTTGAGTATCGTCGTGACCAGATTGATGCCGGCGAGGAGTGAGCCGATGCCGGCGATTTCCAGCGACCACAGATAGTAGTCGACGCCAACCCCGGGCGAGAATTGCAGCTCCGAGAGTGGCGGATAGGCGAGCCACCCGGTGCGCGCGAATTCGCCTACGACCAGCGAAATGTTCACCAGCAATGCGCCCGAGGCGGTGAGCCAGAAGCTGATTGCGTTCAGGACCGGAAAGGCAACGTCGCGCACGCCCAGCTGCAATGGCACGACGAAGTTCATGAGTCCGACCATGAAGGGCATCGCCATGAAGAAAATCATGATCGTGCCGTGGGCGGAAAAGATCTGGTCGTAGTGTTCTGGAGGCAGGTAACCCTGCGCCGTGCCTGCGGCGATGGCGAGCTGCGAGCGCATCATAATCGCATCGATGAAACCCCGCAGCAGCAGCACCAACGCCAGAAGCACATACATGACGCCGATCCGCTTGTGGTCCACGCTGGTCAGCCATTCGCGCCACAGGTAGGGCCACCACCGCTTCCAGCTGATGAGGCCCAGAACGCCGAGCATGCCGATAATAATGAATAGCGACGCAGCCATCGGAATCGGCTGACTAAGCGGGATTGCCGCCCAGCTAAGCTTGCCCAGCATCTAGTTCTCCCTGGGCGGCGCGCCGAGCGGCTGCGCGGTGTCTTGAACAATCTGCTCGAAGAGCTTCGGGTCAACGCTGCCATAGGTTTGCAAGGGTGCATTGCCGCTTGCTTGTGCCAGCTCGCCGTAGGTCTGCGTATCCAGCCTGGAGCTTCCGCTTTGAGTGCGGGCAAGCCAGAGATTGAAGTCAGAGGCCGCTACGGCGTGAACCAGGAAATGCATGTCCGAGAAGCCATTGCCGCTAAATTGCGAGGAGATCCCCGTGTAGTTACCTGGATGACCGGCCATCAGGTTCAGGCGGGTCGTCATTCCAGGCATCGTATAGATCTGGCTGCCAAGCTGCGGTACGAAGAATGCATTCATTACGCTGCCGGAAGTCAGCATGAACTCGATCGGAGTTCCGGCGGGAATGTAGAGCTCATTGACAGCGGCGACATGCTGGTCTGGGTAAATAAAGAGCCATTTCCAGTCCAGAGACACGACCTCGATTCGGATGGGTACTGCCTCGCTCTTGAGCTTGACGGCCGGATCAAGCAAATGTGAGCTGGTCCATCCAACCCCTGCGAGCAGAATGACCACCATCGCGGGTATCGCCCAGACTACGAGCTCTATCTGTCCGGAATAAGACCAATCGGGACTATAGGCAGCCTTCTTGTTGGAGGCTCGATACCACCAGGCAAACGCCAGCGTGAGCGCGATCACGGGAACGACAACCACCAGCATGATGGCGGTAGCGTTGAGCAGGATCAGTCTTTCGGCTGCCGACACTGGTCCCTGCGGGTCCAGTACGCCCGCTCGGCGACAGGATGTCAGGAGAGCTCCTGCGCCAAGTGCCACGCAAATGTTCAGAAGGGGTCGGCGCATTACACTGCTACTCGCGGACAACAAGGGCAGTTACGTCGTGGGACAGATCGTTGGAGCAATCAGAGGCACGGGCCGCGTCTAAGGTTTGGGCAACGCAGTCGACGGACCGCGCACCGTTCGGCCGCCCAGACTGGCGGAGAGCGCACGTTCGTTCACCAGCAACGATTCGAAGTCCGGTCCGTTGACCCTCCCTTCAAGCATCCGCGCCTGGGCGTCAAGCCGCGCGATAGCCGCCAGCCCTTCGGTCGAGCCCAGCTTGGCACGATGGACGGCACGCTTGAGCACGCCAATGGTCTCATCGAATACCTTAATTGGTACTGGAAAGGGATGCCCGTCCTTACCGCCATGGGCGAACGAAAAGCGGGCGGGGTCGGCAAATCGCGAAGGCGCTCCGTGCACCACTTCGGCAACGAATGCCAGCGCCTCAACGGTGCGGGCACCAATGCCTGGCGTCAGCAAGAGATCGGAGAAATCACGCGGCCCGGCATCGGCAGCGGCGCTGAGTGTGCTGTGCAGGCGCTTGAGCATTATATCGGAGGCGCGTACGTCGTGGTGATGTGGCAAGTCCAAGTGTGGAAGTAGTGGGACACTCGGCTCGGCTTCCGGAAAAAGTGGCAGGGCGAGATTGCCTGATTGGCGCGACCGTCTTAGCACGTTGATGGTCTGGTCCGGTCCGCCTTGTACGAGCGCGAGGGTGGCCGCGCGACTGCGCTCCGCGCGCACGTCGGCGAGGTTAACGATGGCGCCGACGTTTCGGCCTTCGATCGCGGCGTGCGGGGAATTAAAGAAACCGGATAGCCCCTCGGATTGCCAGTGATAGCGGCGCGCCTCGCGGCGAGTTTCATTCATGCCTTGCTGAATGATGCACCAGTGGCCTTCGGCCGTGGCGACGAAGCTGTGCAGATATAGATCAAACCCGTCTTGAACTGCGGCACTGTCTATCTTCGCGACCAGGCGGCTGGATTGCACCAACGGCGCCGCATCCTGCCCCGTCCTTTCGCCCATTTGCACAAGCTCCTCGGGCGTGCGGCGCGAATGCGAGCCCTTGCCCCCGCAGACATAGACCCCTAGTTCCCGTTGGATGGGTGCGAGGCCGCGCTTGAGGGCACCCATGACGCTGGTCGTGATGCCTGAGGAATGCCAGTCCATACCCATGACAGCGCCGAAAGACTGGAACCAAAAAGGATGCGCCAACCGAAGCAGTAATTCATCGCGTCCATATTCATGGACGATAGCCTCGACAATTACGCGACCCAAGGAAGCCATGCGAGTCGACAGCCAGGCGGGGACGTGGCCGCCATGAAGGGGCAGATTGGCTGTACCAGTGCGTTGATGCATGAAAGGCCCGTGCCCGATGGTGGCCCCGTGATTTAAGCACAGGGTGGAAGCCACTCCAAATAGTTAAAATAAATGCCGATGAGCTGTTGAGTCGTGTGTGTTGCAGCGCTCAAGCCGTGATTTTGCGGATTGCTAGCGCCATTGACCGGGCCGATTGGGTGTATTGATAGCAGGGCCTTGTCGCCGGCCGGGTCTGGTTCGGAGTACTGCGCTTCTGCCAGGCCAGCCGGACTTCCAATCCACGTCGCTCCAGTTCCGCGACCACGCCCGGATCCGCGCCCGAATCCGTTATCAGCATGTGCAGCTGTTCAACGCGGGCGATCAGAGAAATGTTCCGCCGTATCAGTTTTGATGAATCCGCCACGGCAACCACCTGGCGCGATATTTCGATCATCCGCGCGTTGAGCTGCGCCTCGGGAGGGTGCGATCTCATCACGCCGCGCTCGGGATCCAGACCGTCGGCGCCGAGGAACAGACGATCGGCCTGCAGATCGGCGAGCGCGGCTTCGGCCATGTGGCCCGAGAGCGAATTGGACTGCGGGCGCAGAATGCGACTACCCCCGGCTCTCATTCGTGGGAGCGCACCTGGCGAGTCTGGAGTGGAGCGCGGATGTCCTGTCAAAGTTCCTCGATGCCTATCCCAACGCCACGGTGAATCTCGCCGCGCGCATGACTCAGGTCCAGTATCAGTCGAAGTCGGATCGTGACAAGGTGCGTCGATTTTTCATCCGCTATCAGGATCGACTGCTGTACGGTACCGATCTGACCGAAAACCCCGTCACCGCGGAGGATCGCGCTCAGAACCCGCCGATCGACTCGAATGAATTTCCGAAGGAAGCCGACGCCTTTTGGCGCTCGGACTGGATCTATCTGGCAACTGCCGCAACTCAGCGCATCGATGCCATAGATGCAAGTGTTGAGGGACTGGCGCTGCTCAGGAGCGTAATCGACAAGATCTATTACGGCAACGCGCACCGCGTATTCGGTCTTTAGGTCTTCATCAATGCCCTGAGCGCTGCGCCCGCCGTATTTGCGGCGATGACCGGGGTCGGGAGCGGATCGGCCACGGCGCGCGTGCTGCCGCGAATATTGGCGGCAAGACCATGTGCAGTCTTGCGACCTTAAGCCCTGATAGGATGCCAGACATGTCAGTGAGTGTGGGCATCGTCGGCTTTGGTTACGCAGCGCGCGTACTGCACCGGCCGCTCATATCAGCGTGCGGCATGCACATTGCCGGCGTCGTCTCGCGACATTCGGATGCCGTCCGTGCGGTACTGCCCTCAACGCCGGTGCTGCCGGATGTTGAGTCCCTGCTCAGATTGCCGGCACTGGATCTGGTCGTGATCGCGACCCCGAACGACTTGCATGAGCATCAGGCGCTCGTGGCCCTGGACGCCGGCAAGGCGGTGCTCGTGGATAAGCCACTGGCTCCCTCGACTGTCGCTGCGGATCGGTTGATTCAGGCCGCCGATCGCGGCCGGTGCAGGTTGTCGGTCTTTCATAATCGCCGCTGGGACAGTGACTTCCTCACGGTCCGGCGGCTCCTTGATTCCGGTGTCCTCGGCGCCGTGCACACCTACGAGGCGCGCTGGAACCGGTACCGGCCAGAAGTGCTCGATCGCTGGCGCGAACACCCGGCGCGCGCTGGCGGTGTGCTCAATGATCTGGGTACGCACCTGATCGACCAGGCCTTGATGCTCTTTGGCACCCCGGAATGGGTGCAGGCAGATGTTTTCTGCCAGCGGAGCAGCGCCGCTGTCGATGACGCCTTCGAACTGCGCATGGGACTTGGGAAGCTTCGAATCATTCTGAGCGCCAGTTGCCTGAGCGCGGATCCGGGGTCGCGGTTCCGGATTCACGGACAGTTGGGATCTTTTTGTAAGAGCGGGCTCGACGCGCAGGAGGAGCATTTAAAGAGCGGGTGGTCGCCTGCGGACCCCGAGTTCGGCCAGGAACCGCCGGCCCAGTGCGGTTCCCTGATTGTGGGAGATTCCGCGATGGCCACCCGCGTACCTACCGAGCGCGGGCACTGGCTCGGCTTTTACAATCAGCTGCGTGCCTGTCTGGAGACCGGCGCGCCGCCGCCCGTCCGGGCGGCGGAGGCCCGGGAGGGTCTTCGCATCATCGAGGCTGCGCGCCGCAGCAGTGAGTCAGGAATGCGCGTGCGCCTGTAAGATGGCGTGTACCCGCGCAGGCGTTCGCGCGAGGTGTCGCGTCTTCCGACTCGGCCAGACATCCACAGCGAGTTCCAGGAAGGATTGAATCCCAGATTGCTCGCCCCTCAGATCGCCTCAACGCTGCGCGGAATCGCGGATCACCAGGACAATCTTGCCGGCCCCGCCATTCTGCGCGAGCGCATGCGCTTTGGCGGCATCGCGCAGCGGCAGACGCTGGCTGATTGGCAGTACGAACTTGCCGTCACGAATATCATCGGCAAACTCGCGCACCTTGGATGCATCAGGGCGCGCAAAGACGCGCGTGATCCTGACCGTGGGGTTCGTGGCTGAGACGCCCTCCGGGAATACCGATGCAAAGCCAAAGCTACCGCCGTTCCTGACTTTGGCGAAGAGTTTTCCCGCGGTCTCGCCACCGACGGTGTCGAGAATCCCATCCACCATGGGATGCTTATCGATGGCACTGGCATCATCGATGGCCAGCGTCCCGGACACTCCCAGAGCGCCGGCTTCCTTCAATTGACGTGCCCGGACGCCGGCAATCACATGTACCCCGAGTTTCTTTGCGGTGTGCACGGCCGCCCGGCCGACACTTCCAAGTGCCCCGGAGACGATAAATGTCTGTCCGCGCGCCGCGCGTGCCGCGACCCGCACCAGCTGATCGCCGGTGAGGATGACGAGCGGGATCGCCGCGGCGTCAATCAAGTCCATACCCTCGGGCAAATGCGTGACTATGGAGCCTTCCACCGCAACAAGTTCAGCGTACGTGGCATCGGCGTTCGCCAGCACACGTTCACCAGGCTTGAACGTGCGGATATTCGGGCCCACCGCACGCACCACGCCGCTGACGTCCTTGCCGAGGATCGCGGGCAACGTCAGTGGAAAATCCTTTTGCCGTGCACCCGAGCGAACCTTCCAATCTATCGGGTTGACACTGGTGGCGGCCGCCTCGATCAGTACCGAATCAGGGCCGCACGTGGGATCAGGGACATCAACGTCGAACTTGAGGTTCTCAGGACCGCCATACTCGTGTAGCCGAACTGCTTTCATTGTTCCTCCGCCGCCACCTGCCAGGTAGCTCCACCGCCGCACCGCCAGTTCGATTTTATACCGATATCGTTGTCAATTGAGATCGCCTCGCAACCGCACAGTGTCAGTTGGCGGGTATCACGTCATGCATATTTTGCAATTCAACTCGTCAGCCGGTAGGAATCGTCGAGTGCTTCGCTGAGCGCGGATGCCTACCCAGACACGCACAGTGATATGTAATCAGCCTGTCGGGCGGTATCTCCACCATGGTGTAGGTCAGCTCGCGCCCTAGCGTTCGGCCCGATAGAGACTCGACACGTGATCCTCAATCGCGCGCGCCGCCTCGTAGAGGAGCACGGACATCGTCATCGCCAGTGCGCTGGCGCCGAGGGCCCGCGCAAGATGGAACTGTTGCATGGTGACCGCGAGCAGCGTGCCGAGGCCGCCGGTCTGCATCAGATATTCTGCCAGCAGCGCTATCAGGACGCTGTAAGTTCCCCCCACTCGCAGCGCGGTGGCCAGCGCCGGCAAAGCTGCTGGAAGCGCCAGCAGCCGCAGGTTTTGCCACCGCGAGGCGTGCAATACAAACATCACGTCCCGCGACATCGCCGGCAGCTGTCGAAGGCCTGTACCGCAGAAGACGAAAGAGGGAAACAGCGTCATTACCGCGATCGCCATCAGTTCGGTGCGGCTTCCGTATCCAAGCAGTCTGGCAATGATGGGAATCAGGCACACGACCGGAGTCGAACTCAACAGCAGAGCAAAGGGTGTCGTAACGCCAGCCAGCAGTTCCGAGCGCCACGCCGCAACCGCAAGCAGCACGCCCGCGACTAAGCCCAGGCCCAGACCGCTAACGGCAAAGGCCAGTGTGTGCAGGGTCGGCAACAGGTAGGCCGCGGGGAAGTGCAGCAAGTCGCTGGCCACGGCACCCGGTGGCACCAGCACGATGCTGTTGTAACCCGCGGCGCTCACCCACAGCTGCCATGCGAGTAACAGCAGCAGTATTGGCCAGAGTTCGAGGATCAGGCGTCGGAGACTGAGCAGACCATAACCCGAGAGCGTGATCGCGGCGATGACTATGACCGTAGCCCACAGTAGCGGTATCTGGAAGTTTTGCATGCTATTGAGCACCACCAGGCCGAGCCCAGAGGGCGCACCAAACCATTCCCCGACAATGGCTCCGATCATCGCGCTGGAAGCCGCGACTTTCATACCGCTCATTACCGAAGGCACGGCGGTGACGGCCTGGACTTTGGCCAGCTGCTGCCAACGGCTGGCGCCCAAGGTGGTCAAGAACAGGCCCAATTGCGGGCTCGCGCCGCGCAAGCCGACTCCGGTTGCGACATAAAGCAGGAAAAATACCGGTATAGAGGCCAGCGCCGCCGGGGTATCTTCGCGTCCTACAGTGATGATCAGCACCGGCCCGAGGGCGATGACAGGCAGTGCATTCACCAGTACTGCCAGCCGGTCCAGTCCGGCACGCAGCGGTGGGAGCAGGTGAGCGATGATCGCGGCGACGATACCCAGGCAAATCCCCACCGCAAAGCCGGAGGCCGCCGAACCCATCGTCGCGATGGCCGAGCGGACCAGCAAGGCCCGGCGCGGAGCGTCTTCGTAGACGTGAAGTACCTGGCTGAGCGCTGGAAAGGTCTTGCCAAGCATGCCGTTGCGGCCGACCACCTCCCAGGCACACAACAACAGCAAGCAGCCTACGGCCGGATAAATAACAGCTCGCGATCTCATGCGGTTTCCAGATTGGCCGTGAGTTCATCGACCAGGCGATGAAATTCTGCCGCGCGCATCAGCTCGGCGGAGCGCGGACGCGCAAAGGGCACACGAATATCCAGGCGCACGCGGCCTGGCCGCTGCGTGAGGACGATCACCCGGTCGGCCAGAAGCACGGCTTCTTCAACGCTGTGTGTCACCATCAGCGTTGTGGGTCGCTGTTCCTGCCAGATGCGCTCCAGTTCGAAATTCATTCTGCGACGGGTCACCGCATCGAGGGCACCAAAGGGTTCATCGAGCAGCAGCAGCTTGGGTTGCAGAGCCAGTGCCCGGGCTATTGCGACCCGCTGGCGCATTCCGCCCGACAGTTCCGCCGGGCGTGCATGCTCAAAGCCCTCGAGACCGGCCAGGCTGACCAGTTCGCCGATGCGCTGTTTGCTCGCTGTGAGTCCAGCAACCTCGAAGGGCAGGCGCAGATTTCCCTCGACTGACCGCCACGGCAGCAATGCATGTTCCTGAAAGGCGATGCCCAGTGAGTGCTGCGCCTGCAGATCTCGCGGCGACTGTCCATTGATCTGTACCTGGCCCGTGGAAGGCTGCTCGAGCCCGGCGAGCAGGCGCAGGACTGTGCTCTTGCCGCATCCGGAGGCACCGATCAGCGTTACAAACTCCCCGTCGCCGATCTGCAGGTCCAGTGGACCCACGGCAACAAAGGATTGCTTCCGACCTGCACCGCTCCGGCGCAGGAAAGTTCGCGTGACTTCATGAAAGACAAGCGTCGCCATCCTCAGACCACAACCCCGTTCATCGAGCGGCTCCCTTGATAGCGTAGTACGCCTCCTCCAGCAAACTCATGTCCCGCAGGCGCGATGGTGGCGGAAGCGCTGGCCGGCCAGTGACCCGGGCGATTGAATACATCGACCCGGCGAAGGCCTCTTCGCTGAACCAGAAGGGGATCTCCGCACCTGGCTCGGTCTCCAGCGCAATCTGCAATCGGTTGAGGGTCGTTTGCTGCTCCAGGTCCAGTCCCAGGTCGGCGCCGTAGTGGTCGACTGCCAGACGCGCACCATACGCGGGATCGGCTGCATTGGCCGCATGGCCTCGTAGCAGTGCGCCGAGAAAGCGCACCATCTCGCCGCGCCGCCTTTGCAGAGTCCGGCGCTCGATCGTCAGCAGTGCGTTGCTGACGCGATACCCGAGATCGTAGAGCCGCGTGACATAAAAGTCGGTGCCCTGATGCAGACCCATGCGCATGAGGCTTTGCGGTTGATTGGTCACGAAGCAGAAGTAGGCCTCACCCGCGCCCTCCAGCAAAGGTTCGGGTGAAAAGCCGACCGGGACCATGGTGTAATTCTCTGCAAGCCCGTTGATGCGAAACAACGCCTGCAACATGGCGCGCTCGTTGGGACCCTGCACCAGGAAGCGCTTGCCCACCAGGTCCGCCGGCGTGCGCACTGGATGGGCCGGCAGTGAAATCAAGCCAATCGGTGCCACTGGGAACAGCGACGCGACAATGACGAAGTCGTTGCCCTGGGTAATGGCATCGCACAAGGGCAGCCAGTCCGAATCACCAAAATCGGCCTCACCGGCCGAGATCTCAAGCACCGGAGCGGGCGCGTTTGGGCCGCCCGGCAGGTATTTAAATTGCAGCCCGGCCTCGGCAATGTAGCGGCGGTCGAGTGCCGCCCACAGATCGGCGTATTCGACATCCGGAACCCAGCCCAGCGACATCGTGAGTTCGCCTGCCCGGCGGTGGCGGCAAGCTGCCGGCAGCACAGCCGACGTTGTCGTCATGGCGGCTAGCTTGAGGAAATGGCGACGCTGCAGCAATCCGGCCGGTCCCTTTTTGCCTGCGGACGTTCTCACCGGCAGCGAAGTCGGCTTATGCTGGAGGAGCGCGCGGCGCGGTACATGGTGCGTATAGTACCCGCGAATCTGCAGCCGGCGTCTCGCAGCAAGACTCGAGCCAGTAAGGAGAGTAGCGTGTCCAAGAATTACCAGAGCGGCGATGTATGGAGCCGCGCCAGCACGGCGAATGGGCTGGCGGTCGATGAGTTGCGTTCTGTCCTGCAAAAATCCATCCGGCGCGGACTGGTAGAGGAGGCGGCGCTGGCGGCCTATGAGCTGTTTACTAATGGCGCGGAGACCGAAGAGCTGCTATGGCGGAGGCTTGAGATCATTGCCACCGAAGATGTGGGTCTTGGCCTGCCCACCGCGCCGGCGGTCATCGAGGCACTCTACGCCCAGGCGACTCGCATGCTGGATCGGGGCGATCGCTGGATCTATTGCGCCCATGCGGTGCGCCTGCTGGCCACGGCGCCCAAAGACGGCATGTCGATGGAGCTGGCTGGGTGGACCCGGGCGGTCGTGGAACGGGGCGAGCGCCAGCCGGTCGTCGAAGACTACATGCTCGATATGCATACGCGTCGCGGGGCGGAGATGGGCCGTGACCTCGCCCATTGGTGGAACCATGGCGCCCGCTTGCACAATCGGGTTGCAGGCTACGCCTCGAAATGGGGCGACTATCTGCGCAGGCTGGCAGGAGCCGAACCGCGTAAGGACGAACCCTGATTCTTTAGGGGTGCGCGCGCCTTAGCCCGGCTCGATTACACATCGATCGCCCCGGTGCGTCTGTTGAATCGGCAGCAATCCGCGCTCGTATCTCATGCATAATTATTGGATCCGCGAGGACTCACGCCTCGTACTCCAGAGGGCCGCACCGATGAACCCAGCATTACCTCGCAACCCAGCTCCTTTACAGCGTCGCGGTGCTGAAGCGTTGCGATACCGATTTATCCTCGGCCGATATCTGATGGGGTGCGTACTCGCGTTGTCGCTGGGCATAGCCCAGGCCAGTGCAGCAGACGCCGGCAAGTTACCGGTGCGCGTGGTGGTCGTGACGACGTTCGAACTTGGTAACGACACCGGCGATACGCCGGGGGAGTTCCAGGCCTGGGTGGAACGTCTGCCGCTCAAGCAGATCCTGCCGTTTCCGCTGGGCAATCACCAGTTGCGCTACAACGCGGAAAAGCAAGTCCTTGGAATTGTCACCGGCGAAGGCTCGCTGCGTGCCGCCGCCTCGATCATGGCGCTCGGGCTCGACAAGCGCTTTGATCTGTCGAAAGCGTACTGGCTCGTGCCGGCCATCGGCGGTATCGACCCCACCTATGCCTCGGTCGGCTCAGCCGCCTGGGCCGAGTGGATCATCGATCGCGACCTGAACTTCGAGATCGACGCGCGCGAGATCCCACCCGAGTGGTCGACCGGGCACATTCCGCTCGGCCGCAGCACGCCGTTTGAGGCGCCGACCCCTGCGCTCGACCGGATGAATGCCGTCAACGGTTATCACCTTAATCCTGATCTCGTGGAGTGGGCCTATCAGCTGACGCGCAACGTGCCGCTGGATGACACCGCCGACCTGAAGAGCATTCGCGCCGGCTATGCGCGCTATCCCAATGCGCTCAAGCCACCGTTCGTGCTCAAAGGAGATGAGGTCTCCGCCTCAGATTGGTGGCTCGGGGATCGCATGAATACGCTCGCCGAGCAGTGGATGGCCTACTGGACCGGCGACAAGGGAACGGCCGTCACGACGGCAATGGAGGACTGCGGCATCCTGACCTCGCTCACGGCCCTTGCCCGCACGCATCGCGTGCGGCTGGATCGGGTGCTGGTGCTGCGCACAGGCTCGGACTACACGGTACCGGCATCCGGGCAGACGGTCGCGCAGCTTCTGGCCAGCGAGGCGAGCGAGGATGATGTCTTGTCGGCTTACATTCCGGCGCTGGAAGCCGCCTATCGCGTTGGCAGTCCAGTGGTAAACGAAATTGTAGGTCACTGGGCGCGCTACTCGGTCCAGACACCAGGTGCGAAATAGCTGTCGATAGATTGCACTGGGCGCCGGCGCGGATCTGGCGATCAGTATTTCAGCTGCCCCAGACGTCCTTTGCGAAGCGCAGGAAGTTCTGTCCCAGAATCTTGTCGATGCGCGCACTCGAGTAGCCACGATCCTGCAGGCGCTTGGCCAGCTCCCGGAACTGGTTCGGCCCGCGCAGGTCGACGGTAAAAGGGAACGTATCGGGTCCTTCGCCCGCGGCGCCAATGCCTGCCGCACGGCGCGCTGCCACCTCGCGGGCCAGCGCGGCCTTGTAGGCCTCGAGATCATCGATCGGCGTGGTCGATCCATCGGTACCGATGCCCACGTGATCTTCGCCACATACACTGACCGCATGGTCGATGTGGGCGACCACCTCTTCAGCGGTGGCATGGCCGGACGGGTCGAGGAACGGCATAAAGTAAATACCGATGAATCCGCCGCGCGATGCCACCAACCGCAGCTCCTCATCGGTCTTGTTGCGTGGCAAGTCGTTCAGCGCCCGGCAGCCGGTGTGATTGATCGAGACCGGCCGCGCCGACGCACGTGTGGCCTCGAGACACGTCTGCTCTCCACTGTGGGACAAATCGACCATCAGCCCGTGGGCATTGAGCTGGCCCACGACCTCGTGCCCGAAGGGCGTCAGGCCACGATTCAACGGCTCGGCAGAGCCGTCACCGAGCGCATTGGCCGGATTGTAAGTGAGCTGGATCACGCGGACGCCGAGGTTGGCGAAGATCTCAACGCGCGCGGCATCGTTGCCAAGCATGACCGCATTCTGGAATCCATAGATCAGACCAATGCGGCCCTCGGCTTGTGCCCGCAAAATCTCTGCAGCGCTAAGGATCTTGCAGACATCCTCTGACTGGCGCCGAATCGTCGCGTCCATCTGCGCGATGTCGCGTACCGTGTACTCGAACGGATCGTCGTCACCGGCAACATAGCCCAGCGTCACGTTGACGGCGGTCAATCCGGAGGCGCGCGCATCGCGCAGCACGCGCTCCGAGAATACGCTGGGCTGTGTATCGGCTATCGGACTCGACTGCGTGGGGGCGCTCTGCCGCACGCTGGGGTTGGGGTCATCGAATTCACCCAGCGCATTGATAATCAGTCGGGGTCTGGTGCCTGCAGCGCGCTGTGCGTGCGCGGGCAGCACCGCTGTCGCTGCCAGCGCCGCGGTGACTGAGAGAAACGTGCGACGATTAAAGGCGGCCATGCTGCATTCCTTTTAGCTGATCAAGCTTAGTGGGGCGCCGCCAGCGGCAGCGTCAGGTGGCTGGCGTGGCCCGGCTCATGCAGGATTTGGATATTGGCGATCCGCGCGTCCTGGATCTTCTCGTAGCCCACACGTCCGCCGGTATTGAAATTCTTCTGATAGTCAGGCGAGTTCAGCGGTGCGAGGGTCAGGCGCAGGCGCGAACCGGCCGGGAACCGCCACGCCGTCCACTTGAACTGGAACGGGATCTGCACGATCTGCCCCGGTTGCAGCAGCTCCTGCCTGAAAGGGTCATTGCGGAAGCGCGCGCGCCGAACGTCTTCATCCAGGCGCACCGTCGTACCGTCGGGTTGAACCAACACGAGCTGCGCCCACAAATCAAAATCCGGTGCGTCCGCGGCACAGTCGAGCAGCAGACGGATGTGGCCTGCCACCTCGGTGTCGTGTGGGAACGGTTCGGAATGGAACGTGATCGCTCGCTTCTGCAGCGCGCGGAACTGGCTGGCGGCATCCTCGTTTTCCGCATAGTGGGCAACTTCCAGTTCCGGCAGCTCGTGCGGATCACTGACGAGCACGGCGGCGGGTTGTGCCGCCGGGGCGGTGGCGGCGAGCATACCGGAATGAAAGAGGTCTTTAGGCGTGCCCTCGGCATCGTCCAGATACAGTTCAAGCGTGTCGCCTGAGCTGGCGGCCTCCAGCGACGGCGCGTAGCGCCACTCATCAGCACCCATCATGAAGTAGGCGACCCGATCCTTGAGCAGCTCGGGCCTGGGTCCCCGACCGAGCACCCAGTCATACCAGTCGGCATGGAGGCGGTTCATGTCGAGCACGGCGGCGTCGGGGATCGCCAGGCCGTTGATCTGCTTGGTCGGTCGCTGGGCACCGGAGTGATCCCAAGGTCCAATCACCAGGTAATGACGCGCCGCAGTGGCTGCCGGCGCGTGCGCGATGTGGTTGCGGTAGTAGCGCAGGGACCCCGGCTGGTCATCGTCAAAGTATCCGGTGACCGAGAGCACTGGAAATTGCATGCGGCCGTAGTCTGAGTCTTTGGGCTCGGCGGCGAGGTTGAAGGTGGCATCCCCGACATGATCGAGCCACATGTTCATGAAGGAGAGCTTCTTGCCGCGCTCATCGATCATCCACCAGTCGTCCGCCGCGATGCCGATAGCGGCATCCAGCTCCCCGAAAGGCCGGTAGGCCGCGTACTGCTCGAGCATCTTGCCTTTCCAGTACGCCTCGTTGGCTATGAAGCCGCTGTTGAGCGAGCGGCCGCTGGTGTAACCCATGATCACCGCGGACCAGGCTTGTGGGATGCCGTTCGTGTTCGGTACGTCCCAGCCAGGATAGATGGGCACATAGGGCGCAATGGCCGCCAGATGCGGCGGATTCTGCGCCGCGGTTCGCCACTGGCTCATGCCCACGAACGAGCCGCCGAACATCACGACGCGGCCATCGCTCCAGGGCTGCTTGGCAATCCACTCCACCACGTCATACCCATCCCGCCCTACCTGCAGACCGAGACTGTCACTCTTGATGCCGCCCGAACGGCCGCGCCCCCGCACCTCGACCTGGACGAACGCGTAGCCAAGGAGTGCGTAGTAGGCGGCGGAGTCGCCATGGCGTCCGCCATCGAGCTCGTACTGGGTCAGCGTGAGAATGGTGGGTACCGTCTTGTGCAGATGGGACGGCTTGGTAATCCAGCTCTCCAGCGTGATGCCATCGCGCATCGGGATCATCTGGCTCATCTCGAGGTCGTAGCCCGGTCCGACATCATCCGCTGTGGCCGTCGAGACCCGTAGCAGGACCGGGAATGACAGCAGCAGGAGGGCACCTATGACACAGGTACGTCGCGCGAGGTCACGCACAGCGCAGAATGGATTCAAGAGAGCTACTCCTTGGCGGGTCAACCCGGCAGTGAAAATCAATAAGGCCGCAGCGCCATCGGCAGACTGTGCGCATCGCATCGCATCCCGCATTCTGCGCCGTCAGCTGGAACACCGAATATTTTAAGCGGTCGCGGGGAATTTGCGCCCCGGATTCAGTATGAGCAGTTTCGCCTTTGAATTCTGTGCGATTTGCTCGAAAGCACCCGAGCGGCGCTGGCGCGAACGATGAGCGGAGCGCCTGCTCGAAGGCGGGCTGCGCCACCCGTGCCCGCCAAGGGCTCATCCTGCGGACACCCTGACGAACAGCCCTATCTGCGTCAGCGGCGGGTTAGGAGCGCGATCTATCCCGTCGTAGTGACCGTCCGCGCACGATATGCCAGATCAGAATCGCCGCTGCCGCGAGGCCAATGCCCCAGTGGATCACGCTGACCCACTGACGCAGCCTATCGCCGCTGGCGTAATACAAGCCGTAACCGGTGAGCGTCAGCGCGATCACGATGGCAATGAGCGCCACGCCGCTGATCCGGTTCAAGCGGTGACGCCAGCCATGCAACACGTGCTCGGGCAGCAGCGCGCCAAAGGCGATGAGAAAGCCCAGCTGCGCCGCGCCGTGCAGGCGCATCCACCAGGGCTCCGAGGGATGCGGCAAGCCGTCGGTCACCAGGTCCTGTGCCCGCAGGCCGTAGTGGGCAATCAGCCAGCCCGCGCCCGAAGCGAACAGCAGTACGCTGCACAGATATAGCCAGCGGCGGTGCCGGCGACTGAGCGGTGCGCGCAGCGCGATGGGCCGGTGGTGGGCCCGATGCGCTGGCTTAGTGTGCATGGGAGACGAAGCCGATGTGAGCCGGGTTGTGTCGTGGCTGCCCGAGCGAGACCGCGGCATGCGGTTGCTGCACGAACGCCATGGCATCGCACGCGGCCAGCGCGCGCTCGGCGACCGTCGGCGGCGCGAACAGTACGATCTTGGTCAGCGCATCGGCACTCATGCAGTTCGCGGCCCGCACACTCACGCTGCCAGCCTTAAGATGCGGTACCCGGCCGTTGGGATCGAGCAGCGCCGAGACATCGCCATTGGGGCGATGTTGTCGCGAGAAATAGGCACCGGATGTGGCCAGTGCAGCGTTCAGCAGGGTCACTGAGTCGCCGCTGCGGCTCGGTGCGAGCGGGTGTCGCAGCGCTATCGGCCGCGCGCGTGGTCCGGCAACGCGCAAATCGCCGCCGGCGTTCACTACGACATCGCGCGCGCCACCGTCAATCAATGCCTGCACCGCGAGATCCACGGCATAGCCCTTGGCAATGCCACCCAGATCTATATGCGCCGGACGGTGAAAACACACGCGCTGATCTGCAAGCAGCTCGATGTCGCGCCATGAACCACGGCCGGCG
>JBEKOK010000152.1:0-9070 GCA_049521875.1 Steroidobacteraceae bacterium
GCCAGCTATCTGACGCAGGCTGCAGCAAATCAGCAGGATGATCTGACTACGGTGCGCTTCTATGGCACTTATTACTACCGGCGCAAGTACGGCATTACCGCAGGACATTTCGCGACAACCGGCAGCACGGATGCCGACCTTTACGCAGCGGGTGCGCTGCCTGGTGTGGTCACCAGCGCGAACGGGAGCCCTGACACGCAGGGTTGGATGGCGGAGTTCAACTACGTACCTTGGCTCAATGTGAAGCTCTCGCTGCAGTACACCGCATTCAACAAGTTCAATGGTGCCAGCAGCAACTACGATGGTTTCGGACGCAATGCGGCCGACAACAATACGACCTACGCATTGCTTTGGTTCGCTTACTAAGACGCGCTGATGTCTGCAAAAGCCAAAGCGCGCGAGCATCACAGCGTCCATCGGAGGGCCTCCATGAGGTTTTCAACGGCGCTGTTGATCGGCTGCGCGGCATGGCTTAGCGCCCAAGTGGCGCCAGCGGAGGAGCCTGGCGCGGATGCCCGGGACGCTGCGGTGAAAGTCGCAGTGACTACGTGCGCGAATTGCCACGGTGCGCAGGGCCGCAGCATCAATCCCAAATTTCCAATCATCGCCGGTCAGCATGCCACCTACCTCGCCGCGCAATTGAAGAACTTCAAGGCGCAGACGCGGGGCGATGCCGATGCAATTGGCTACATGTGGGGAATGTCGGCGCCGCTGTCGGATGATTTGATCGAAGGGCTTGCCGCCTACTACGGCGCACAGCAACCGCCCGCTGGTGAACCATCTAATGAGGCGCTGATTGCACGCGGCCGAGACATCTATGCAAACGGCGTCCCCGCAGAGAGCATACCGCCGTGCGTTTCATGCCATGGTGCGAACGCCGTAGGCACCGATGACTTTCCGCGGCTTGCCGGGCAGCATGTACAGTACCTGCTCAAGCAGCTGCGCTCCTTCAAGAACAGCATGCGCAACGTCGCTGTTATGCACGTCGTTACGGTCGCGCTGAAACCCGACGAAATGACTGCGGTTGCAAGCTATCTGCAGTCGCTCGGCGGCTGATCTGGCCGCAGCGGGTGGTTGCGTTCGCTGCCTCGGCGCCTCGACTGCCCACCTCGATGGGCTAATTGCAGTGCATTGCCACCCTGAACGCCTGCCGGCACGCGTGGGCAATACAAACGGCACGACCGATAATCTTCCTTTGTAATCAACCAGTTACCTATTTGGAAGATCTGGACGCACTCGGCCTGGACCTCGATCGGGCAGCTGCGCCGGGTAAACTGTAGGATCAGTTAGATATCCTGTGGTTATCGATTCGTCTAGCTTTGCGGCACCGCTGGCAACTTGGCGAGTCGCCCCGATGTCGGAAGAGGCTAGGTATGTCTGATCGGCTTTCAAGATTGCTGGCCACGCGCCCGTGGCTGCTCGCGGATGGCGCGACTGGCAGCAACCTGTTCGCGATGGGTCTGGTCTCCGGCGAGGCACCCGAGCTGTGGAACACCGAGCACCCGGAGCGGATCAGCCAGTTGCACCGCGGGTTTGCCGAAGCGGGCGCCGACATCATCCTGACCAACAGCTTTGGCGGCACGCGCTATCGGCTCAAGCTCCACAAGGCTGAGGGCCGCGTGCGCGAGCTGAACCTGATCGCGGCGCAGCTGGCACGCGCTGTTGCCGATCAGAGTGGCCGTGAGATTGTTGTCGCCGGCAGCATCGGACCGACCGGTGAAATCCTCGAGCCGCTCGGGCCGTTGACGGCTGCAGCTGCGCGCGAAGCCTTTGCCGAGCAGGCACAGGCGCTGGCCGAGGGCGGCGCCGATGTCTTGTGGATCGAGACCATGTCTTCCAAGGAAGAACTGGAGGCGGCAATCGAGGGCGCCCGCACCAGCGGCCTGCCGGTCGTCAGCACGATGAGCTTTGATACCAATGGGCGCACGATGATGTCGCTGACCCCGCAGGATCTGGCCGGGATCCATCATGCGCATGGACTGCTGGCCTCGGGCAGCAACTGTGGCGTGGGTCCCTCGGAACTGGTGGCATCAATCGTGAATCTGGCCAAGGCTTCACAAGCCGGCGCCGTGCTGGTGGCGAAGGCCAATTGCGGCATACCAAAGTACGTCGACGGTGCGATTCGTTACGATGGCACGCCGGAGCTGATGGCTGATTACGCCCGCATGGCCTGGGATGCGGGGGCACGCATCATCGGCGGCTGCTGTGGCACGACGCCGGAACACTTGCGCATCATGCGCGCGGCGCTCGAGGCGCATACGCGCGGCGCCGCTCCGGATGTCGAGCTGATCGAGGCGCGCCTCGGAACCCTATCCACCGGCGCGCGTGCCCAGCTCAAAGGTCTGATGGATCGCGCTTCCGGGGCGGCGCCTGGAGCCGCAACCCGACGCGTCAGCGCGCGTCGCGCCGCGCGCAGTGTCGAACCTTCCTGAGTCCGACGGCTGACGGTCAATGAACAGGGCCCGTCTGTTTAGCTCATCGCGCCTGCGGATCCTGGCGCTGGCCGCCGCCTGCTCCTGGGCGCTGACAGGCGTGGCGCGGGCCGCGATACCCGATCTGAATGGCACCTGGGAAGCGATTACGCCACCCAGTGCGCTGCGGACCGAGAGCGGCGCGTTGCCGCCGCTCCTGCCCGCGGCGCAGGCCATTTACGAGGCGCATCGCAAGGCGCTCGGCACCAGCAAGCGCGATTTTGATACGACCACCCGCTGCCTGCCACCAGGGGTACCGCGGATTTTGTATGAGCCGCAGCCGTTCGAGATCCTGCAGCGCGATGCTTACCTGGTCATGCTGTTCGAATACCAGCACCTGACCCGCGAAGTGTTCTTTGCCGACAAGCACCCGCCGCTCGTGAATGGTCGCCGCTTTCTCGGGGATTCCATCGCGCACTGGGACGGGCAGACGCTGGTGGTCGATACCAGCGGCATGAAGGATGGCACGCTGCTGGACGCTGCCGGTCTGCCACACAGCAAGAGCCTGCACGTCACCGAACGTTACCAGCTGCTGCCCTCGGGCAATGAACTGGAGGCGCGCATTTCGATTGAAGATCCGTCGACTTTTACGCAACCGTGGGAGACGCGCCTGCGGTTTCGGCGCGTCACGGCGCAGTTTGCCGAGGACGTATGCACCGATCGTCACCCGGAATGGTTCAGCAAGCTCAAGCAGTCGGAGCAGTGAAGTCGATGTGGGACAGGCTAACGAGGATTGTTGGTGAATTGGGTATGGCGCTGTGCCTCATCGGGCCTGTTTCTGCGCACCATTCCTTTGCAGCTTTCAATATGGAGCAGACGCTCACCATCACGGGCACGGTCAAGGATTTCGAGTGGACCAATCCGCACTGCTGGATCGTGTTGCAGGTCCTCGCTGCGGATGGCACTTCCACCGAGTGGCGCTTCGAGGGAGCCCCGCCGATCATGCTCTCGCGCGGTGGCTGGACCGAGGACTCGCTGCACGCTGGTGACCGCATTACCATCAACTACCACCCGCGTCGCGATGGAGCCCATGGCGGCGGATTTCAATCCGTCACGCTGCCGGATGGTCGCAGCATCGGCTCGGGCGGCCCCGGCCCAGCGCCTGGCGGCGGCGCTGCCCCAGGTGCAGCGCCAGCACCGGGATCGGGGCCATGAAATCATCTCTGCTGCCGGAGGCTGCGATGTGGGTCGGGATGCTCGTGCTCTGCATGGCCGCGCAGGCGCTGGCCCAGGATGCACCGCGACGTGGGCCGAGCGATCAGTTTTTCCTGCCGCCGGGCGAGCCGGCCAGTCACAAACTGCTTTCACCGGTCAAAGGCGCCGGTCCGCTTGGGCGCGACGCGCCGGTAATCGCAATCACGCCGCCAGCCGATCCGCGAAATTTCGAAGGCAGCTACAACAACGTCATCGGCTACAACGCACTCTCGCCGGCAGGCAGCGCGGGCCGCTGGTCCAGCCCGCCTTTTAATGCTCAGGCCGAGAAGGTTTTCTGGCATCGGGTCGAGATGGAAAATGCCGGAACGCCGGTGCCCGATGCCGGAATTGAGTGCAAGCCGATGGGGTTGCTGCGCGCCATGAACGCGGAGTTCGGCTGGCAGATCCTGCAGTCGCCCGACCGGCTGACCATCCTGATCAACGAGGATCATCTGGTCCGGCGCATCCGTATTGGCGGCGTGCATCCGCGCGCACTCAAGCCAAGCTACATGGGCGACTCGGTGGCCCACTGGGACGGCGATACGCTGGTGGTCGACAGCACCGGTTTCAATGACCGGACCTGGCTCGACTTTGATGGCACCCCGCACAGCACCCAGTTGCATGTGACCGAGCGGCTGCGCAGGGTCGATGGCGGCCTGCTCGAGATTCTGACGACGATTGATGATCCGCTGATGTATCGCTACCCGTGGACCACGCGTAATGTGTGGCGCTGGGCGCCGATCTCGGAGGCTGCTCCGGAAATCATCTGCGAGGAGAATGATCTGGAGCTGAGTGATTACACTGGCAAGGATCTGCAGGGGCACCGCTAGGAGGGCAAAATGTCGGCTGAAGAACTTCGCGAAACGCTTGCGCGCCTGCATCAGGAGCTGCAACGGACCCCGAGCCTTGATCGGGAGTCGCAGCAACTGGTAATGGAGATCAGTGCTGACATTGCCCGCCTCGCAAGGCCGGGCGCTCCGCCAGCTGCCGATCACACCCCGCGACTCGAATCGCTTGCAGTGCGCTTTGAGTCAGGCCATCCGGCGCTCGCCGCAAGTGTGCGCCAGATTATCGACGTGCTCGGCAAGGCGGGGGTGTAGCGGCCGGTGTCGTAGGTTGAGACCCGGAGCGGCGCCTCAGGCCACCGCGAGCTTCGGATCACAGCGCGCCACCCAGGCGAGCAGGCCGCCTTCCAGATGCGCGACGCCCGGCACACCGGCGCGAATGGCCTGCTCCGCGGCGCGCGCGCTGCGCATGCCGGAGCGACATACGAAGACCACGGTCGCCGCCCCCAGAAACTCGGGCAAGCGCACGGGCAGTGCGCTCAATGGAATATTCAATGCGCCCTGCAGGTGTCCGGCGGCGAATTCATCGGGCTCACGCACGTCAATAATGCTCAGCGTCGTGGCGGCTGCGCGCCGCTCCAGCAGCGTCTGGAGCTCGCCCGGGGCCAGGCGCTTGATCGGCGCCGCGCTCGCCAATTCAGTGATTGAAGGATGAGTGCCGCACACTGGGCAGTCGCTGCGCGCGGCTACTTTGAGATCGCGAAAGCGCATCTCCAGCGCATCGTAGGTGAGCAGGCGGCCAATGAGCGGCTCGCCGATACCGGTGATGAGCTTGAGTACCTCGGTGGCCTGAATCGCCCCGAGGACGCCTGGCAACACGCCCAGCACGCCGGCCTCGGCGCAGCTGGGCGCGGCTTCAGTCGCCGGCTGCGGAAAGGCGCAGCGATAGCACGGGCCGCGACCCGGCACGTAGGTAAAGGCCTGACCTTCGAAGCGGTAGATCGCCGCCGACACCAGTGACTTACCCAGCAGCACGCAGGCATCGTTGACCAGATAGCGCGTGGCCAGGCGATCACTGCCATCGACGATCACCTCGTAATCCCCCAGCAGCTCGCGCGCGTTGGCGGCATGGAGTTCCACCTCGTGCGCAATCACCCGGATGGAGGGATTCAGGGCGAGCAACCGGTCCCTGGCGGCAAGCGCCTTCTCGGTTCCGACGCTGGCGGAATCAAACAGCACCTGGCGCTGCAGGTTGGAGAGCTCGACGCGATCGCAGTCGAGCACGCCGAGGGTGCCGACACCGGCCGCGGCCAGGTACAGCGCGGCCGGCGAGCCGAGGCCGCCGACTCCCACGATCAGCACCCGCGCCCGGCTCAGGCGCTCCTGGCCTTCAGTGCCGATCTCCTTGAGCACCAGATGTCGGCTGTAGCGCTGACGCTCCTCGTCGCTGAGGCTCACGTCACCACCGTGCACTGAGGCCCTTGGCGGGCAGCGCAATTTGAAGCTGGCTATTCATGCCGGAACAGGATCGTCCCGGCACCGGGGGGCGTCAAGGAACGCCGCGGCGCGCCTGCGGAAGCCGCTAGGCGCCGCCCGAAAGAGACTCTCCTGGCTGGCCAGGAGAGTCGTTGGCTAGAGCGCCGCCCGACCGGCTTCAGATGTTGCCGTACGAGTCCGCCGGGTCAAAAGTGCAATAGGCCTCGGGGATCTTGGGTCCGCGCGGCGCACTGGTGCCGTCATAGATCCACCGGTCCTTGGGCCCGGTCCAGTTCTGTCCGGGACCACCCATCACCGGCCCCGCGGGGCCCTGTGGACCGCCAGGTGCAGCGCCCGGTGGGGCGCCCGGTGGTGGGCCACCCGGGCCGGCACCGCCGCCATTTGCCATGCGCTCAGCGCGTTCCTTTGCACTGACCGTGATGCTCTTGTCATACGGTGTGTTGAACATTGCATAGACCTGCAGGTGCCAGATCTTCCAGACGCCTTCTTCCTTGATGAAGTCGACGCCGTACTTGGTCCAGAGCCAGTTGCCCACTTCGTTGCCGTTCTGGATATTCGGACCGAAAGAATCCCAGACGCCTTTGGCGGTTTTGCCATCGGCGGCAATTTCAATCAGCGGCGTCAGCATCGAATGCATGTGCAGCTGTCCTGGCACGAGCCCGGGAGCTTCCTCGCCCGGCTTGTTGAACCGGCCCATCATGTCCTTGATCCCCGACGGACCCATGGGCGTGCGCCAGCTGACGCCCTCGGTCTTCATGGCGAACAGTTCCATCAATGTGCCTTCGCCGCGCAGTTCGCCCAGGTGCGAATAGCGCGCCATCAGATTCTGGATGGCGTTGAGTGCTATGACATGATCCTGGGCGCTGAGCTTCTGCGGGCAGCTGGCCGCTGTCGAGAGGCCGCTGGCCAAGAGGCCGCAGGCGGCAGCGGCGCCGAGGATGCCGAGCCGCAGGCCCGGCCGCATTGATTTACGGTGATTCACAAGTATTCCCCCCTTTAGGAATTTAAAGCGAACGCACCGAGTGTAACTGCAACTCCCGCGCACCAGAACCGTGGCGGTGTGTCGCCACGCCTTACGGAGCGTAAAGATTTGTCGGAGGACGTTACTTAGGCGATACGCAGCGCGACCAGCTGCTGCGTGACCGAGCTGTCGGATTCGAAAGCGGCATTGAGCGCGCGCACGCGTTCCAGGACATGCCAGCTGGGCAGGGGCTTGGACATCAGGTAGCCCTGGGCGACATGGCATCCCATCTGCTTGATGATCCGCCAGGTCTCGGGAGTCTCCACGCCCTCGGCGACGACGCGCACGCCCAGGTTGTGACCGAGGCTGACGATCGAGCGCACGATGATGGCATCGTCGGAATCGGGCTTGAGATCGAGCACGAAGGACTTGTCGATCTTCATCTCATCGACGGGGAGGTTCTTGAGCTGCGCGAGGGAGGAATGGCCGGTCCCGAAATCATCGATCGAAAAGCGGAAGCCGAAGTGGCGCAGGTAGTTCATCAGTTCAACGACCCGCTGCGTTTCGCGCATCACCGCGCTTTCGGTGATCTCAAGAATCACCTTGTGCGGCGGTATGCCACAACCCTGGGCGCCGCGCAGCAACAGGTCTGCGATACCGGCATCGCGCAGGTCCGCGGTCGAGAGGTTGACCGCAACATCTGGCGTGAAACCCGCGTTCTGCCAGTCCTGCATCTGTGAGAACACGGCCTTCGCCACCCAGCGCGTCAGCATCGTGATCATGCCGGTCTGCTCGGCCAGCGGAATGAACTCGCCCGGGGAAATCGGGCCATGCGTCGGATGCGTCCAGCGCACCAGAGCTTCCAGGCCCTCGACCTGGTGGGTCTGCAGGTTCACCTTGGGTTGGTACCACATGCTCAGCTGGTTATCGCGGATGGCGCCCTGCAGGTCGCTCATCAGCGCCAGATGCCGCCGGTGCTGCGCCTCGCCGCCCGAGCGGTACACCAGCAGTGCGCGCTCGCTCTCCTTGGCATCGAACAGCGCCGCGTCCAGATGCCGCATCAGCTCGGTGGCGCTGGCGCCGTGCTCGGGGTAGAAGGCCACGCCAACATGGGCGCCGATTGAGATCGGCACGCTCTCGCACAACACGCCGCTTCTGATGGACTCGAGCAGCTGCATGGCCAGCAGCTCGGCACGTTCGCAACCATGGTCCGGCAGGGCCAGCAGGAATTGTCGGTTCGCGATGCGCGCCAGCAGGCCGCCCGGCCCGACCCGCGATTCCAGCCGCATCGCGATCTCTCGTAGCACGGCATCGGCCACGCTGTAGCCAAAGGAAACGTTGATACGCTCGATGTCATCGACTTCGACCAGCAGCAGCGGGAAGGCGGGTTTGCGCAGCCCGCTGTCGGCGATGATGGCGGCCACGCGCGTGTGGGCCTGCTGCCGGTTGGGCAACCCGGTCAGCGCATCGTGCGTCGCCTGCAGCAGCAGCCGCCGGCCGCGCTCGTCGGACTCGAGACGCAGCGAGATATTGTCGGCCAGCTGCTTGCTGGCCTGGTTCACCGATACGCACAGTGTCCCGCAATAGAGCAGGCCCATGAACCCGAGTGCCAGGCGCATCGATTCCTGTGAACCGAGCATCACGATGTCATAGGGCACAACGCAGGCCAGGATCACGGCCATCCCCGCGTGGCGATCGGCACCGACTGTTGTCACTGCGCCAGAAGCCACACCAGCGACCACCAGGCCGAGAAAAGCCTGCTGCGGAAAATCGAGTGCCGGCAGAAAGATCAGACTGCTCGAACCCCAGATCAGGCCGGACAGGTAGCAGGAGATCAGCAGATACAGGCGTTGGGCCTTCGGGTCACTTTGTGGGCGTGCCCGGCAATAGATCTGGCAGCCAACGCGAAAGCCCAGCACCATCAGGGTGACGCCAAGCCAGCTCTTGACCCGGACGTGGTTGACGTGAGGCCAGAGCACCAGAGCCAGGACCGCCGCACCCAACAGGTGCACGATCACCGCGATCACCGAACCCGACAGCACCTGCTCGAGCTGCGCACGACGCAGCTCACGGGCATGTGCGACGCTCAGGTCCGCAGCTGGCGGCTCGCCGGGCATCAGCGGCTCGCTGCGCTGGCGAATCCCCGGCAGTCCAGAGGCATC
>JBEKOK010000153.1:0-9057 GCA_049521875.1 Steroidobacteraceae bacterium
GTCGCAATCATGGCAACTGCCACTGATTGAATGATCACATTCGGCGCTAGTCTTGCCATTGCGTCGGTGCGCTGTCGTACCAACGCTGACTTCCTTCTGCTGGATTGCTGCAGATGCGGGTTGGAGCAGCGTTGCCAGATCCGGTACCGGTCTTGAAACTCTTGCCCGAGGCGTTGCAACACCCAGGGTGGTACCCGGCCGACCCAGGCCGGAGCGAGCCGGGAAGTCTCAGGATGCCGAGGCGCAGCGCCCAGGCGGTAGCTAAAGAATGTTGGGTCGCCCCGAATGGACTTCAGTGATGGGTCGAAGGCTCCCGGCTCGCGCCCTCCGAGGCACGCGCAAGTGATAGCTCGTACGCGCGTCACCGAACGGAAATCCAATTGCAAATGGCTAACACTTGCCCATATCGAACATTACGAGGTGAACTCATGCGTGGACTCAACTTTCTACTGTTAGGTGCCGTTGCCGGAGGCTGCCTCATAGCAGCAACCCCCAAGGCAGAGGCTCAGGTCAGCGTCAATATCGGAGTCGCTCCTGAATGTCCTTACGGTTACTACGACGAGACTCCTTATGGGTGCGCTCCGGCGGGCTACTACGGTCCGGAATGGTTTACCGGAGGCGTCTTTGTCGGCGCCGGTCCATGGTTTCATAGCGGCACAGGCTTCCGCGGCCATGTAAATAACTCGTTCCATCCGGCGCACGGCTACGCGGGGCCGATGCCAAACCGCGGCGAAAAAGCCGAGCCCGCACGTCGCGTCGACAGTGCCCACTTTAAGGGAAACGAAGTGCGCGATGGTCGTGGCCACACCGTCGAGGAGAAGCGCTAGCACACATCCGCGATCATATTGGCGGCCAATTCAAACAGTCGGACGGCCGTGCATGGCCGCGCCCCGTCCGGCGCCCTGATGCTCCTCCCGTGCTGCGTCGGGCACCGGCATGAACATCCGGGGGAGCAATGTCCGCATGCTGGAAGGAGCCGCCGTGAGGCTTATGAAGAAGCCCTCTCGCAAACCTGCCGGCCGCGGCTATTCCTGAGGAGAGTGGTACAAGCTTCGTTCTGGTGCGAGCGCTGCGACTGCGGGAGACGCTCACCCACAGGCAGTGGCCTTCTGCGGACTTCTCCTTGGCAGCGCTGGATGAGGGTGCTTCAGAACTTAAGAATCGAGGTTTTGCAAAATATCTCGGTGAGTTCCCCCGGAAGCCGCTCGACGACGGCCCTCATCATTGTTCGGATGCGCATTCCGAACTCCGCTGTCTATCGGCAGGCAGCGTGCGTCTGCCGTAACGCCCACTGACCGGGTGAGCGTTACTCATCGTCAACTGGCGTACCAGAGAAAGTAACTATCAGATTACTAGTACGAAGGTCGGCGCACCTCAACGCAATGTAATGCGGCGGTGTTCGCTGAGCAGCAACAAGCTGGCAAATGTTGACAGCGGGCGCATTGCGCGGCCCGCTGCGATCACGCGAATGATTTAGCGCGGTCGTAAATGCCTACCAGGCTGCTGTGGTGCCCTCTTGAAGTGTTGCAAATCAAATGTTCGAGGTGGAACAAAGTCGCGCGTCCTCCGCCGGGAATATCGTTCCCTTCAGCCGGATGCTAATTCAGTTTCTCGTACTCCTGGGGGACCCAGCGCATGTTCCAGCGCGTGATCGTCCGGCTCTCGTTGGCATGACCACCACAGTTCAGACAGTGAGCTCATGTACACTTCGTCAGCGAGCAAAAACTCGTACAGCAATCTGCTGGTCTCAAGATCGGTGGTCCCGAGCCGCGCCATCACCTCCTGGTGGATTGCGACCGCCGTCCGTTCTGCGGCCAGATCCGACGAGAGCCTATCATTGATTGGCGTGCGGGACTTGGAGTCGCCGTGGCCATGTACATCCAAGACATCCAGCGCAAACTCCGGGTGACCCCCGAGTTGCACGATTCGTTCAGCTAGTCGATCAGCCAGTTCGAAATCCGCACAGCATCGGGCCCCGGACTTGACGCTTGAGGCGGCGCCTCCAAATTCTGCATACCAGCGGCGGTTATCGCGCCTCCGAAACGCGCAGACCAATTCAGCCGTTAAGGCGTCATTGAGGGATTTCAATAGTGACTGCACCGCGGTGAACTCGGCGCGTGCAACTTGGCCCGTCTCATCCCGTAGACTCGACGCCGCAGTCGACGGGGCATTTCGCAGCGGACTGACCATGCCCCAGTCGCGTGCCCCAACGCTAGCGGTATTGCGCTGCGGGCTACTCATGGCGCGTCACGGTGTGGCGACTTGCCAAGACACGTCGGCGCAGCATAGGGCCGCCTGATGCGGCACTTGCGGTGTCGCAGGAGTCAGATGGGGCTTAAGTGTCCGCACAAGACATCGCGCCGCCGCGCTCGCGCCGGTCGTCGTGCAGTCGCGGATCAGCTTCGGCAGGAATGGGCTAATGTTGCAGCCTGAAGGCTGGTGAAGAACCCGGAGACTGGCTTCTTGATTCGGTAAGCTGCAGGTTTCCTGCAGTGCGATATACCTGCTCTCGTGCGTAGCGCAGAGGCGTCGGTTCGGGTATTTCCTGATCCGTCTCGATCTGCTCACGTGTACTCGCTCCCAGGGTATGCATTCCTAGATAGCCGCGCGGAGTAGTTGCGTAGAGCCGGCTACGCGGAGAATACGGCCTCGGCTCGTCGTCGGCCGCTCTCTCAGTCGCTTATGCGATGCAACATGTCTTCCTGCGCAGCGCACTGCTGTAAAATCATCCGCCATCATGCGTCCCCTGTCTGTACGGTGACGCACACGGCGCCGCAACCGGTATCGCCAATGGCATGTTGTGCCTGCCAAAAGTGACGCTACGCTGTACTTGGTTCTGCGTCTTCTGCTCACACCTCCGCGCGCAACGCGGTGAATGTCTCGGCGACTCGAAAGGAAAGACCCGTCGGCGGGTAATTCCACGGCGACGGGTCAATGGTTGAATCCGTCGAACAGGTGCTCGGGGGTCGAGTAGTGTTCGTTAGGGAGATCCGGATTCAGCGTTCCGACACTAGCATCCTGCCTTCGAGAACTCCGTGCGGTAGCAAACGTTGCAGATAACTGATTGTGATCCGCCGCCCATGTTGACCGTCGCAATTTCGAAGCTAACCATCATCCCGAGTACCGGGCGGATTCACTTCGTATGGCCGCTCGAAAGCTGATGAAAGGTCTCCGTCCATACCGGCGCGATATGCGTCTGATGGATTACTGGAAATCCGTGGCTCCAGCAATCCAGATTCTGACAGACGTCCTATACATAGCGTGGGTAGTGGCACTTGGAGTCTAGTACGCGCTCTCCCGCGCAACGAATATCAAAGATCAGAGACGAAGACTCAACGATACGAGCATTTTTAGACTTACGGGGGATTTTTAGTCTCTAACATGCCGACTACGTTGCCGGTACTGTCGAACATCTGCAGCGACGGGGAGCCATCGGAGGCGACCTCTAAAACGATACGAGGACGTCCTTGCATGTCATTTAGACCAAGCATCACGCTGTTGTCGCCACTGTCCTTCCCCATGCCTCGCCCTAACACCAGACGTGTCGTAGGACGTCCGTGTTCCGCAAAGAAGGCAGCCGTTTCTGCTTTTTGTTGTTCAGCGGGCAACTGCTTGATCGAAGCCATAAAATTAAAAAGATCGACCAGGGAATAATCGGGATAGTCCGTTATCTGTAATCTTGTCTGGCGATCACTTCCACTCTGGTTTGAATCTAGTGCCATGGTCTGATCTTGCTCGTAGGCATCGAACGACAAATGTCCAGAAGATTGCTTTGTCCCGTCCTTGCTCCTTTCACCCCCGAAGATCAATCCCCCGTTCTCGGTTCCTTCATCGTTGTAAAAGATCATGCCCGCAGTCTTGCGATCAGGATGCGGATACTCTTTACCTTCGATGAATATCCCCGGTGCTTTGGATTTGTCCGAAATTACCAAGCGCAGTGTTCCATCGGGCTCCCGGAGGTTGATGCGTTGAACATCAAGTTCCTCAATCGTCATTTTCTGAGGGCCTCGCGCGAATCCGTATAGCGCTGAAATAGCAAAGACGACCGTCATAACACCGGAATAGATCATTAAAAAACGCTGGCTCAGTGGGGTCATCTCAAGCTCCTTTTTTCCTCATTTTCAGAACAGCTAGCAGCCTGTCGGATTTAACAACATTACGCCGTAAGACCTCATAGGTTGAGTGCCAGGGCGCGCGAAATCATGGCGAATCAGCCTCTTCCTGAGGCTAGCCAATGTTGGAGAGGGGCGGCGTAGGTGCGGCTAGAACGGTGTTCCGAGCCGTCAGAAAGCTTAACAGTGAATTCCCGGTTCTCAATGGAGCGTAGCTCCCGAATGCTGTCAGTCCGAACAATGCGCGAACGATGGATGCGAAGAAATTGTGCAGGATCGAGCCGCTGTTCCAACGAAGCCATGGTTTCGCGGAGCAGGTGAGAACGGCTGCCGGCGTGCAGTTCCACGTAGTCGCCGGCCGCCCCGATCCACTCGACATCCTCTGCCAGCACGATCTGAATTCTAGATCCGGTGTGCACACTGAATCGAGTGGCGTATTTCTCAGCGACGCGATCCAGCATTTGCAGGACTCGTTCGGCCATCGTCGTCTTCAAGGCCGAATCCAGCAACTTGCGCGCCCGGCCGATAGCGGCGGCAAAGCGTGCGTCGTCCACTGGCTTGATCAAGTAATCGAGAGCGTGAACTTCGAACGCCTGCAACGCGTGCTGTTCATAGGCGGTCAGGAAAATTACAATAGGCAGATGCTCCCTTGGCAACGTCCGCAGAACGTCAAAGCCGTTCATTCCAGGCATTTGGACATCGAGAAACACGACATCAGGGGACAGGGCGAGGATCTTTTCAACTGCCGATGACCCGTCCCCGCTTTCTCCGACGATCTCAATACCTTTGAACTTGCGCAGTCGCAGGACCACGCCACGCCTGGCCAGGGGCTCGTCGTCGACAATCAGAGTTCGCAAGGCAAGGCCTCTTGTATGTCTGCAGCCCTTTCGAAAGGCAGCTCCACCGTCACCTGACAACCGCCCACTTCCGGCCACTCCACCAAGAACGTGTGATTTACTCCGTACTGTGTCAGTAAACGTTCCCGGGTATTGTTCAGGCCAATTCCCTTGCCATTCTCCGTTTGCTTGTCGGCGCTTCGCGGTCCGGAGTTCCGGATCACGATCCGCATGCGGTCTCTGTGGAGTCCACTCTCGATTGCAATTCTTCCGCCCTCTACAATTGGCACTACGCCATGACGCACGGCGTTCTCCACCAGCGGTTGCAGTAGCATGCTGGGCACGAGCCCATCCAGGGTCTCGGAAGAAATAGCCCAATTGACCTGCAGACGCTCTCCCATCCGGGTTTGCTCGATGGCGAGATAACGTTCCGTGAAGGCCATTTCCTGGAAAAGCGTGACTTCCGATACCACTTTGTTGTCCAGGCTTGTGCGCAAGAACTCGCCGATCTGCGCCAGCATCTGGGTAGCAGCGGGCGCATTGCCATCCAGAACGAGCGTGGAAACGGCATTAAGTGAATTGAACAGAAAATGCGGGTTCAACTGATAGCGCAAAGCACTGAGCCGAGCGTCGCGGGCCTCGGTTTCAGCGCGCAGCAGGCGCTCTCTTTCATGCACCGATTGTTGCCATTGTTTGACGCTGAGATACAAGCTGCACCATAGAAAAAACATAAAAGCGAACTGCACAGAGCTTCCAGCCACGCTGGGCCAATCTAGCTTCTGGAACCCCCCCAAGATGAGCGTGGCGGCAAAGGTGGTGGCAGTTCCCCATACCATGGACCAGGCCGCTGCCCTCCAGGCAAAGGCCAGCCAGGAGGGCGCGCGGGGCAGCAGCGAGCGGCAAAGGGGACGCAGTGCGAAGCTAGCCAGGAACATTGAACCAATCGCCACGGTGGTGCCGCGAAGCGCGCCAGGGCGCCGAAAAATGTCAGGGATCGATCCCAGAATCCGTACCAGATATAGACCGACCCAGCCTGTGATCTGCAGCTGCCAGAAGGAAGGCAATCGCACTGGGTTGTCCCGCGCCATGAGCAATTCTAGCGCATGGAGTTCTGCGGCGCAGCGACGCAGCGGCGGCCTGGCGCGCCAAACCGGCAACTCGTCGCCTGCTTGGTTCAATCGGTAGCTTTGGCAAAATAATCACTACATGCCTGGGGTACTCTGCTCTCGGTGGCTCGTTACTTTTTGCAAGAGAGAGAGGACACAAACATGAAGCTTACGAGATGGAGGATAACGACCTTTGCCGGCATTCTGTCAATTGGCGCACTATCCAGCGGTGCTGCCGCTCAAGACACCGCTCAGGAACCCACGAGGGAAGTGCACTTAGTAACTCATTCCACGTCGCGCGAGCAGCAGATCCAGCTGGCCGTAAGCGCGGCCCCAACCGAAGTATCGAGCAAGGCCGCAGTTTATGTTTTGGGGCCTAAAGGTTATGAGAAGATTCGCGAAGGTACTAACGGCTTTAGTTGTTTGATCGAGCGGTCTTTCTCAGGAACAACACAAACCTCGTCAGCGCCAGCGTGCTTCGATGCCGAGGGCAGTCGGACAATTATGGTTGCTTATTTGCGCAGGGAAGAGTTACGGGCACAGGGTAAGTCCGAGGAGCAGATCAAGGATGACATCGCAAAGGGATACAAGGATGGCCGTTTTAGAGTGCCGGGGCCCGGTTTCCTGTACATGATGTCCAGTGACAACTATGTCTACAATACCGAGTCCAAGGAAAGCGGCTTCGTGCCCCCGCACTTGATGTTCTATGCACCTTATAAAACCGCGAAGGATGTGGGATATGAATCGGTATCGCCTGCAATGGTGCCCTATCTGACGGGGAGCGGTGTGGGGCCGGAATCATTGCTGGTCGTAGTCGCGGAAAAGCCCTCCCAGGACAGCTTCTCTGGCGATTCACACAAGCACTAAAGGAGGAGGTCACGGCCGGAAATGGCGAAATAGATCGATATTAAATAGGTTCCCCCGCCTAGTTTTGCGCGAGACCCTTTACGAGGCGGAGCCGTAATGGTCGCGACACTTCTTTCGTCGTTTTCCCAAGTTCGCAGATAACGTCACGCAAATTAGCGGGCCCCTTACTATGCGGGAGACCGCTCTCGATGTGCTAATAAGCATTTGGTCAGAACTGACGCCGGCGATCCGACGCACTGCTGTTTTACCGGGGAGATCCAAAGGCCGGACCCATATGCGCAGGTGCTTGGGAATCACCGGGAGTTTTGCTGCTCTGGGGTTTATCGGCGATCTTCTCTACCTGGCATTGAGGCTCATATCTCCAGTTAGAGACAAATCTGAGCCGTATCCCATTGACCATCAGGTCACTGTGCTCCGGCGGTACGGGGATGGCTTTTCCGGCGCGCAGGGCAGCAGCGACGTCTGGGCAGTCGATGTGATCTACAGTGCCCGCCCTCTGCCAACTTCCTGAAGAGTCTCGCTCAAAAACGAAAGCAGTTCTATTCGAGGCGCTCATTGCAGATTCCGGCACATTCGAAGTCGGGTTGACGATCACTGCAGTAGCGCCCCCACGACCAAACGAGCCCACGTAGATGTCGCAAGCCATTCCATTTCGCAGGCAGTACGCGTCGTTACGCCAATCCTGACTCTTGAAGTCTGGTGGAAGCTGCGTTCCCTCGGGATAGACCGTAGCATGTGAGAAGGCCGCCTCGGTCTCGCGGGGGTCCACCTCGCCTCGCAGCCGGAATTGAGGTGTTGACGTGCTCATCATCAGCATCGCGCGCGACTTAATTTCCTGATCAGGTGCCTGTGCCAGCTTTGCTAACGCATCCTTGCCAAAGCGGCCGGTTTCAAACCGCAAAAACTGGTAGTCGAATTTGCCTGAGTCAACCTTGCCCTGGGCCAGACGCGCGAGCTGATTACTGACCGATAATCTTTCCGGATCGCCCACCGGCGTTAACAACAGAACAAGGATGGCTAGTATGGTCAGACTCGCCAGGACATTCACCGTCTCCAATGCCTTAAGCCAAGGCGCCCCAGACACTGTGGCCCGGCTATAACCCAGGCTGTAAATCATTATGACGATCGTCACGGCCGTCGAGTAAACCCGCTCCGGCGTCCACCCGTGCTGCCGTACTCGCAAACCGATGGCAATTGCAGCGATGATCGCCAGCAAAAGCATCGTGGGACCGGCCAACCATCCGGTCCATCGCAACATGCCTGGCGGTCGATTTGCAGCATCTCCGTCTTTGTAAGCCGCGTTGAGCAACAGCAACGTGACGGCGCAAGCCCACAGCAAAATGCTGGCAGCATGCCGGGTGTCCCACAGAGGCTTGAGGCTCGTCCAAGTGAGCGCCGCAAGAAACGCCAAGCTGAGCGTAATTACCAATGGCAACAGCCACGACAAGAGGGTCAGACATACGTTGCGCATACCTCGCAGAAGCGTAGGACGCACATCGGTCAGGTGGATCGAGGCTGCAAATGCCATCGCTAGAGCGGGACAGCGAAACCAATTGTGCTCGATCATGGTTCTGAACCATTCAAGATGGATCAGGCCAAATAGTGCCGCGCCCAGTTCGAGGATCCCCCATACCAGCAATGTGAAAATGAACGAGACGACGAGCTGGAACCCACGCATCCAACTGTCTTCGAAATGCGCGGCATAGTGCTTGAATATTGAGTATCCGCGCGCGCGGTGCTCAAGTAGCTGATTGGCAATGAACAGCCCGACGGCGGTGCAAAACGCCACATGAAAGGAGGGCCATACCCTAATCCCACTGTTCCACATGGAATACCCGGGATCTCTCCATTGATCGTAGGCAGCAAGCGCCGCAACAGCAGCGCTGGCACCGGCGAGGTAAAGCACCAGCATCTTTCGGCCCATGCGGCCAAATTCGGTTATTGCAATGGTGGGGATGAATGCCGTGACCAGTGCCAGCGCGGCAAACACTGCGGGATGCCGCTCAGACCAAAAATGATCCTGGGTCGGGTGCGCCTTCTCAACGGTGTAAATCATTGGCGCTACGGCACGCAGAAGTCCCCAGGCGCAAAGGCCCTGGATCAAGCCGATAGCGATGCGCCAGCGGCCGATTGTTG
>JBEKOK010000154.1:0-8962 GCA_049521875.1 Steroidobacteraceae bacterium
CACGGCATCGCGGTGACTGCGATGCCAGTCGCGCGCCGCGAAGCAGGTGCTCGCGCGGCGGGTGACATCGCGGAAGCGCGCGTCGTAGCCCAGGAAGGCCTCGACGACCATCTGGGCACAACGCATGGCGTATAACGCCGATTCAAATGCGTCGGCTACCTGCCCCTGGACGCGTGCCGCGCCGGTGGCGCTCGCAGAGCCATCGGCAGCGGCGGCGTCCGGGTGGTAGAAACGCATATCACGCTGAACGGAACTGCTGCTCCTCGGTGCTTCCCGTCAGCGCGGAGAGCGACGAAGTACCCGCGGTCACCGTCTGCGTGACGTCGTCGAAGTAACCGGCACCGACCTCGCGCTGATGCTTGGTCGCGGTGTAGCCACGCGGCTCGGCCGCAAACTCGGCCTGCTGCAGGCTCACGTACGCCGACATCTGGCTGTTCTTGTAGCCCTGCGCCAGCTCGAACATCGAGTAGTTGAGCGCATGGAAACCGGCCAGCGTGATGAACTGGAACTTGTAGCCCATCGCGCCCAGCTCGCGCTGGAAAGTCGCGATCTGTGCGTCATCGAGCTTGCGCTTCCAGTTGAACGACGGTGAGCAGTTGTAGGCCAGCAGCTTGTCGGGATAGCGATGCCGGATCGCCTCGGCAAAGCTCCTGGCCTCCTCCAGATCCGGCTTGGCGGTTTCGCACCACACCAGATCGGCGTACGGCGCATAGGCCAGGCCGCGCGCGATCGCCTGCTCGAGACCCGCGTGCACATAGAAGAAGCCCTCGGAGGTCCGCCCGCGGCCTGCATCGATAAACGGCCGGTCGCGTTCATCGACATCTGCGGTCAGCAGGTTGGCGCCCTCGGCATCGGTGCGCGCCACCAGCAGCGTCGGCACGTTGCAGACATCGGCGGCCAGACGCGCCGCCACCAGTTTCGAGATCGCTTCCTGCGTCGGCACCAGTACCTTGCCGCCCATGTGTCCGCACTTCTTGGCCGAGGAGAGCTGATCCTCGAAGTGCACGCCGGCGGCACCGGCCTCAATCATCGCCTTCATCAGCTCGAAGGCATTGAGCACGCCACCGAAGCCTGCTTCGGCATCGGCCACGATCGGCTTGAGCCAGTCGATCGAATCATCGCCCTCAGCGTGGTGAATCTCATCGGCACGGCGCAGGGTGTTGTTGATGCGCCGGACGACGTTGGGCACCGAGTCGGCCGGATACAGCGACTGGTCCGGGTACATCTGCCCGGCAAGGTTGGCATCGCCCGCGACCTGCCAGCCGGAGAGATAGATCGCATCGAGCCCGGCCCGTACCTGCTGCAGGGCCTGGTTGCCGGTCAGTGCGCCCAGGGCATTGACGAACGACTTCTCATTCAGATAGCGCCACAGTTTCTCGGCCGTGATCCGGGCAATCGAGTAATCCACCGGAATCGTGCCGCGCAGCCGCAGTACCGCCTCGGGCTGGTAGGCGCGGGTTACCGAGCGCCAGCGCGGGCTGTCGCGCCAGTTGTTACGCAGTTCTTCAGCAGTCGGCAGGTTGCGCTGCAGGCTCATCATCCATTCTCCTCGTGACGCTAATCCAATCTCGCGCGCGGGCCGCAATGGACCCCGCTGGAAGGAAGCTTAGCCCGGGATTTGAGCCAAAATTGACTTAGGAAATTTGACAACGTTAATTTCACTCGTGCGCTTGCCGGTTCGCCCCTGGCGCCGGAAGCGCTTTACGTGGGGGAAGCGGACGCGGGACAATCCGCGCGCGCTGCGGCTCTTACGCTGAGGATCTTCATGACTGATCGCGATGAGATGAGTTACGACGTACTGATCGTCGGCGCCGGCCCGGCAGGCCTCGCCTGCGCGATCCGGCTCAAGCAGTGCCAGCCGGAACTGACGGTGTGCGTGCTGGAAAAAGGCTCGGCGGTGGGGGCACATTCCCTCTCTGGAGCGGTGCTCGACCCGTGTGCGCTCGATGCGCTGCTGCCCAAGTGGCGCGAGGCCAAGCTCCCGGTGTGCGTGCCGGCTGGTCGCGATGAGTTCCATTACTTCACCCGCAAGGGCAGCCGCAAGCTCATCACGCCGCCGCAGCTGCATAACCACGGTAACTTTATCGTCTCCCTGGGCGGCCTGACCGCCTGGATGGCCACCGAAGCCGAGGCGCTGGGCGTCGATGTGTTTGCAGGCTTCGCCGGCGCCTCGATGCTGTTTGATGAGCAGGGCGCAGTCGCTGGCGTGCGCATCGGCGACATGGGCGTCGAGCGCAATGGGGAGCCCGGACCCAATTACGCCCCGGGCCCTGACATCCACGCACGCTACACGATGCTCGCCGAAGGCTGCCGCGGCAGTCTCACCAAGACGCTGATCAAGCGCTACGCGCTCGACAAGGACAGCGATCCGCAAAGCTACGCGCTCGGCTTCAAGGAGCTGTGGCAGGTACCGCCGGGCCGCGTCGAGCCGGGCCTGATTCAGCACTCGGCCGGCTTTCCGATGGACTCACACACTTACGGTGGCGGTTTCCTCTATCACCTCGATGAAAACCGCGTCTATGTCGGCTACGTCGTGGGCCTGGACTACGCCGATCCGCGCCTCGCGCCGTTCGAAGCCTTCCAGCAGTACAAGAACCACCCGCCGATTCTCAAGCTCCTCGAAGGAGGCGAGATCCTCTCGGCCGGCGCACGCGCGATCGCTGCCGGCGGCTGGCAATCGATGCCGAAGTTGGAAATGCCAGGCGCCCTGCTGATCGGCGACACCGCGGGCACACTGAACATGCCGCGCATCAAGGGCATTCACCAGGCGATGCGCTGCGGCATGCTGGCCGCCGAGCATCTGCATGAGCACGGCAGCCTGGCGGGTTTCGATGCGCGCTGGCGCGCATCGCCCGGCGGACAGGAACTCAAGAAGGTCCGCAACTTCAAACCGGGATTCAAGCACGGCCTGTGGGTCGGGGTACTCAACTGGGGCCTTGAGACGCTGACCGCCGGCCGCACGCCCTGGACGCTGCGCAACAGCGCCAGCTTTGCGGCGACCCAGCATCTGAATGAGTTTCATTCCCCGGAGCGCGGCTGGAGTGAACGCACGCTGCCGCCGCGCGACCGATTGGCATCGGTATACTTCGCCGGCACTTCGCACGATGAACAGCAACCGGCGCACCTGAAGGTTGCCGATACCACAGTGTGCGTCAGCCGCTGCGCGCAGGAGTTCGGTAATCCCTGCACGCGCTTCTGCCCGGCCGGGGTTTACGAGATCATCGAGGATGCCGAGCACGGCCAGCGTCTGCAGATCAATGCAGCCAACTGCGTGCACTGCAAGGCTTGCGATATTAAGGATCCCTACGAGATCATCACCTGGACGACGCCCGAGGGCGGCTCAGGGCCGAACTACCAGAACCTTTAGCCCTCTCGGTTGGCGCTGACAGAAGCTGCACCACCGCCTGGTGTAGGCTACGGATTCCAATGAGAGGGATCCCCGATGCCAAAAATGAAAGTTGTTCAGGTTGCAAAAGCCAACGACCCGCTCGAGCTCATCGAGCGTGAGATCCCCGAGCCTGCGCCGCGTCAGGTGCGCATCAAGGTTCAGGCCTGCGGTGTGTGCCACAGCGACATGTTCACCGTTACCGGCGGATTTCCGGGCATCCAGTTTCCGCGCGTACCCGGCCATGAAGTAGTTGGAATCATTGATGCGGTTGGAGCGGACGTGCCTGACTGGAAAAAAGGTATGCGCGTCGGCGTGGGCTGGCATGGCGGCCACTGTGGGCACTGTATCTCCTGTCGTCGCGGCGATTTCATCCACTGTGCCACGGGGCAGATTCCGGGTATTTCGTATGACGGCGGTTATGCCGAATATATGCTTGCGCCCTTTGAGGCGCTCGCTTCGGTACCCGATGAACTCAAATCCGATGAGGCGGCGCCGCTGCTCTGTGCCGGGATAACCACGTTCAACGCGCTGCGCCATAGCGGCGCTGGCCCCGGCGATCTCGTCGCAATCCTCGGCATCGGCGGCCTGGGTCACCTGGGCGTGCAATTCGCCGCCAAGATGGGCTTTAAGACCGTGGCCATTGCGCGCGGTGCCGACAAAGGACCGCTGGCAAAGAAACTCGGTGCTCAGATCTATATCGACAGCACGACGCAAAACCCCGCCAAGGAGCTCAGCCAGCTGGGCGGCGCAAAAGTGATCCTGGCCACCGTCACCGATGCCAAGAGCATGAGCTCGGTGGTCGCCGGATTGGGCATCGATGGCAAGCTGCTGGTGGTCGGCGCCAGCGGCGAGCCTATGGAGGTCTCATCCATGATGCTCATCGGCGCGCGCCGTTCGCTCGCCGGCTGGCCTTCTGGCACGGCGCCGGACTCGGAAGACACCATGAACTTCAGCGTGCAGTCGAACGTACGGCCCATGATCGAGACCTTTCCGCTGGCAAAGGCCGCCGATGCCTATGCACGCATGATGAGTGGCAAGGCACGCTTCCGTGTGGTGCTGATTCCCTAACCGATGGACTGAACAAGACGCACTATGGCTGAACCTCCTTACCGCTGGGTCATCGTCGCCGCGGGCGCACTGATGGGTTGCATCGCGATCGGTGCGATGTTCTCGCTCCCCGTTCTGCTCCGGCCGATCACCGCGAACACCGGCTGGTCCACGACCGGCGTCTCAGCCGCCATGACCTTTGGATTTCTCGCGATGGCTGTTGGCAGCTTCGCGTGGGGGACTCTGAGTGATCGGATCGGCGCGCGTTGGACCTGCCTGATCGGATCGCTGCTGCTGGGTGCTGGCCTCGCGCTCGCCAGCTGGGCGCCGACTCTGGGCGGATTCCAGCTGGCATTCGGATTGTTGGTGGGCATCGCCACCTCGGCAATCTTCGCACCGGTCGTCGCCTGCGTGACGGGGTGGTTTTCGACCCAGCGGAGCCTTGCTGTATCTCTGGTCTCTGCCGGCTTCGGTGCCGCACCGCTGACGATGTCGCCGTGGGTCGCCCATCTGGCACTTACGCACGACTGGCGGCAGGTCCTGCAAATCGTTGCGGTGCTGGTGGTTTGCGTCTTGGTACCGGTCTCGTTTCTGGTGCGACGGCCACCCGCACTTGAGAAACACGCCGCTGCGCCCGGAGATGCGGCGCCGGTGGCGCCCGCAATGCCCATCAGCCAACTGATCCAATCGCCACAATTGATCGTGCTGGTGCTGACCAATTTCTTCTGCTGCGCTACCCATTCGGGACCCATCATCCATACCGTGAGTTACGCCGTGACCTGCGGCATTCCGCTGACCACGGCAGTGACCATTTACAGTGTGGAAGGACTCGCGGGTCTCGGTGGCCGCATCGCATTTGGATTGGCCGGCGATCACTTCGGCGCGCGCCGCACGCTGATCACTGGCCTGTTGATGCAGGCGTTTTTTGCCGCCGCATATTATTTTGCCAGCAGCCTGAACGTGTTCTACGCGGTCGCCATGCTGTTCGGATTTACCTACGGCGGCGTGATGCCGCTGTACGCAGTACTGGCGCGCGAGAATCTCCCGTTGCGGATGATGGGCACCGTGATCGGCGCCACCGCGATGGCTGGAAGCCTCGGTATGGCCACCGGTCCGGTGCTCGGTGGGTGGATCTACGACCGGTTTGGCAGCTACGGGGCGCTTTACCTGGTGTCCTGGGGCTTCGGGATCATTGCGGTGGTGATAGCGATGACGTTCCGGCCGGTAGCGGAAAATCACGGCACCGCAGTAGCGGCCTGACAAGATTGCATTCGGCGCGGTAAGGGTCCGATAAATCGGCTGCAGAGGGCGGAGGCCCCCCGAAGCGGTGGCTCTTCAGCCCTCAGTCTGTTTGAGTAAGCCGCTGTCCCAGGAAGACTCTTCGAGCAGCGCGTCCCGGTCGCGATTGCAGCTCGCGAAAGCCTTGTCCCCCTGGGGACCTTCGTAGTAGCGCCTGAAGTCGCGCGCCTTGACGGAGCCTTCCGTCCTGGTCTTCACAATGGATTTAACATGTCCGATATATTGGATCTGCGTATCGAAATGCGCGCTCCAAAAGAAAGGCACGTCCTTGTAGCGGTTGGCGTGGCCCATGATGAGCCGGGCAACATGCTGGCCTTGCCGCTGCGCATGCACCCAGTGCTCGACGCGGATATTTCTTCCGGTGTGCGGGTCCGGGTAACGCGCGATATCACCGATAGCAAAGATGCCGGGCTGCGAGGATTCAAGCTGCTCATTCACAATCACTCCGCCACCCTCCTCTGCTGACGCACAGGCAATCTCAGCGGCCTGCGCAAGCTCAGTTCGGGGCGTGACGCCGATACCCGCGATCACAAAATCTGCCTGGATCTTGGATTGATCATCGAGCGTTACGTGCTTGCCATCAAATTGGTGCACCTGGCGACCGAAGTGAAACCGCACGCCTTTTTTCTCGTGCACCGTTTGAATCATCTTGCCGATGTCGGCCCCCAGCTGTTTTTTCAGGGGCACGTCCTCGGGCGTAATGACATGCACCGCCAGTTTACGCTGCCTGAGCGAGGCAGCCACCTCGAGGCCAATAAAGCTCGCGCCGATGACAGCTACGCGTTTGGCCCGCCGGCAAGCGCGGACCAGCGCATCCGCATCGCGCAGCGTGCGCAGCACATGGACATTCGGCAACTCGCAGCCCGGCCACTGCGGATGTTTGGGCTGCGCGCCCATCGCGAGAATCAGCCTGTCGAATTCCATCCGCTCGCCGCCATCGAGCACCAGCGATCTGCCCTGTGTGTCGATCGCTATCGCCTTACATCCCAATCGCAGCATCAGGTTTTCAGAGATTCGATAAACTTTGCCATCGGCGAGGAAGCTCTCCCTGCGCGACTTCTCCCCGCTCAAGTACTGTTTTGAACAGAAGGTTCGATCGTAGGGCGGATCTGGATCCTCACTCACCACTGTCGTCAGGCCCTTGAACCCGGATCGAAAAAGTTCTTGCGCACACGCATGGCCGCCAGCGCCGCCGCCCAGGATCAGCACCCGGGGAGTTTGCACTGGCGCGACCGGCGTGGGCCTGGGTTGTCGCTTGGTGATGAACAAGCGACCTCCGCGTATGACTGTACCGAAACTGCTCAGCGGTGACAGGGCCGGAGCTGCAACGGCCTCGCCGGTCGCCAGCGAGAACCTCGCGTGGTGCCACGGGCAATGAACTTCGCCATTCGCCAGCGTGCCTTGCTCGAGTGGCGCGCCCATATGAGTGCACACGCCGCTGAGCGCACAGTACTGTCCCTGCTGATTCGTCAAAATGACCGGCTTACCCTGCCATCGCCCAGCCAGTATGGCGCCCTCCGGAATGGTTGCGACATCGACGCCGGCCTTGAAATCTCGCGCCTTAAGCTTGCTCATAGCAGTCCGGGAGGGGCGTGGCGGATCGCTGATCTTGTAGTGGCTGCAAAGCGTGCGTGAGGCGAATTTCGTTCAGCGGCCATCGGTCGGCTCCGCAAACGCAGCGACATACGGCTGGCACATCGCGGGCGTTGCTAGACTTCGCCCGGGCGCTCGACCGAGCCGTCATCCGTACGCTGGCCGCCTCTGCGGTCGGTGTCACTTACGCGCTCGACGTCGTTGGCGAGCTCTCTGGAACCACCGCGTTGACTGCTCAGCGAGTCGGGCTGGAGATTGCCTAAGCTTTGCGCCGAATGCGGCGGGCGTTGCTTGGCCTGATCGCTCGCCGGCTGTGGTTGGTTCGAAAGCTCATCAGGTTTGCGGCGCTTGGATCCTTTCGAGCGTTTCGAAGCGCTGCTGGGCTTGCTGTGCATTCGAACGACTCCTTGGAGCGGGTGACCGGCAGCACACCATATGACGCGGCCGAGCACGTGCGCGAGCGGATACGGTTGTGTTCGCCTGTAGGATTTTCCTGACGCAGCCATAGGGCGGCGACCTGAGGGCCGCTGGAACATGCAGGCGGCGCCAAAAGCTTCTCGACGCGCCTGTTTAATCGATCTGTACTGTGACATGGGAGAAGTGGGCATCGGCAGTCGAGCAGCCCAGGGACATCTTTGTGAGCGTAACGGCCCCGACATGCAGCGCCGCGCGGCGCCCGGCAGCCGTGAGCTCGACTTCGCCCGCGGCATTCAACGACAGCTCGAATTCCACCGGCTGCTTCTTCCAGGGCACTGTAGCCACTGGCACGACGGCCTTTCCAGGCAGCGGCCCGAGCAGATCAATCTGCAGCAATTCAGGGGTTGCGTTCAGGATCTGGGCGCGCAGGCCAAAGGTCTGTGCCACTTCCGAACCGGCAAGCAACACATTGGCGACCGGTCGCGCGTTGGGATCCTCGCGCCCTTCCTTCATCAGCAGCGAGCCGCGCACATCGACCCGGCTGGCGTTCAAGGAACGCACCCAGTCGGCCATGTGAGCCGGCGGGGTATCGCACTCGTAGTCGTAGCTCTCGGCGGCAGCCAAATCCTGAACAGGCACTGCAGCGTGCGACGGCGCCTGGGGCGCGGCGGCACAACTGCACAGCAACACGCTCAATCCGCTCATCGCAATACGGCTGACGGCATACCTGATCATGATCTTTCCCTCGCTCAACGCTGGACCCACCGTGTCATCTCAGCACAACAGCCCTTCCAATTGTGAGCGATTCCCGTTTCGTGGATGCATCCGCCGGGGCGTGCGCTGCGTTATGCTGATGTACAGGTAGCGGGCTGGTGTCCGCATCGCCTGGTTATGTCCTGAACCTGAGGTTTTGACGACCCGATAATGGCAACCCTCATCAGCAATGCCCCCACTCAGGCTGAGTTTGCCGAGCTGCTCGCGCGCTGCGCGCGCGGCGACGCGGCAGCGCTTGAGCGGCTCTACCGGCGTGCCTCGCCGGTGCTGTTTGGCTGCCTGATCCGGATCCTGCGCCGCCGCGCCGTCGCTGAGGAAGCCCTGCAGGATGCCTTTGTCAGCATCTGGCAGCGCAGCCGCCAGTACCAGCCGCAACTTGGCCATGCGCTAGGCTGGATGGTCGCGATCGCGCGCAACCGCGCCATCGACCTGCTGCGCCGGGAA
>JBEKOK010000155.1:0-8936 GCA_049521875.1 Steroidobacteraceae bacterium
CTACGTGCGTCACCGCGACTGGGAAATACAGGAAGCCTCGTGCGTCGAGGGCAACCGTGACGGTACCGACGCGAGCGGCGCGCCGCACGTTGATCTGACGCCCCCGAAGTAGCGGAGCACAACCTCATGCAGATCCTCCCGTTTAAGATGCGCGTGTCCCGGGTTCTGGCCGCTGCGGGGCTGCTGGCCTCGCCCGCGATGCTCCAGGCGCACCATTCGTTCGCGATGTTCGACAAATCGCGCACCGTCACCATTGTCGGAACGATCAAGTCGGTTGAATGGACCAATCCGCATGTGTGGATCTGGGTGTCGGTCCCGAACGCGCAGGGCGGCATGGATGACTGGGGCCTGGAGAGTGGTGGTCCCTCGCAGATGAACCGCATGGGAATCCGGCGCGCGCTGTTCACGCCGGGCGAGAAGATCACCGTGGATGTCTATCCGATGAAGGATGGCCGGGTAGGGGGTCAGTTCAGCAAGGCGACGCTCGCCAACGGCCAGAAGATCGACATGATGCAGAGCGTGAAAGCCTTTGCAGCCGGCGGCCAGACGGCTGAGGGCGAAGCGACCGGCGGCGATGCCAAGTGAGGAGCGAACTGGCAGAGCGGCGCCCTGGCGCCTGCTATACCAGTGCGCCCTGGCGCTGCTGGGCTGCGCCGGCATGGCTACAGCAGCGCACGCGAGTCATCGCGAGGTGGTGAAGTCCGCGCCCGCCTGGTCGATCGTGCTGCACGGTGGTGCCGGCGTGTCGGATCGCAAGGACATGTCGCCGGCACGCGAAGCTGCCTACCGCGACGGATTGCGCGCGGCGGTTGCGGCCGGCTCGGCCGTGCTCAAGGGCGGCGGCAGCGCTGTCGATGCGGTGCAGGCTGCGATTGAGCTGATGGAAGACAACCCGCTGTTCAACGCAGGGCGTGGCGCTGTCTTCACGGCCCAGGGCCGCAATGAACTTGATGCGGCGATCATGGCGGGCGACACACTCAAGGCCGGTGCGATCGCCGGCGTAACGCGCACGCGTCACCCCATTGCACTGGCGCGCGCGGTAATGGACCACTCCGCGCAGGTCATGTTGATTGGTGAGGGCGCCGATGCCTTCGCCGCGACTCAGGGACTCGAGCAGGTGGAACCGAGTTTTTTCTTCACCGAGGAGCGCTGGCAGCAGCTGGAAGCCGAGCTGCGCCGTCAAGGCCAGCCCATTCCGCAGCGACCAGCCGGAGCGCCGGCGTCGCAGCCCGCCCTCAAGCCAGCCGCCGCGCTCGCTCCTTCAGACCACCGCTTTGGCACGGTCGGCGTAGTGACTCTGGATCGCGCCGGGCACCTCGCTGCCGGAACCTCCACCGGAGGTCTCACGGCCAAGCGCTGGGGACGGGTCGGTGATACGCCGATCATTGGCGCCGGCACCTATGCATCCGACGCCTCGTGCGCGGTCTCTGGGACGGGCACTGGCGAATATTTCATTCGGCTGACCGTGGCCCGGGAGATTTGCGCGCTGGTCCAGTATCGGCACATGCCGTTGCAGGCGGCGCTCGATGATGTCATTCATCGCCAGCTCGCCATCCTCGGCGGTGACGGCGGCGCTGTCGCAATGACGCCCGACGGTCAGGTGGCCTGGAGTTTCAACACCAGCGGGATGTTCCGCGCGCGTGCGGCCGACGGCCAAGCACCACTCATCGCAATTTTCGCCGACGAACCGTAGCGCGGCGCGCGGCGCGGGCTGATCAGACCGGCGTGAATTCGCCGTCTGGCTGCAGCATCGTCAGTACGCCGGAGCGGATATCGAACATCGTGCCGGTCAGGCGCAGCTTGCCCGATTGCACACGCTCATCGATCCACGGAAACGTGCGCAGATTATTGAGCGAGAGCTTGATTGATTCGAGCTCGATATCACTCTGCAGGTCAGTTGAGCCGCGCGCCAGCACCCGCTGCCGCGCCGGTTCTGCAATCCGCATCCACTGCACCAGGAAGTCGCCACCGGGCTCCTGAGTGCTGTTGAGCAACGCCTGGATGCCGCCACACATGGCGTGGCCCATCACGATCAGATCCTCGACCTTGAGGACACGGACCGCGAATTCCAGCGCGGCGCTGGCCGCATGGAAGGCCGTGTCCGGTTCGTAGGGGGGCACTAGATTGGCGACGTTGCGCAGTACGAACAGTTCGCCGGGCTCGGCACTGAAGATCATCGTTGGGTCCACGCGGCTATCGCAACAGGCGACGACCATGGTGCGCGGGGCCTGGCCGCGCGCGGCCAGGCGCTCAAAGGTTGCCCGGCGCTCTGGCCACTGCTGGCCGCGAAAGCGGCGGTAACCTTCTATCAGTTCTTGCATCTCGGGTTCCGGAGCGGCGGGGACAGCACACTATAACAGGCGTGAGTTGGCGCAAATTCCCCGGTTAACTGGCTTCAGCCGCGCTCGTAGATTGCGTAGATCTTCTCGCACGGCGCCAGCACTTCCCATACGCCGTTGAACCCGCTGGGTACCAGGAAGGTGCTGCCAGCCTCAAACAGCCACTCGCGCCCGCTCTCGGCGCGCAATCGCACGCGACCGCTGAGCAGGTGGCACAGCTCCCATTCGGTATAGCGTACGCGCCAGCTGCCGACGCTCGAGGACCAATGGCCGACATGGAAATGCTGCTCGGGATCCGAGTAGGCATTACGCAGCTGCTGCACCGGCGTGCCGCTGAGCAAACGCTCTGCCGCAGGCGCGGTCGGTTCGCCGGGACCGAGATCGGCAAAATCAATGATGTCGGTAGACACGTGCTGAACTTCTCATCGGCACAGCGCGTCTCGCGTTGTGCCAGATGCGCGCCTCAAGCTTGTCGTAAAGACCCTAGTGTGGCTCGCTACCTGGCTTCGCATCTTCCAGCGGAAAGGTCTGCGCGCCGGGAGTGCTGCTGGCTGGTGCTGCAGTCGCCGGCGCTGGTGCCGTGGGCGCCGTGGGCGCCGGTGCCGGAGCCGACTGCGACAGTCCGGCCGCAATCGCCGCAATGAAGCGACGCGCCGACTCAGAATTCGTCGTGACCGCACCGCTGAAGATCTCCGCGGCGTTTACGCTGCGGCCGTAGTAGTCCTGATTTGCGTCCCTGTTGAAGGTTATGACCGAGCCGTCCAGCGCCAAGCCCGCGAATAGGCCGCGGCTACGGGAGTAGGAGTAGATCTCCGCGTCAATTCCCGCCAGGGCCTCGCCCTGCCGTCCGACCGGTCCGGCTGCCACTGAAGCGGTTGCACCCAGCGTGAACTGGCCGCGTCCGAAATTGTCCAGGCTGCGCTTTGTGGCAAAGATCAGCACCACGTCCGTCGACTGGGCGCCGATCTGGAATCCCCAGCTGCCACCCGTCAAGGACACGAATGCAGGGTTACTGAAGCGCCCATTGGCATCGCGTGCCGAGATCACGCCCCAGCCATGCCGGCCGCCAAAAATAAAGGCTCCCTTGATGACATCAGGAATGACCGCGATGCCGTAGGCACGATCCAGCAGCCACGTGGGAACACCCTGATCTGGAACGCTGCGCAGTTCAGTCAGCACCGTCGTGGCCTGAATAAGTTTGGCCTCTTCCTCGGAGGTCTGCGCCCACGCGCCTGCTGCCGGAAGCAGCAGCGCGAACAGCAATACCGCCCGCAGGCGGAGAGAAATCATCATGGTCGTACCCCTGTTTGTCAGCTGCCCGCTTCGGGAGCAGCGCACAACTATGCTCAGTGTGGATTTTCCGTCAATACCACGCGGAAATAAAGAACTCCACTACATTGGCAGTGAGCACGTACAAAGGTTCCTGCTCCGGAGTGGGCGCGGAAACCAGATCGTCGCGGAAGTCGAGGTAATTGACGCGCAGGTGATCGACGCTCAGGTTGACCGTCGCCTTGTCGAGCCATGAGAAGCGGGTTACCGGCATCTGATAGCTGATACCGGCGCCCAGTGTGATGCTGCGGAAGCTGGCCAGCTCGCGGTCGCGCGCGATGAAGTTCTGTGAATTGGCGTACGGAAACAGATCACTGTAGAAGGTCGCGTGCGTTTGGGTGTAATAGCGAAACAGCGTGTCGAGCGTGAAGTTGTGCTTGAGCGGCTGCATGTATTTGAGCGAGCCGTCCTCCGCAGCAACACCCCAGGTGTCCTCATAGATACGGGCATCACCGGTCAGCGCCGCGCGCCACGGCAGGTAGTACTTGAGCTCGAGCGATCCGGCATTGCTGGTGTGCGTGTGCGGGTAGACCTGCGGCTCAAAGCTATAACCGTCTCCCGCGCCGGTGAAGTAGCGGGCTTCGCGATAGGGGTTCTGCAGGTAGCCTTCGCTCTCATCGGTCTCGAAGTTTAGCGAGGCCAGCAGGTTGCGGGTCAGCACCTGGGTCACGCCGATGGCCCAGTTGCGCCGGTCAGCGCGCGGGTGGAAGTCCGGATCGACGACGCCGCGCAAGGTCTTGCCGACGATGTCCCAGCCACGGGTGTAGCCCATCGAGACGGTCGTCAGGTCACCAAACATCGTCTGGCTAACCGAGAGAAAGCTCGTTTTGGCGTTGTAATCGGGCTCAACGCTGTCGATGAAGCCCCCGCTATAGGTCGTCTTGCCGCGCAGGTAGTCGGCGCTGATGCTCTCCTGGCGCCGGATTTCCTTGTAGGGGCTCGCCTCCGTGACCACATCGATCGAGGCGCTGGTGATCATGTCGACGTAGTAATTCACGGCGACCGAGAGGTTGTCGCCGATCTTCTTGCGTACCAGGAGCGAGGGACCCTCGACCGTGATGCCGCCGCCGCCATAATAGTGCCAAAGGGCATCGGCCCGATCATCGGGCAGCACGTCGGCGTGCGTGATTGCACCGCACGCCACCGCGACGGTCAGCCACCGGATACGCCAGTTGCTCACGCTACGCGGATCCGTCAATTGCAGCCGCAGCCGCCGCCGACTCCGCCGGTGGCGCCACGGGCACCCTCGCGGGTCTCAAACACGTGATCCAGGTAGACACTGGCGACCGGATTAGGATCGATCTCCATGATCGGATCGGCCAGATGCTCACGCTCGTAAGGCTTCACCCATGGCTGCACTGAACTGCAGGCCGCCAGCAGTACCGCCAGCAGCGGTACAGTAATCAACATTCGCCAGCGGCGCAGCTCTCGCATCGTTACTCCCGGGCCAGCGTCCGGATCTGGTCCATGTACTCGTTCTCTTCACCGGGCTTGTAGCCGCGGTGCACAAAGCGAACCGTGCCCTTGCGATCCAGTATCACTGTGTTCGGCATGCCGGCCACATCGTAGAGCTTACTGACCTTGCTGTCAGTGTCGAACAGTATCGGAAAGGAGACAGGGGTGGCCTTGAGCCACCCGGCAGCGTTGCTTGAATCCGGCTCGACATTGACGCCGAGCAGTGTGACACCGAGACCCTTGTAGCGCTTATACACCTGCTCGAGCACCGGCATTTCCTGACGGCACGGTCCGCACCAGGAGGCCCAGAAGTTGATCAGGACGACCTGACCCTTCAGGGCATTAAGATCCACCTTTGGACCGCCCATCGAGGCCAGAGAAAAGCCAGGGCCCGGGACGCCGGGCGCCAGATCATCAGTGGCACCGGCGAGGGATGCCGCAGCGAGCAGCATTGAGCACAACAGCGAAGTCTTGAGAAGTTTCATGGGGCGTAGCCTCCGGCAATCAGAAAAATGCGGACGCACCGATTGTCGCTTCCATGTTGTTCTTGATGCGGTAAACACCCAGCAAATCCGACTTAATCGCGATGTCCTGTACGTCCAGGTGTAGCGACAGCCAGTTCGTGGGCAGCACCCGGAATCCGGAGCCAAAGTTCAGCGAGAAATTCTGATCCCCGCCAAACTTCACGCTCCCAATTCCGCCAATCACGTAAAGCGCACTCGTCATGGCGAGCTTGCGACCGATAAAGATCTCGCCAGGCAGGAAGTTGTAGCCCAGCGAGACGTTGTAATACGTGAACTGCCTCTCAGCATCGGTAAGCAGCTGCACATTACCGCTCAGTTCCTCGTAGCTGGTCTTTCCGCCCTTGGCGCGCCCGTAATTGGCCTCGAAGAAGTAGTCCTCGGTCAGGTGGTAGTCGTAGCGCAGGCTCGAGACCGGGCCGGTGTCGAAATCCTCGATCGACATGATGCCGAAGTTCACCCCGAGCTCCGAATCATGGGCCTTGATCTTGGGCACGGTGATCTTGCGCCGGTCCACTTCCGGCTCGATGACCACCGGGGGTACCGCGTTGTCATCGTCGTTGCTGGCAGTCACGGGCGCCGTCACCGGCGCCGCCTTGTGGTGCCAGGGCCAGTGTAGCGATGCACAGCCGCCCATCAGGCAGCAGCTGAGGCCTAGAAGTAGAACCCGAATCCGACTTTCCATTCGTCCTGGACCTCATTGAAATTGGTGTGCGTAAACACTTCGTGGTTACGGAATTCGGCGCGTATAAAGAACTTCCGGGTCATATACATGCGCAGGCCGCCGCCTACGTAGGCGGTCTGGGAGCCGCGCACCTGGGATGCGGTGAGCGTCGTCAGCGGATTCACGACCTCCCAGCCCGTGCCAAGCGTCAGGAACGGGGATAGCCGCCACTCCGGCGCAAAGATATGCATCAGTCCAACGTCATAGAGATAACCTGTCGAGACGTCACCCAAAAACTGCGAAGCGGTGACCTCGGCATGCAGATGATCGGTGATCGACAACCCGGCAAAGCCTGAGATCAGTGATGCGCCGTCAACGGAGCCGGCCGTGATGCCGGCCTCCCAGCGGTGACTGGCGTAGCCTTCGCGGTTGCCCGGGTTGTAGCTGAAACGCGTGCCATCGGCCAGTCGCAGTTTGTTCATCGAGGCCGCATCGGCCCAGCCCTCGAAGCCGCTTTCGGTGCGGATCCGGAACCAATCGGTGCGGCGAAACAGTACCCGGACCGATTCACCACGTTCGACGACCTGCTGCACCGGGTAGCCGCGGCCTGGACCGGTGTGAAGTTCCAGGTAAGGTTCTGTGACGAATAGCTGCAACGACTCGTGCGCTGCCCTGGCCGGAGTGGGTGCGAGCGCCACCAGCCACAGCAGAACTGCAAGGGCCGTACTAATTAGGCGGGGCGTTGAACGGATTGTTGTAATACTGGGCTCCAATATCTGCCCATTCCGAAACCATCCGCAGCTCGACCGGCGAGAGCAGTCCCACATGATTCACGTAACCGGCTGGTGGAGTGGCTGGTGGGTTCGTAAATACCTGAAAGAAGTTGGAGCTTAGCGCACTTCCCACGGCGATATCTGCGCCGCGAGCAGGAACGATGACCGTCTGCGTATTGCCCATGCTATCAACGTAGGTGAGATTTTGTGCTGCAGCACCCTTGAGCAGCTGTGAGTAGCTGTCGTCCTGCTGCGGATTGACGTTCTGCGTGTCGTCGAGAACCAGGTTGGCAGCCGGCGGGATCGGCGGATTGCCCGCGCCACCGGAAACTGTTGCCGTATGGCAGCCCGCACTGTTGCAGGTCGCGTTGGTAGTGCCGTTGGGGCCCACCGCGGCGTTGGGCCAGGCGCGGGTCGTCACCCACACGGCCTCGAGACCCATCGGCCTACTCACCGCCGGGCAGGTCATCGTGTTGCAGTCGTAGTTAATGGTCAGACGGCAATGATAGTCAAAGGGTGTTCCGGGCATCTGGACCGTCGAGACGATGCAGGCATTTTCAGGCGCCGAATTCACCGGCGCCGCGAGCGGCGGCGGCGTCGTAAACGCCGTCGAGCCGTAACTGTTCTCGATCGGCGGATTGCCAGCCAAAGCAGCAGGCGAAGCCGGCATCGTGGCTTGCGCCGCGGCGGCGGTCCCGAACCACGGATCCGGATTGATGCCGGTGGCCGTGTTGAATTCGACGTTCAGGTCAGGCAGCTGCGCGGTGAGTGCCGGGCCGCCGCAGGTCGCGCCGGTCAGCGTCTCGGCCATCGTGTCGCCTGCGCACGCTGGCAGCGGTGTAGCCGTCACCTGCCCAGGAAATGGTGTGTTGGCGGCCAGGGCTCCAGACCAAGCGCTGCTGAACAGCTGGCTGCGGCCGTGCGAATAGTTGCTGATGCCGAGCATCGTCGGGGCCTGAGCATCGACCAGCTGTGCGGCCGGCGGCACATGGCAGCCGTTGCACCTGACGGTCTCAGTGGGCCGTACCTGCATCCAGGCGGTGTGCGCCGGGAAAATGCGGTTGCCGTTCATATCTACGACCGAGATCTGGAACGGCACGTTGGCCGGGACCTGCATGACCACCGAGCCGTCGGGCTCGATCGGCACGTAGCCCAGGATCTCGCGCATATAGTTGCCACCGGGCGCGAATGAATCATCCTTGTCGAAATCAAGCACCTGCTTGCTCGGGATCGATACCCCGGTCTCGATGCGCAGGAAGCGCGCGGGCCGTCCCGTAGCATAGGTCTGCGCGATACCGGTAATACCTGTTGGCGGCAGCAGCGCGCAGGCCGCGGCGCCGGCCGGTACCGTGTTGCACGGGCTGCCATCCCAGTCATAGACACTGCGGATGTCGATCGTGCCTGTGGTCGCCGCCAGCTGCGTGGAGTTGAGCCCGGCATACTCGGCAGGCGCCGAAGGCCGCGGCTGCAGGGCAACGATATCGGTCACCATGACGCCTTCGACCGGCACGACGACCGGCGCGAAGGTGTTATCGCCCGGATCGAACATCCAGGCGCTGTAGAGCTCGGGTGCCTCGGTGAGCGCGGTGTTGGCCAGATTGGTCGAGGTGCAGGGCATGATCGTGCCGGCGGTATTCTGCAACCGGCATTCAGTCCAGGTGACCAGGATGCGCCCGGTGCCATCCCACAGCGGGAAGGCCGAGGAGAAGCGCCCGCCCGGAGAGACCAGCGGCACGCCGGTTGCGGTGTTCACGGCGGTCAGTACATTGTTCTCTGTGGCTGCCGACAGGGCGACGCCAGTGCTCGGGTAGGCACCGTACTGGGAAAGCGGCTGATTGTTCTCGGCGTAATGCTG
>JBEKOK010000156.1:0-8781 GCA_049521875.1 Steroidobacteraceae bacterium
GCTTCGCTCGATGAGCGCGGCCAGCTGCCTTGGCAGCGGCCTGCAGGCGCATGCCGATGCCTTGCTTGCACAGCGCTGCGCCCTGCGCCGCTGCGACTTCGAAACAGTCCAGCTTGACACCTATGTGGGTGAGACGGCCGGCATCGATCGCGAGCGACTGCCGGCAGCGATGGCTCACTTCGAGAGCCGCAACAATCGCTTGGCACAACTGGCCCTGTTGCAGGATGGTTTCCGCGAAGCCGTCGCCAGCAGCGTGAAGCGTTACGGCGCCGGGCGGCTCGGCGTGTTTCTTGGCACCAGCACCTCGGGCATGCTCGAGACCGAGATCGCCTATCGCTCGCGCGATCCGGTGAGCGGGCTGTTGCCGGCTTCACTCAACTACGCCGGCTCGCACAATTTTTATTCGGTCGCTGCCTTTACACGTGAGCTGCTGGGTCTCGCGGGCCCGGCGGCAATCGTCTCAACGGCCTGTTCCTCAAGTGCGAAGGTCTTCGGCATGGCCGCCCGCATGATTCGCCTGGGGGTCATTGATGCAGCGATCGTTGGCGGCGTGGACTCGCTGTGCCTGACGACACTCTACGGGTTTCACTCGCTGCAACTGACATCAAGCGCACCCTGTCGCCCATTCGATACCCACCGCGACGGTATTTCAGTCGGGGAGGCCGCCGCCTTTGTGTTGCTGGATGCCGATGCCGATGAGGGCCCGCACACCGGCGTTGCACTGCTTGGGACTGGCGAGTCGAGCGATGCCTATCACCTCTCGACACCGCACCCGGAGGGCCTGGGCGCTCGCATGGCCATGCAGGCGGCACTGGCAGCCGCTGGCGTGGAACCCTCCGCAATTGATTACATCAACCTGCACGGCACCGGCACCGTCAGCAACGACAAAGCCGAAGGCCGTGCGGTCGCTACCGTTTTTGGCAGCAGCACGCGCTGCAGCTCGACCAAGGGCGCCACGGGGCACACGCTCGGCGCCGCTGGTGCGCTTGAGGCGGTGATCTGCGCTCTGGCCATTCAACACAGGTTCATGCCAGGCGGCGCGAACTGCCGGGAGCTCGATCCAGGCTGCGCCGTTGCCTACCTGCGGCGCAATGAGCCTGCAGCGCCGCGGCTCGTGCTCAGCAATTCCTTTGGATTCGGTGGCTCCAATTGCAGTCTGGTCTTTGGAGCGCTGCCGTGAACACGACAGCTCATTCGCAGCCGCTGACCGCCGCGCTTGATGGTGTGGCATTTCTCGGGCCTGGCATCAGCACCTGGACCCAGCTGCGCTCGATTCTGCGCGGCGCCGAGCCCTACCATACGGCGCCGACGCTGATTCCTCCGCCAGCAACGCTACCCCCGGCGGAGCGCCGTCGCACCGGACGGATTGTGAACCTGGCACTGGCCGCCGGCTACCAGGCCACGGCCGGCACGGGCTGCGATCTGGCCACACTGGCCACCGTGTATAGCTCGTCGGGGGGCGATAGCAATAACTGCCATGAAATTTGCCAGACACTCGCCTCTGCGGACCGACAGCTCTCGCCGACCCGCTTTCACAATTCGGTGCATAACGTAGCGGCCGGATACTGGGGCATCGCGACCCACGATATGGCGCCCTCGACAGTCGTGTGTGCTTATGACGCAAGTTTTGCCGCAGGGCTGCTCGAAGCGCTGGTGCAAGTCTCGAGCGGTTGCCCGGAAGTGCTGCTGGTCAGCTACGATCTGAACTACCCCACACCGCTGTACGAGAAGCGACCGATGCCGGACAGCCTGGCGGTCGGGCTGCTGCTACGCCGTGACAGCGGCGCGCACAGCGTGGCGATCTTGAGCGCCGCGCTCCGGCAAGCCGAGCCCGAGCCGATGGCGAATCCAGAACTCGAAAACCTGCGCCAGCAGATTCCAGCGGCGCGTGCGCTGCCGCTGCTGGCGCGAGTGGCGCAGGGCGGCGCCTCAAGCTGTCGGCTCGAATACCTGAGTCCTCTGGCGCTTGAAGTACAGCTCAAGCCATGCGTCTAGATCACGCCTGGATCGCTGCCCACATCCCACATCAGGGGTTGATGTGTCTGCTTGATGAGGTGCTGGCCCACAGCCCGGAGGAGATTCTTTGCCGCGCAAGTTCCCACCGCTCGATGCTCAATCCACTACGCAGCGCCGGCCGGCTGCACGCACTGTGCGCAATCGAGTACGCTGCGCAGGCGGCGGCGATCTATGGTGCCCTGTACGGCGGCCCGGCTGCGGGTGCCGCGGCCTTCGGCATGCTGGCCAGCGTCCGCGACGTGTCGCTTGAACTCACGCATCTTGATGAACTGGGCGAGGATCTGATCGTCAGCGTGCGCAATACCGGGGCCGATGCAAATATCCGCATGTTTGAATTCACGGTCAGTGGCGGCTCCCGGCCGCTGGTCAGCGGACGCGGCAGCATCGTGCTCAGGCACAGCAGCGCCGCAGTGGGCCGCGGCGGAGGAACAAGTTGAAATCAAGCGGTAAATCGGCGCTGGTCACCGGCGGAAGCGGCGCCATCGGTGCTGCCATCTGCCGCGAGCTTGCTGCTGCCGGCCATCACATCTACGTGCACGCACACGCCAATCTTGCGGTTGCGCAGAGCCTGGTGGCCGAATTGCTCGCAGGCGGCGCCTCGGCCGAAGCCCTGTCCTTCGATGCCAGTGACAACGCTGCCAGCCGCACCGCGGTCGAGGCGCTGCTGGTGCGCGGCCCGATCCAGATCATCGTCCACAATGCCGGCGTTCACGATGACGCCGCCTTTCCTGGCATGAGTCCGCGGCAGTGGCATCGCGTGATCGATGTCAGCCTGCATGGCTTCTACAATGTGGTGCAGCCGCTGTCACTGCCGATGATCCGCACCCGCTGGGGCCGCATCATCACGATCACCTCGGTCGCCGGCTTGATCGGCAATCGCGGCCAGGTCAACTATGCGGCGGCCAAGGGTGCGCTGCATGCCGCGACGCGCGCATTGGCGCTCGAGACCGCCACGCGCGGCATTACCGTCAACGCGGTGGCGCCGGGCCTTATCGATACCAGCATGACGCACGGGATGTTTGACAGCGCGACCATCAAGAGCCTGGTGCCGATGAATCGCGCGGGACGGCCCGAGGAAGTGGCCGGACTGGTCGGCTATCTGGCCTCAGAATCGGCGGGCTACATCACCGGACAGATCATGTCCGTCAACGGCGGGATGGCCTGAAGCCGAGGCGCCCTCGGCCTCAGGAAATATCGTCGCCACCGGGCTTGCGCCGCTCGACCCACCACGTATAGAAGCGAAACAGTCCGGCAGCGGTCGCGATCGCCACCGCAACTCCGGCGATAACCGGCGCCAGGCGCAGCAGCAGGGGTTTGTGCGTCAGGTGCAGGGCCATCGCAAAACCGGATATTCCGGACGGCGTGGCGCGTGCGGCCAGGAATCCGACCACGACTGAGAATGCTCCGGCAAGGCTCGCAATCGCCCCGGTCGATTCGCCCAGACGTTTGTGGTGCAGCTCGCGTGACAGGCGTTTCTTCAAATCCTGCATGACGGACCCATTTTGTGGTGTGGTCTTCTTGCCCGTGAGTCTAGTCGTCGCTGCCGCGCCTCGCAAATGCGCTAGCGACGAAGGCCGGTGTAAGCCAGATAAAGCGCGCCCACTGCGGCCACCCAGGCGCCGGCGCCCACGCCGATGTGCCGGGCGGCAACGCCAACGCTATGGCGTGCCATGACGTTGGCGAGATTGACCAGCGCCGCAGTCACATCGCCCGAGTTCTGGGCGGCCGTGAACGTGTCCTGCGAGGTTTCGTGATAGAGGATGCCGCCGCACACCAGCATCAGCAGCAGCGGGGCAATGCGTGCCAGGCGCGCCAGGCGGCTCCCGGAGACATAGGGCATGAGGGTAGCGGCCAGCACGCCCAGGCTCAGGACGCCAAAGACGATCGTCAGCCAGCCACCGCTGCCCCCGACGCCGGTAAACAGGCGCGCCGGCTGATCGATGATGGCCGCCATGTCGAAGAAATGGAAATCAAGCCCGATCACACCGATCGTAGTGCTCAAGGTATCGAGCAGGAACCATCCGACAAACACCAGCCCGACGGCGGCCAGGTTCAACCATTCAGGCAGTTCCCTGGGCTCATCCGACTGCGTTTCCGGTGCCAGCTCAATGCCCGCCTTAGAAGTAGACTCCATCGCCCCTCCCCTGTCTGCCGCGCGCAGCGCGCGGCTTGGTGACCCCTTCCCCTGCGTGCTAGATTAATCCGCTCGCTGACCTGTCGGCACCTGTTTTTTTATTACGGATGGAGAGCGCCCATGTCCGCGCAACGGTGGGGAATCGGACCTGCGGCCCTGTTGCTCGCTTTGGTCGGCTGCACGACGACCCCGCAGCAGCAGGATTGGGTCAACAAGGCCTCCGATGTCACCTCCAGGGCCGCCGACCAGACAGGCAAGGCACTCAAGATTGCCTCCGACCGGGCTGCCAAGGCCCTGGTCCGCATGCAGCACTATCTGGCCGAAAAAGACACGCTCAAGACTTTCTATGATGCCGGCGAGCACAGCGAATCGGTCGTGCTCGATGTCCTGCACAAATCCGGGGTCAACTCCAAGGGTGGCACCACACCCAGTCACGCCGGTAGCGGTCCAGGCGCCGCCACGGCACCGCCGGCGATGAGTCCTGCCCTTCCCGAGCATTACGCCGGCGGCCTGCAATGGCCGCTGGAGGCCGGGATCGTCAGTTCCGAGTTCGGAGAGCGCTGGGGCAAGATGCACAAGGGCATCGATATTGCCGCCGACATCGGTGAACCGGTGTACGCGATCGCCTCCGGTGAGGTGATCTACGCCGGCAATGGCATGCGTGGCTATGGCAACGTGGTCATCATCCGTCATGACCGGATGCGCACGTCACTGTACGCACACAACAGTGAACTGAAGGTCAAGCAGGGTGATCAGGTGACGCAGGGCACGCTCGTGGCGTTGTTGGGCAGCACCGGACACTCCACCGGACCACACGTTCACTTCGAGATCCGCGACGGCGATACCCCGCTCAATCCGCGCTCGGTGCTGCCCGCTTCAAAACTTGCCCAGACGCTGGGTGTGCCGGAACTGCTGACGCCACCGGAGCGCGAGAGCGTGCCCGCACCGCGGCTGGCACAAGCCAACCACTAGCCGCGAACGGATCGCGCCAGCCGCTGCCGATTCAAAGCGGCGCGCAGGCGCCGTTGAGCCAGTGGCGAACCTCGTCAGGAACCAGCGGCCCGATCGCCGCCGCAGTGCGGGCATGATAGGCATCCAGCTGTGAACGCTCCTCGGCGCTGAGCATGCCCGCCACGATCAGCCGCCTATCCAGCGGCGCCAGCGTCAGCGTCTCGAAGCCATGCATCGGCCGCTCACCGCCGGCAATCATCGAGGCCTCCATGACAAACTGCAGATTCTCGATGCGAATCCCGTAAGCGCCTTCCTTGTAATACCCAGGCTCGTTGGACACGATCATGCCGGCGCGCAGCGCCACGGCATTGGGCGGCTTGGCTATGCGCTGCGGCCCCTCATGGACACCAAGATACGAACCCACGCCATGCCCGGTGCCGTGGTCATAGTCCAGGCCCTGCGCCCACAGCGCGCTGCGGGCCAGCGTATCGAGCGCCGAGCCGGTGGTCCCGGCCGGAAAGCGCACGCGCGCCAGCGCGAGATGTCCCTTGAGCACCAGCGTGAATCGCTCGCGCATTTCGCCGCTCGGCTCACCCATCGCGACGGTGCGCGTGACATCGGTGGTCCCATCGAGATACTGGGCTCCGGAATCGATCAGCAGCAATGAACCGGATTGGCAGCGCCGGTTCATGCGGGCGCTCGGGCGATAGTGAACCACCGCGCCATTGGGACCAGCCCCGGCGATGGTCTCGAAGGACAGGTCGCGCAGCACCCCGGTCGCTTCGCGGAAGGCCTCGAGCCGGCTGACCACTTCGATCTCATCAGGAAGGCTCTGTTGCCCCTCGGTGGCGAGCCAGTGCAGACAGCGCGTGAGCGCCGCGCCATCTCGCCGGTGAGCGGCCTTCGCTCCCTCAAGCTCGACAGCGTTCTTGCAGGCGCGTGGCAACGCGCAGGGATCTTCGCCACGCACGACCTCGGCACCGACAGCGCTCAGAGCATCGAAATACCAGCTTGAGGTCTGCACCGGATCGATCAGCACGCGCTGGCCCTTGAGCTTGGCGAACAGCGCGCCTAGCGCACCGGGCTCGAGCACTTGCACCTGGCTTCCCAGCCACTCGCGCAGCGCCTCGGTTACTTTCGCTTTATCAACCAGTAGCGCGGCGCTGCCGTCGCGATACAGCAGCGCCTGGCCGAGGGCCAGCGGTGAGCAGCGTACATCGGCACCGCGGATGTTAAACAACCAGGCAATCGATGCCGGAGCCGTCAGCAAAGCCGCCGTCGCATGCTGGAGCGCGAGCTGCTCGCCCAGACGCGCGCGCTTGCTCGCCGAGGCCTCGCCGGCGTAGGCCAGCGGGTGCGGTACGATGCGCGCGCGCGGCTGGGCCGGCCGCTCACCACCCCAGGCCTCGTCCAGTGGATTGGCCTCGACGCTGCGCAACGTCGCGCCGGCACGCCGCGTCGCAGCGCCCAGCGTTTCGAGCTCCGAGGGACTGTGCAGGCGCGGATCGTAGCCGATGATCTTGCCCGCGCCGGCCTGCCCTTCCAGATAGGCCGGCACGCCGCCCTCCACGAGACTGCAGATCTCGAAGACCGCCTGGTCCACCTGGTCGCGGACCTGAAGCGTATAGCGACCGTCCACGAACACCGCCGCGCGCTCGCGCAGGATCACGGCAGCTCCGGCCGAACCGGTGAAGCCACTGGCCCAGGCGAGCCGCTCATTGGCCTCAGGCAGGTACTCGTTCTGGTACTCATCCGTGTGCGGAACGATGAACCCATCGAGGCCCTGGCGTTGCATAGCCTCACGGATGCGTGGGACATGCCGCCCGCCAAAGGAGGGATCCGTGCTTTCACTGAATGTCTGTCTCATAGGATTAAATCCGTGGTGGTAACTGCAGCGCCGGCTTCAGCCGCGGCGCGTAAATTTGGCGATGCCGCGTCGGGCATCTTCCTGCACGGCATTGGCCGCCATGACTTCGCCTGCCTGCGCATAGGCCGCAACGATCGGTAATTCGCGCTGCTGATAAAAGAGCCGCTTGCCTGCGCTGATGGCAGCCGGGGACTTCCCGGCAATGGTCGCCGCCAGCTGCGCAACCTCCTCATCGAGCAGCTCGGGGGCGACCACGCGATTGATCAGACCATAATCGCGGGCCGTCTCGGCGCTGATGAAATCTCCGGTGAGCAGCATTTCGAGTGCCGGCTTCTGCAGCAGGTTGCGCGAGAGCGCCACTGCCGGGGTTGAACAGAACAAACCAAGGTTGATGCCTGAGACGGCAAAGCGTGCCTCACTGCTGGCGATTGCCAGATCGCACATCGCAACCAGCTGGCAGCCGGCTGCGGTCGCGATGCCCTGCACGCGCGCGATTACCGGCTGGGGAAGAGCGCGGATCGTGAGCATCAGCGTGCTACACGCGGCAAACAGTGCGCGCATTTCCTCGACGCTGGCCTCGGCCCCCATTTCGGTCAGGTCATGCCCGGCGGAAAACGCGCGCCCTTCGGCACGCAGTACGACTACGTGCGCCGATGGGTCGGCAGCAATTTTCCCGAGCACGGCCTTGAGGGCATCCATCATCGCCGCCGACAGCACGTTGTACTTGGCCGCGCGATTGAGCGTCAGGTATACGATGGCGCCGGTTTGCTCGCTGCGCACCCACTCATCAACCGGAGCGCTGTCAGAGGCTCGATCAGGGTTCGCATTCATGGCTTTGGGCCTCCTGAACTGGTCGCGGCAGCCGCAACCTGTGGAATCCGCCCATTGTATCCCGGACCACAACGATCGCGCTAAACCGCCCGCTCCGCCGGGCGCTTACCCCGACCTGTGTCGTATTGTGCAGCCCGGATCGTGTTCTCACTATGGAGCCGGCCCGAATTGAATTATGCTCGAGAAAACAGGGGTAGCGCCGCCTGGACGCGCCCAGCAGACAACGTTGGGGCGGGTATGACATCAGTGCGCGAGCGCAAGTCAGCAACGGCCGTATCGGCCGAGCATGCCGCGTCCCTGGTGACCTCCGGGGACTGGGTCGATTTCGGATTCGGACACGCGCAGCCCGATATCTTCGATCGCGCGCTGGCGGCCCGCGCTCCCGATCTGGAGCGGGTCAAGATTCGCGCCGCGCTGACCATGCGTCCACGAGCGGTCCTCGACGTGGATCCAGAAGGACGGCACTTTCAGTGGCTCAACTGGCATTTCTCCGCCTACGATCGCAAGCAGCACGATGCCGGTCGCTGCAACTACCTGCCGATGAACTTCGGTGAGACACCGGACTATTACCGCCGCTTCGTCGAGCCGATAGGCGTCGCCTGCATCAAGACCACCCCGATGGATGCCGATGGCTACTACAGCTTTGGCTGCAGCACCACCTATCTGCGTGCAATGACCGAGCGGGCCCGCATCGTAATTGTGGAGACCTGTACGGCGGTGCCGCGGGTTCCGGGGCCCGACAATGCTCTGCACGCCAGCGAAGTGGATTTTGTCATCGATGGCGGCAGCGCACCGCTCCCCACCATCACACCTGCGCCGGTCAGTGCGGTGGAGCGTGAAGTCGCGCGGCTGATCGCCGGCGAGATCGAGGATGGCGCCTGCCTGCAGGTGGGCATCGGTGGCATGCCTAATGCCGTGTGTTCACTACTGCGCGAAGCCAATGTGCGCAATCTGGGCGTGCACACCGAGATGATGGTGGATG
>JBEKOK010000157.1:0-8726 GCA_049521875.1 Steroidobacteraceae bacterium
TCAGTCCGAAAGCATCATTGGCCGTGGCGAGCGGATCATCGGAAGCATGCTGCGCATAAACGGCTGTCAAGGGCGAGAGCGCCATGAGTGCGATGGCAATCCGGGTCAGCCGCGGCCAAGCATCTCGTAGGGCCACCTTAGGCTGATCGAGAGGTAAGCGTGCAGGCCTAGGGTGAGCTGCTACCGCACCCTCCTCGCGTGTTTTGGTTGTGTAGGTTGCCAGACTGGGAAATGGAACAGACGGCAGCGGAGCCGGAGACCGCTCGCACACCTTCGCTAGGCATCGCATCCCGTGGTGCAATGTGCAATTACCGTCGCAGCAAAATTCAAGGGCCGGTAGCATCGTGCGTCTCGGTGACATCGTCTGGATTGCGCGAGACGATAAACCTGTGAAATGTACGAGGTCAAATGTTATATTGTCCTATAGTACAAATGGAGGCGTGATCATGACCGAAAGCGTATGGCTGCCAAAGCTCGATCCCGGAGCGGACTCGATCTATGCACGCATCGTGGCGGCACTCGAACGCGATGTGGGCCTAGGGGCAGTTGAGAGAGGCGCGCGGCTGCCACCGCAACGTGCTCTTGCCGATCATCTGAACGTCAGTGTCGGCACAGTGACCAAGGCTTACATCGAAGCCGAGCGTCGCGGCTTGGTTCACGCGCATGTGGGTCGCGGAACGTTTGTGTCAGATGCAGGAGGTCAGCGCACAACGGGTGATGCGGCGCGCGATCGGGTAGTTGATTTGTCCCTGAATGTGGCTCCTCACGAGGCCGCCGCGCGCCGCTTACTCTCGATGCCGACCGGCAAGCGCAACTCGGACCTGCTCGATGCGCTCGCCTATTCGCCCGCGCCCGGTCCGGACACGCATCGCCGGGCGGCCGTCGTGTGGCTTTCGCAGGTGGCCCACTTTGAGCCGGAGTGGACGCGCTTGCTGATGACCAACGGCGCACAGCAGGCAATGTCACTGGTCTTTGGATTGCTCTGTCGCCCTAAGGATACCGTCCTGTGTGAGGCAGCCACCTTTTTCGGCATGCGACGGCTTGCCGAGCACTGTGATTACACGCTGCACGGAATCCAGATGGATGAAGAGGGACTTCAGCCGGAGGCGCTTGAACGGGCGGCAAAGTCCACCGGCGCCAAAGTCTTGTACACCATGCCGACCGTACAAAATCCGACGAGCCGGACAATGAGTTCCGGACGCCGCGAAGACATCGCCCGCGTTGTGCGCCGACACAAACTTTGGGTGGTCGAGGATGACACCTATGCCTTGTACGCGCCGCGAACTCCAAAGGGCCTCCTTCCCCTGGCTTCGATCCTGCCGGAACAATGTTTCTACCTCGGGAGCATATCCAAGTCGTTGTCCACTGGACTTCGCGTGGGCTTCTTGTGTTGCCCGACCGGACCTCATTTTGATGCGCTCGTGAAGGCCGTACAAGCAACCGTGTATACGCCACCCGCGCTGGGCGGGGTCTTTTTCAGCCGATGGGTCAACGACGGCTCAGCCTTCGAGATTGCAGATGAGGTCAAGGCAGAGATTGAGCGCCGGGCGTCGCTCGCCAAGAGCCTGTTGGGTGATCAGATCGCGAGCGAAATAAGGCCCGCACCGCACTTTTGGTTGCCGATGTCTGAGTTGGAGGCTGAGCGCACGGCAGGGCGCGCACTTCGCGCGGGCGTCGCAGTGACTGCCCCTGGCCCTGCCATCCTCCGGCCGGATCTCATCTCAGGACTGCGCGTGTGCCTAGGTGCAGCGTCCGACATGGCTGAGCTGACCCTTGGACTGGAGCGCCTCAGATCCGTGCTCCAATTCGAGCGAGCCGGCAATGAGGCGGCGATGGTGTGAATATTGTTCCATAGTACAATTCTCATATTGTCCGTTGACACTCGTGCGACTTTCATCGATGCTTTGCCCCATAGCAAACCAGCCAGCCGAGACGAGCCGTGCGGACAAGACAACGGTCGATGATCAAATTCTACGGAGTGGCTTTCCTGCTTGGAGCCATCGGGAGCGCCTGCGCCGAGGAAGCGAAACCCGCTTTTCCGGTCATGGCTCCTGTCGAACAATACCTTGAGGCAAGTGCTTCTGCGGAGATCGCGATGGCGCGATCCGCCGCGCCCACGTCGATTTCCGGCGACGCGAGCGTTTTAGTCCTGGGCAATCACGGTTACGAAACGGCGGTAAAGGGTAAGAACGGCTTTGTCTGCCTGGTCTGGCGATCCTGGGTGTCCTGGGCGCCGGGCGATGATGATCAGGAATTTTGGAATCCCGAGTTTCGTGCACCCATATGCTTCAATCCCGCCGGCGCCCGCTCAGTTCTTCCCGCGTATCTCGAAAGGACACAGTGGGCTCTCTCTGGCACTTCGAAGGCGGAAATGAAAGAACGCACCCGAGTTGCGATTGCCTCAAGCCGGATGGCAATGCCGGAGCCCGGCGCACTAGGTTTCATGATGGGGAACGAAGGGGGATACGCCGTCGGCCACGACTTTCACCATTTTTCTACTCCGCATGTGATGATTTTCCTGGCCCGCACCGATAGCGCCGACTGGGGTGCAGGTCTTCGCGGATCACCGATAATTGCGGAGCAGTCAGATCCGGAGCCCATTACCGTGTTTGACGTGATGGTGCCCTTTTTCTCCGACGGAACGCCCAAACTCCCCAAATCCATGGATGCGCATTCCGAGATGCCCCTTCTGCAGGGCGGGCGCTCGAGTTCGATTCAACGATGACATTCGGCCCAAGCGCGAGGTAAGCTCAATGCGCCGTACAGCAGCATCGCCTGCATCGTCAGCGGCCGAATGCCCGTCTTTACCGCATGGTTCGAAATTCCAACGACCACAAGCGTCACAGCCGCCTTGCGGCTGGCGAGATGAGTCCACTTGAACGACGTATGCGCAATTGCGATCTCATAACATGTCGTAGAGATCAACGGTCAAAGGATAGGAGATTGTTCCCCTTGGCAGATTGAATTGGTAGATAGGAATGCACGTCCAGGCCTATTACCCCTATGCAACCTTTAATCCGATCGAGGAAATCACCATGACCAGCTCCATGTATAGCAACTCAGTCCCCGTCTTCAGGCAATTTCTGATGGCATTGAGAGCCATACTGGCGCAGGCCGAGGCACATGCGGCGGCCAAATCGATAGAGGCCGACGCGCTTTTGCAGTCACGCCTGTATCCGGACATGTTTCCACTGCTCAAGCAGGTGCAGGTGGCGGTTGATTTCTCATGCGGAATCTCGGCACGCCTAGCTGGGGTTGAAGTTCCCTCGTATGAGGGAAAAGAGAAAAGCTTTGCCGATCTTGATGCACTGCTGGCCCGGGCGCTCGAGCTTCTTGATCGCGTGAAATCCGAACAATTCGAAGGCAGCGAAACGAAGGAAATCGTACTGCGTCCTGCTACGCCCAAAGAAAGAAAGCTCAGTGGTCAGGCCTATCTGACCCACTACGGATTGCCGCAGTTTTTCTTTCATGTCACGACTGCCTACGACATCTTGCGCCACAACGGGTTGGCCATCGGGAAGCGGGACTACATGGGCGCGTACTAGCCATCCGGGTCATAGGCAAGGGGCATAACGACGCGTTCCGGCGCTTTCCCTCCCCTCGCGCGTGTGGGAGCACCAGCACTGCATGTTTGGCCTGCACGCTGACTTTATTAACGGTGCTTGCGGACAACGACTACTGATCTATCATCGATCGACCTCCGAACCCAGAATTAGATCAGCGCCTACTGCGGCGCAGGCGCCGCTCTTGCACGAGCCCTGAATTAAACTAAACCACCATTGCGGTAGACGGATTGCAGAAAGAATCGACAGACTGCGCAGCCGGCCGTCAAATTATGATGAAACTCTATTCCGCTGATCTCAGCCCCTATTCTGCCCGCGTCCGCATGCAGATCTACGCCAAGGGCATTAGGGACATCGTCTTCGAATTGCCAGAACATTGGGGCATGCCAAAATTCCGCGAACAATTTCCGATCGGGCGCGTTCCGGTTCTCGATATCGATGGCGACATGATGCCGGAATCCGAAGTGATCGCAGAATATCTCGAAGAGATCTATCCCGAACCGTCGCTGCTGGGAATCACAGCGCGCGAGACCGCGCATATCCGCATGCTTGCCCGCCTTGGCGACATCTACATTATAAACAACATGTTCATGCTGTCCCGCCTGACAGGCGCTCTGTCCCGTCGAATACCCACCGCCGCATGCAACGATGCTGTCGGCGAGCAGCTCGCCGGCGAGGTGGCGCGGAACCTCAAGGCGCTCGACGAACTCATCGGCAAGGATGGCTTCGCCTGCTGCGGTCACGTCACACTGGCGGATTGCGCGCTCGTACCTGGACTCTTCTTGGTCGAGATTGTCCTGCCGGCCGTCGGCGTCGAGATGCCGATTCCGGCGCTGACAAATGTTGCGGCCTATTGGGCCACAATCCAGAAGAATGAACACGCGGCAAGGGTGTTGTTCGAACTGCACCGCGGCCTCGAAGAGCGCCGTGAAAAGATCCGCAGTGGCGCGTTGGATCGGTTCCGCGCCGCGAGGGACGCGGCGCAGAAAGCAGCGGACGCGCAAAATTGATGGATTGCGAATTGCGCCAAGTTGATTGGCTCTCCCACGGGTAATCGATCCGCAGCCATCCGCACTGTCGGCACAAGAAGTCAAACTTCTCCGTGACATGCTCAAGCGCTGTGCTGCTGCGCTGGAGGACGAATCTTAGTGCCACCACCACTGTGGGCGGGTGTTACGCAGTCATCGCAGTCACGAGGCGTTTCGGTACCAGCCTGGCGCGCGTACACTGTCAGCGCTTGGCAACGGAGAGTACCCATGTCCGAATCGACTGGTCGGTGGCGATCCAACGGCGTGCGAGTTGTACGATCAGGCGAACTGGACATCAGTACAGCACAGACGCTGGGCATGGAAAGACGAGCCGCGATAACTACGGAACGGACCGGAGCGGCAACACTATGGGCCGGGACCGTGACGATCGAAGCCAAGGCGAAAACCGGCGCGCATCATCATGGCGATCTGGAAAGTGTCATCTACGTCGTCAACGGACTCGCACGACTTCGCTGGGGCGATCGACTCGAATTCGTCGCCGAGGCGCAGGCCGGAGATTTCATCTATGTCCCTCCCTTTGTGCCACATCAAGAGATAAACGGCAGTGAGAATCTGCAGCTGCATTGTGTTTTGGCGCGCAGTGGGCAGACCGGTTTGGTATACAACCTCGATATCGAACCGGCGGAGGTACCCGAGCTAGTCCGCTGGATCGACGATTTGCATACGTAGTGAGCTGGCGACGCTAACACGAACGCACTACCGACGAAAACACTGCATATCCAGCTACGGGTTCCTGGCAGCGGCAAATTATCCAGTGCTGCAAAGCATCGACGGTTTCGCACGCGTGCATGCAGGGGCCGATGAATGGGTGGCCACTTAGGCCACTCCCGTGGAGTTGATGCACTCCATACTAAGGCCATTTGACGAAAGAGAAAATGCAGTACGTCAAAATCCAAGGCCGAACTCTCAATTTAGAAGGCCTGGTTATCTTTGTCTTTCCATGGATATTGGATTGAAGTTCTCTTAGTCCGGATGTCGCTCGGTTCCACATTCGCAGCAATTTTGCGCGTCATGGGCCCCTGGCTAAACCGGGTACGTTTTTAGGACTTTCGCAAAATTCTGCTTTTTTTGATCAATGAGCTACGATGGCACTGCGATTCATCGTCATTGTTTGGAATTGTGCGATTCCCGTCGACATATTTTAATGAATTAGCTGATCGGCATTACTGAGAGTGCAATTTTCTTTCGTTCCTTACCTTGGGGCTAATTCCGCCGATGGCCAATTTTAGATTAAGTTGATTACCGAGCTTCCAATGACCCCTAGCGTATTTATGCGATTCCAGCGCGAATTCTTAGTATCCGCGGCGCTGCTGCTTGCGATGGGTTCGGCCGATTGTCGTGCTCAAATGGGCGGTCCTGGCCAGATGGGCGGTTCTATGCGCGGCCCTCCGACGCGCGAGGAGCCAACGCCGAGTGCGACTGAGCCGCCTTCAGCATCGGATTTGGCCCTCGTCGATTATAAGGCCGGCCTAGGCTACTTCAGTAAGGCTAAAGACGCCGACAGTGACGCTGTCAAAGCTGCCGACGACAAGAAAAAGACCAAGGCGCTCGCCAAAGCCAGCAACCTCTATGACAAAGCGCTCGACAGATTTGAAGACGCGGTCGCCAAGGATCCAGGCTTAGTCGACGCTTGGAACGACATCGGTTTTTGCAATCTGCATTTGGGCCTCTACGATGACGCTCTGATGGCTTATGCAAACGTGCTGGAGCTCAAACCGGGCTACAGCGAGGCGTATGAGAATCGCGCCGAAGCCTATCTGGGGCTCAATAAGGTCGCTGAGGCAAAGTCTGACTATATGACGCTATTCGACACCGCACGGCCGCTCGCGAACCAATTAATGACCTACATGCGTCATTGGATCGAAGAGCGTCAGCGTGATCCCAAGGGTATCAGCAGCGAAGATCTGGCCGGATTCGTCAAGTGGACCGATGAGCACGCGCCGATCGCCCAGTAGAAGAAGGTGTTGACCACTACCAGCCAATTGTTAATGACAGTTTCCTGTTGATAACGGCCGCGAATTGTTGCCGCTAATGGCGGATTATCGTTGGTATTAACCTGTCTCTGAGCCTTCTTATCAATGTCTTAGAGCCTTGCCAGTTGCGCTGCACGGCAGCATGCCCGAGTCTTCCGGGCCAAGACCGATTCAACCTCGGGTGCCCCCTACTCCCATCCGGCGTCACCTCTAAGAGCCGGAAGGCGCCGGGATCGATCTCAGCGCATTAACCGCTCACAACCTGGTCAACTCAGTGCCATTTCTGTTATCCCCGCAAGGCCTCGTGGCACAAACTTGCGGTCAAGGGCGATCGATCATCATCGATCTGGAACACAGCCACATCGGTTCGACCGCGCACCGATGCAAAGACAACAACGGTGCGCAATGTAGCAATACAGGCGGTCGCAGATTCTCTTGTATGAGTGCGGCGGCACTCAGTACTCTTTACTTGGGAGAAATGCGATGGCGAACAGCAAGAATGTCGTAGTCACCGGGCTCTCCAGCGGCTCCACTCACGGTACGCCATTTGACTCGGTCAGGGCACGAACGCCGGCCTTCTAACCTTCCTCACGGACAGTACACTACCCGCGGCCACGGTCTGGCAGCGTGATCAGCAGCCCGATCCGATGCCGTGGCCGGGTGCCGACAGCATCGCTGAGGAACACGCTGCAAGCCACTGCATGTAGCTAACTCCTCGTATGGGCCTCCCGGCGGATGCAGCACTCATTTCACTTCCGCTGCGCGTCTGACGTGTATCGCCGATGCCGCTGCTCCGCTCCCGGGCTTCTGCGTGCGGTAACGCCCGGAAGCCAACCCTTATCCGTGCTCGAATGCCGCCTCATCGCACTCAATGGAGATTCTCATGTACATCGGCGGCATTCTCGGGACCATTCTTGTTATTTGCCTCATCGTTTGGGTGCTACGTCGCGTCTAGTCCGCCGGAAATGCGTATCCAGCATTGCGAGAGCCTCGCTGAGGCGACACCGCCAGCGCATGGCTGACCCTGGACCCGGAGTGCGGGCTTGTTAGGCTTCAACTCGTTCCGAGATCCCTAAGGCGCTTGAACGAGGACGACACGCCTCTCCGCATGAGATGCACGTCTGACCGTCCTCGGCCAGGTTCTATGCTTAGGATTCTCGATTCAGCATGCGGCAGGTGAGGCTCGGGTGATAAATCAATCGAGCGATGGTACGCGGGCGAGCATGCAGAGCGGTACGCCTCGCACCGCAAGGTTGCTTCAGTTGAGCGCGACCAGATGAGCAATAAGATCCCGTCGGAGCGATTTGCCGCCCTCAGGCGGCCAACTGAAATGGCAGTAGCCGGTTATACTCTTGTTTGACCACTGCGTAGCACTCACAGGAGCGCTTCTCGAGTGCAAGTCGGTCCAGGACGTCAATCCGACCGTCCTTGTAGTCAATCAATCCGGCCTCCTGTAGTTTCATTGCGCCCTTAACCGCAATGTTCACGGTTACACCGAGCATGTGGGCTATGAGATTCTGGGTCATTAGCATCTCAGTGCCCTGCAGACGATCTAAACTCAATAATAGCCAACGACAGAGCTGTTGATCGAGCGAGTGATGCTTGTTACAAGCAGCGGTCTGAACCATTTGCGTCATTAAGGCTTGCGTGTAGCGGAGGAGCAGGTGCAGGACCGGGCCAGCTCGATCAAACTCTTGTTTCATCAGTACTGCGCTTAGCCGATACGCACCACCCGCACTCTGCACCAAAGCACGGCTCGAGGTTGAGCCACCGCCCATGAACAGCGAGACGCCAACCACGCCTTCATTTCCAACGATGGCAATCTCGGCAGATTCACCATTCTTCATCGCATACAGAAGCGATACAATGGCCGTGGTTGGAAAATAGACGTGAGCGAGTGTATCGCCGGGCTCATACAGAACGCATCCTAATGGCATGTCGACATATTCGAGCTCTAGTCGCCAGCGCTCCCACTGTTCGCGGGGAAGCGAGTCTAAGAGATGGTTTTGTCTGGGATTGTGGGAGGCGTCGGTCATTGAGGTTCGTCCAGCCGTTCGATAACCAATTGGGGACCCGGCCGACATCGTAAATGCCGCATCGCTTATCACGTGGGCATTGAGCAACGACCAGAAGAGCGCCTA
>JBEKOK010000158.1:0-8708 GCA_049521875.1 Steroidobacteraceae bacterium
AAGCAAACGCTGGCGTACTGGACCGAGACCGATCCCGTCTCTCAGATCGATATCATGCCCATCAAGGAGGCGAGCTTTCACACGATCGGCACCGGATACCTCAACGGGAAGAAGATCCACGTAGAATTCGACACCGGTAGCGGCCTGTCGATGTTATCGCTCAAGGCTGCGGAGCGTGCCGGCATCAGGCCCGACAGTCCTGGTGTCGTGCCTGCGGGCTCGTTTACCGGCATGGGAAGGGGATGGATCAAGACCTGGATTGCCACTTTTGAGAGCTTCAAGTTAGGCGGCGAGGAAATCCGCAATGCCCGTCTGCGCTTCGGAGACTTCGATGCCGGCGAGGGCGATCTGATCATCGGCGCAGATTTCTTTCTCTCGCACCATATCTATGTCTCGAATGCGCAGGAAAAACTTTACTTCACCTACAACGGCGGCCCCGTCTTCAACCTGACGGCCATCAAAGCGCCGGAATCTGCGGATGCTGGGCCCGCAATTGTCCCCACGACTGCGCCCGAGTCCGCTGCGGGCGCGCCAGAAGCGCCGCTGGATGCCGCGGGCTACAGTCGGCGCGGCATGGCATTCGCTGCACGCAACGACTACCAGCGCGCGCTCGCGGATCTCGACCGCGCGTGCGAACTGGCCCCCCTGGAATCCAGTTATTTCAGCGAACGCGGTGAGATCCATGTGCGAAGCGGACAGGCGGATCTGGCGCTCGCCGACTTTGATCAGTCCCTGCTGCTCAAACCGGATGATTTCCGCACACTGATGGCGCGTTCCGAGATGCGCAGCGGCCGCGGCGATTCTGCGGGCGCAAAGAGTGATCTGGATGCCGCGGCGCTGGCGACCAGCAACGAAGACCAGCGGCGCATTGAATTGGGCATGGCCTATGAGCAACTGAATTTGCTGCCCGAGGCGATTGCGCAATTCGATTTGTGGATTGCGGTTCACCCGCAGGATTCGCTATTGCGCGTCGCACTGGCTGATCGCTGCTGGGCGCGGGCACTGCTCGGTCAGGAGCTGGACAAAGCGCTGGCCGACTGCACTCAGGCGTTGTGGGCGGACTCCAAGAATGCCGCGGCTCTCGACAGCCGCGGGCTCGTGCGACTGCGGCGCGGCGACTACAAGAGGGCAATTTCAGATTACAACGATGCATTGGCACTGATGCCGAAGGGCCCCTGGTCGCTCTACGGACGCGGCCTCGCCAAGCTGCACCTGGGCATGAATACAGAAGGGCAGTCCGACATCGCCGCCGCCAAGGCCCTGCAGCCGAAGATCGCGGAGCAGGCCGCTTCCTACGGTATCGTGCCCTGAGGCGTTAGGCTTGAGCCCGTCTACGGAAGCCGGTGCTACGCACCAGCCGCAAACCAACAAGGACTGCCCGCGAGTGCGGTTTGAGCGCCGCACGGCAGATAGGTTCATGCGCGGCGCGCCGATGATGGCAATCGGCACCACAGGTACTCCGACTGGTGGATAATCCAGCCACCTGTAAGTTTCTCGAAGGGTCACTGTGCTGCCGAACCTGCCGCGGATGTCTGCCGTTTTCCTCGACGTCGATGGCACGCTGGTGCCGTATGCGGCCACTCCGGGTGCGGTGCGCGTTGATCCGGAGTTGATTCCGCGCCTATCGAAGCTCGCCGCAAAGCTTGGCGGTGCGCTTGCGTTGCTGAGCGGGCGGCGACTCGAGAACCTGGATGAACTGTTCGCGCCGCTCTCGCTGCCAGCCGCAGGTCTTCACGGCCTGCAACGGCGCGATGCGGCGGGCCGTCCTCACTGCGCGGAATCGGCGGCAGCAGTGCTCGCATTGGTGCGCGGGCAATTGCAGGCGCTGGTGGATTCGCATCCAGGTCTGCGGCTCGAGGACAAGATCGAGACGTTCGCAGTGCATTTCCAATCTGCACCGGAGCAGGGTCCGCTGGTGCTGGCCCGAATGAACGCAGCGCTTGCGCTGCTCGGCCCAAGTTTTCAGGTGCAGCCCGGGCGGTTCGTGTACGAGCTCAAGTCCCGGCTCTTCAACAAGGGGACCGCGCTGCGCGCGTTTCTGCAGGAAGCCCCGTTCATCGGCCGCACGCCGGTGATGATTGGCGATGACCTGACCGATCTGGATGCCTTTCATGCGGCAGAAGCCGTGGGTGGCTATGCGATCGCCGTCGGGAATCTGGTCAGCGCACGCTGGCATGTCTCGGATCCCAACGAACTGCAGCACTGGATCGCGACCCTCGCCGACTCCTGAGCCGGGCGCGCACCGAATCTGTGCAGGACGTGTCCAGATGCGCCATGGCGCAACGCAACTGCACGCTGCTACGTTCGCTGTAAGCAACCTCCTACATACGAAAAGGCCCGTAGCCAGCAGTTGTCTCTGATACGAGACGCTAATCTCTGGCACTCACAAAATTTCGGCCAGTCAAAATCATTCGAGCTGACTGAACAGCTGCAGGGAAAGTCCCCGGTCGAAGATCGTGGATTCGTCATCACATCACTTGCGCAGGAAGACTCAGTCCAATGTGGGACTTCGCACGCTTCACTGAGCGCCTGCCAGGCGCGGAAATTCACGGTAGCAGCGCCTGGGAAGTCGTACCCGAACTCGATGCCAGTTCTGCGCCACAAATCGTGCTATTCAACTTCGTTGGAGATTCATCATGATCAAGTTGAATCATTTGTTCATTGCCTCGGGCCTGGCGGTACTGGCGCTGATTTTTGTCACCGTCGTTATGGCCAGAGGCTCGGATGACCTGGATGCGAATGCGGCCAGCACGCTCAGGACGTTCTATGCGCAGAGCGCCACGCATCGGGACCTGGCGCTCAAGGCCTCGGGCGTGCTGATCTTTCCAAGCATCACCAAAGGCGGCGCCGGTGCCGATGCCGAATACGGACAGGGCGTACTGCAGGTCGGGGGCAAGACCGTGGCTTACTACAGCCTCTCGGGTGCCGCAATCGGGGCCACCGAAGGTGTCGCCCAGCGCAGCGAAGTCGTGCTGTTCATGACGCCCGAAGCGCTCGAGCGCTTCATGAATGCCAACGTCTGGAGCGTCGGCGCGGATGCCGCAGTGGCCGTGCTCGCCCGCGGTTCTGGCGGCGAATACGACCGCGAAACTCTGCAGAAGCCAGTGCTGGCCTTCATCTTTGGCGAACGTGGGCAGATTGCCGATGCCTCGCTTGAAGGCACCAAGATCAGTCGCGCGCCCCCGGCGGGCGCCTAAGCCTCGTGGCGCGAAGGGTTATCCTGCGGTGCTGAGCAGCACCGCAACCCTACACCTCAACCCGCGGCACCTTGAGCGTTTTGGTCTGTTTGGAGTTCCTGTATGTCGGATCTGGATCTTGCTGTCATTGGCAACTGTCAGCTCAACGCCCTGATCGACAGGAAGGGCGCTGTGGTGTGGTGCTGCTGGCCGGTGCCCGATGGCAATCCGCTGTTCTGCTCGCTGCTGGATCAGGCCGACGGCGATACCACCCGCGGCATGTTTGCGATCGACCTGATCGATCAGGTGAAGATCGAGCAGCATTACGAGCGCAACACGGCGGTCGTCGAGACGATCATGCGCGACAAGCAGGAGGGCGCGATCCGCATCCTCGATTTCTGCCCGCGCTTCCGGCGCCACGGCCGGCTATTCCGGCCCTCGGTGCTGATGCGGTTGATCCAGCCGATCGGCGGGCGGCCGCGCATTCGCCTGCGGGTCAAGCCGATGTTCAATTACGGGGCCGAGCAGCCGCAGTGCTCAGTGGGCAGCCACCATGTCAGCTACGGCGGCGAGGGCGGTCATGTGCGAGTGACCACCGACGCCTCGGTCGCGGCGCTGATGGAGGAGGAGACCTTCACGCTCGATCGGCCGATCACCGTCATGCTTGGTCCCGATGAGACGGTCGAGGATCCAATGGAGGATCTGGGCCGGCAGTGGCTCGAGCACACACGCGCCTACTGGCTCGACTGGGTGCGGACGCTGGCGATACCATTTGAATGGCAGGAGCAGGTGATCCGTGCGGCCATCACGCTCAAGTTGTGCACCTATGAAGACACCGGGGCCGTGCTGGCGGCACTGACGACATCGATACCCGAGGCGGCCGGAACACAGCGAAACTGGGATTACCGCTTCAGCTGGCTGCGCGATGCCTTCTTCGTGATTCAGGCTCTCAACCGCCTCGGTGCAACGCGCACCATGGAAGGTTTCCTGCGATACATCGATGAGGTCGCCGCCAAGGGCGAGAACGAGCCGCTGCGACCGCTGTATCGGTTGGCCGGCCGTGAACCGCTGACCGAGCGGGTCGCACCCGCACTGGCAGGCTACCGGGGCATGGGCCCAGTGCGCGTCGGCAATCAGGCCGCCGAGCAGAACCAGCATGATGTCTACGGCGCACTGGTGCTGGCCGCCACGCAGCTGTTCTTCGACCAGCGCCTGGCAATCGAGGGCAGCCAGGTGCTTTTCGAGCGCCTTGAGGGTTATGGCGAGAGCGCCGTGCAGGTATTCAATACGCCCGATGCCGGTCCCTGGGAACTGCGCGGCACGGCGAACATACACACTTATTCCGCTGTGATGTGCTGGGCCGCCTGCGACCGGCTGGGCCGCATTGCCACGCACTTGTTGCTCGCCGACAAGGCCAAGAAGTGGCGTGCACATGCCGCCACCATTCGCGACCAGATCCTGATGCACTGCTGGCACGAGCAGCGCCAGGTTATCGACAGTACATTTGATGGCTCGGGCACACTCGATGCGGCGCTGCTGCTGTTGCCGGAGCTAGGGTTCATCAAGCCGACCGATCCGCGCTTTCTGTCCACACTCAAGGCCATTGAGAGCGAGTTGGTGGTCGATGGCGCGGTCATGCGCTATCGGGTCGCGGACGACTTTGGCGTCCCCTCCAATGCCTTCACGGTGTGCACCTTCTGGTATGTGAATGCACTCGCCCGCACCAACCAACGCGCGCGCGCGCGCGAAGTCTTCGAGGGTCTGCTGAGCCGTAGCAACCACTTCGGGCTGCTCTCGGAGGATATCGATCCGCGCAGCGGCGAGCTGTGGGGTAACTTTCCGCAGACCTACAGCATGGTGGGCATCATTAATTCAGCAGTGCGTCTCAGCCGCTCATGGGACCAGATGGTCTGAGGCAGCGCGTGTGTCCCAGGCGCGGCGATAATGGGTAAGAACAATGCTTAAGACGATATTGCTGCGCTTCGTGCTGCCACTGCTGCTGCTGGCGGCTGGTGCGACACTGGTGGCGACGCCGTTCATCGACCGCTTGCTGGGCGAGTGGTTCCAGTCCGATACCCAGACGCGCGCCAACATGCTGATGAGCTCGATGAGCGAGCCGCTCAACAAGCTGATCGAGCAGAACAATTCGGGCGAGCTCGGCGCCTACCTGCGGCGCGTGACCAACGACGAGCGCCTGCTGGTCATTCAGCTGTGCCATGCCGATGGCACGCCGCTGCTCATGTCAGGCGCCGCGCCGGCCGGGGTCAACTGTGCCGCATCGGCGAGCGATGTTACGCCGAGCCGCGTGGTCTCGACGCCGGGCGGCTCGCTGCTCGTGTCGCGCTATCCGGTGGGCAAGGCCTCGAGCGGTGCGTACGCGCTGCTGGTGCACGACCTAAGCTTTGCCGATCGGCGCCGACTGGCGGTGCGTGACTACTTGCTCGGCTTCATTGCCGTCGGAGCCGTGTTGCTGAGCTTGCTGGTCGCTGCCGGCGTTTGGTCTTCGATCCGTCGCTGGGGTAGCGCGCTGCTCAGCGACATCCGGGGCCGCCACTTTCAGGACGATGCCAAATCCCCACCGATCTCGGCACCAATCCTGGCCCAGGTACGGCAGACGCTGCGCGACATCGAGGCCAGCCAGCGCCTCGAAATCGAATTCCAGGAGAACTGGACTCCGATGGCGCTGCAGCAGGTGGTCAAGGAGTTCCTCGGCCAGCCCGAACTGATCGTGGTCTCGAACCGCGAGCCGTATACGCACGTACTCGATGCCCAGGGCCAGGTGCGGGTGCAGACACCGGCCAGCGGCATGGTCACCGCACTCGAGCCGGTGATGCGCGCGTGCTCCGGAACCTGGATCGCGCACGGCAGCGGCAGCGCTGATCGCCAGACGGTCGACATGCAGGATCGGGTCGCGGTGCCGCCTGATCACCCCGCCTATCAGCTGCGGCGCGTGTGGCTCACGCCCGAAGAGGAGGTGGGTTACTACGAGGGGCTTTCCAACGAAGGTCTGTGGCCGCTGTGCCACCAGGCCTACGTGCGACCGCAGTTCCGCGCCTCGGACTGGCAGGCCTATGGCGTCGTCAACGAGCGCTTTGCGGTCGCCGTGGCGCAGGAGTGCCGCGCGCGCAATCCGGTGGTGCTGGTACAGGACTATCACTTCGCGCTGCTGCCGCAGCTGCTGCGCCAGCGTCTGCCGCAGGCAACGATCGCGGTGTTCTGGCATATCCCGTGGCCAAATGCTGAAACCTTCAGCGTCTGCCCGTGGAAGCGCGAATTGCTGCTGGGCATGCTCGAGGCCGACATCCTCGGCTTCCACACGCGCCTGCATTGCCAGAACTTCCTCGCGAGCGTCGATCGCTTCGTCGAGGCCACGATCGATCAGGAGCACATGACCGTGACCATCCGCGGTCACGTCTGTCGTGTCGCCGCCTATCCGATCTCGATCGAGTGGCCCGAGGCGCCACACACCGAGTCGATGGCGTTTGCCGAGTGCCGGCGCGCGGTGCGTGAACGCTACGGCATTGCGCCCGAGGCAGCGCTCGGTGTCGGCGTAGAACGCTGGGATTTCACCAAAGGCATTCCGGAGCGTTTCACGGCACTCGAGCACCTGCTCGAGACCCGGCCGGCCCTCGTCGGCAAGGTGACGCTGCTGCAGATCTTGGCGCCCTCGCGCTCGACGCTGCCGGCCTACAAGGCATTGCAGGAGCGCACGCTCGCCGAAACCGAGCGCATCAATCAGCGCTTCGGGCGCAATGGTTGGCAACCAATCGTGCTGGTGACCGAGTACCAGAACCCGGCACGCGTCATCGAACTCTATCGCGCGGCCGACTTTTGCATGGTCACCAGCCTGCACGATGGCATGAATCTGGTGGCCAAGGAGTTCGTTGCGGCGCGCGACGATGACGACGGCGTATTGATCTTAAGCTCCTTCACCGGAGCCTGCCGGGAACTGGTCGAGGCACTGCTGGTGAATCCCTTCGATCCGATCGAGACTGCCAGTGCACTGGAGCGCGCGCTCACGATGTCACGCGAGGATCGCGGTGAGCGCATGCGGCTGATGCGCCGTACGGTCAAGCACAATAACGTGTTTCGCTGGGCCGGCCGCATGTTGGTCGACGCGGCGCAGATCCGTCAGCTGCAGCGCTTTGCCGAACCGGTCGTCCGGCGCACCAGCTGAATGCGCCGCGCTGCTAGCGCCAGTGCGACTGGCGCGCCTGGGCTTCGCCAGCTGCATCGAGCGGATCGCCCTCGATCAGATCCTCAACCTGGCTGCGCACCGTCGGCGGCAGATCCGAGGCTGCCAGGCGATAGCCGGCGGCGTTGGCAGGTGCGTTGGTCGTCGGCGCCACCGCCTTGATGTGCCAGTCCTGATCCTGATGACAGGCAAGCCCAGCGACCGGGTGCGCCTGGTTGAGCACGAAGGTGCGACAGTACGCACCACTCTTGGCGCGGAAGCTCACGCCCATCTGGGCCAGCGCACCGGCCGGGACGCTGCCTGCGAGCTGTTGATTCAATGCCTGATCGAGCGCCGCGCGCGCGACCAGCTCACCGTTCTTCAGGCCCAGGGGACTGCCGGTACGCTGCGAGTAGGCGAGGTAGCCAACGCCCGCAGCGACGAGCACGCTGGCGGCAAGTGCGCTCCAGATCGGCAGGCGGCGTTTCGGACGTTGCGCTGCCGCCTTCGCGGCGCGTATGGCATTCAGATCCGTTACGGTGGCGCGTGGCAACGCGCGCGCGGCCGCCAGCAGCCGCTCAGGCACCGGCTCATCGAGCACTGCCGCATGCAATGTGCCGAGTTGCTCGCGCAGCTGTCGGTGCTGTGCCAGCCGGCGCGCAAGCGCTGGATCGGCCTGCAGCGCGGCTTCAAGCAGCGCACGCTGCGTCACGAATTCCGCGCCGTCGAGTTCCCCGTCAGCGTAGGCCATCAGCTGTTCATCGGAAATGATCATTACAGCGCTCCTTCGGCGCCACCGAGCAAGGCGCTGAGCGTGGCACGCCCGCGCGCAATGCGGCTGGTCACCGTGCCGATCGGCACCTCAAGTACTGCCGCGGCTTCCTTGTAGGCGAGGCCCTCCACCAGCACCAGCGACACCGCCACGCGCTGCTCCTCGGGCAGCTGCGCGAAGGCAGCTTCCAGTGACAAACGCTGGATCGGTGCTTCGCTGGCCACATCGGCCACATGCTCGCCGGCCTCCTCGGGAGCGAGCACCCGATCGCGGCGCCGTCGCGCGCGAATCTCATCGATCCAGGCATTGTGCATGATGCCGAACATCCAGCTATCCAGCCTCGTGCCGGCACGCCACTGCTCGATCTTCTGCAGCGCGCGCTCGAGGGCGAGCTGCACCAGATCGTCCGCGTCGGCGGCATGGTGCGTCAGTGAGCGCGCAAAGCGGCGCAAGCGGGGCAGTAGCGCGACCAGCTGATCCTGCAACAATTTTAGAGATGATTCCATGCATCACAGAGGATAACGAGCGACGAGGTCATTTTCTTCCACCCCCTCGCAGACTGCAAAGCGATCGGCTACCGTGCGGC
>JBEKOK010000159.1:0-14873 GCA_049521875.1 Steroidobacteraceae bacterium
CCGCACGCTGATACTCACGGAAGCGGGTGCGCAATTCTGTCAGCGCCTCGAGGCGATCTTTGCCAGTCTGGAGTCGGCCACCGAACAGCTGCGAATGCGCTTCGCGCGCTCGGTCGTGCGCCTCAATGCGCCTCCGTTCTTTGCCAATGAGCTGTTGGTGCCGCAGCTGGCGGGCTTCAGCGCCGCGCATCCTGATGTCGATATCCAGATCTCCACGCGCCAGCCTGAGCAGGAAGGTCACGCGGCAGATACCGATATTTCGGTAGCTGTCGGTTCGGGTCCGTGGCCTCAGCTAACCGCCGCGCGGCTCTTTGCACAGACCTTTGTGCCGGCCTGTGCTCCGCACCTGCTCAGCGAAATGGAACAAGGGGCGCACAATCCGAGCGACCGACATGCCTTAATCATGCACAGCAAACGACCAGATCTGTGGGATCGCTGGGCCGCCATGCACGGCATTGGAGCATTGCAGCCCAAACAGTGGATCCGCTTCGATTCGATGGCCTCAGTGGTCGACGCTGCCGAAAGCGGCGTGGGTGTCGCGCTGGTTTCTGCACCAATATCGGCGCCGCGCTTTGCAGCGGGCACGTTGGCACGCTTGTCCGATCACGAGCTGACCACGGGCGAAGACTACTTCGTGCTGATCCGTCCTGAAGATGCCGTGCGTCCCCCGGTCCAGGCACTTGTGAACTGGCTCACAGAACGCTTCGCTAACCATCAATAGCCGCGGTTGAGCCACAGTCACTTTAGGTCAAAGTTATATCGTTTGTATTACGAACGGTTTGTTCATAGAGTGAAATTGTCGAGCCCCCACTCGCAATGGAGTATCTGCACATGAACAAGCTCTCAATGACCCTGACCGCGGTAGCGGCGGCCCTTGTCATCGCCCCCAGCCTGGCGTTGGCCGGATCACCGAATCCGCTGGCGGACCAATGCTTCAAGGCATTCGAAGCCAAGCTGACCGAGAAATTCACGCCGGCCCCGAAGGTGCTGGACACGCGTTTGCTCTCCTCGCCCTTCTATTCGGGCCTCGAGCAATCCAACGTGTTTCAGTACACGATGACCGCGACCAACCCGAAGAACCACGCCGAGGTTCTGAAGGCCAGTTGCATCGTCAATAACGCCGGCAGCGTTGTTAGCCTGACGGAAATCGCGCCCGGCTCACTGTAATGAGCCCGGCCGTGTGACCGCGACCCAGCCGGGTCGCGGTCACTTCGTGCTCGAGCCCGCGGGCCCTGGACCGCTCGTTCCTATTCGCGATCAGGCCGCCGAAGTTCTATTCACGCCACGGTTACGCCCCGCACGCTAGGCTTGGCGCGCGTATGGGCCGAATGCACTGGGACTGCTTCTCTGTTACCGGCTGATGACAGCAGCCAACAGAAGCCGCCGGCGAGGACAGCCGTTGTCCCCTTCAGGTAACATCCGGCCCATCGAAGAACGGGACAATTACCCCTCGGCGCGGGTGGCGCAGCGCCATGCGCGCCTGCCAGTATTTGCCCCGACAACACGCAAGCGATCGGGCGGACCATGGCAACGGACAATCATGAAAGCACTCCGCGAGGGCGCGCCTTTGTGTGGGGTGGCACCCTGCTCGGGCTGATCTTTGTTGCAGCACTGCTGACCAATGGCTTCGGCTTATTGGGTAATCACCACTCGGATGAAGCCGCGCCGCTGGTTGTCCGCCAGGGCGACAAGATCCTGGTTCCGGAGAAGTCCCCGCTGCGTGAGCGCCTCACGGTCAGCCCCGCGCAGACTGAACTTGCCGGTGGCCGACTCGAACTGCCCGGGATTGTCGAGTCTGACCCGGCGCGCACGGCCCAAGTACTTCCGCCGCTGGGCGGGCGCGTGCTCGAACTCAAGGTGGCCCTGGGCGATCGGGTCGAACGCGGCCAGGTGCTGGCGTTGATCGATTCGCCCGATCTGGCGCAGGCGTACGATGACAATGACAAGGCTGGGGACGCTGAAGCCCTGACTGCAAAGAACCTGCAGCGGCAGGAGGGCCAGTTCAAGATCGGAGCGGCATCGGAGGAAGACCTGGATCAGGCGCGCAGCGATCACACCCAGGCCGTCGCGGAATATGAGCGCACCAGAGCGCACCTGCGGGCTGTTGGGGCTTCGCCGGATGCAAAGGAGCACGCTCGTCAGCTGACCGTTACAGCGCCGGTGTCAGGCAGCATCACGAGCCTCTCGACGACTCCCGGAAGCCTGATCAACGATCCGACGCAGCCAATCATGGCGATCGCCGACCTCTCCAACGTCTGGGTGACTGCGCTCGTACCGGAGCAAGAAATAAGCGCCGTCTCCAAGGGCGAAGAGGCCGAAGTGAGTCTGGCGGCATATCCGAGCCAGACCTTGAAAGGAAAGGTGCTGTTTATCAGCGACGTTTTGGAGCCTGACTCCCGGCGCAACAAGCTCCGGATCGCCTTTGCGAATGCCGAGCACCTGCTCAAGCCCAACATGTTTGCAACCGTGACGCTCATCGGCACGGCAGCGCCGCGCGTGATCCTGCCGACCTCCGCGCTGCTGATGAATAACGACCGCACTACTGTATTCGTCGCCACGGCGCCCTGGACGTTCGAACGTAGGATCGTGGCGACGGCGCTTGAGGAAGGATCCACCGTGACGATCAGCTCCGGCGTGAGCGCCGGGGAGCAGGTCGTGGTCAAGGGCGGAATCCTGCTCAATGATTGATAAGTTCGTTGCCTTCTGCCTGCACCGCCGGGTCGCGGTCATTATCCTGGTTCTGTTGGCGGTCGGATTTGGCATCTACGCCTGGGAAACACTCTCGGTCGAGGCTTATCCGGAACTCGGCGACGTCGCCGCCCAGGTCACGACCCAGGTTCCGGGATTGGCTGCTGAGGAAGTCGAGCAGCTGATCACCGTGCCGCTCGAGCGGCAGATCAACGGCACTCCGGGCCTGCTGCTGATGCGCTCGAGCAGTACCTTCGGCCTGTCGTTGATTACCGTGCTGTTTCGTGATGGCTACGAGGACTACTGGGTCCGGCAGCGGCTGCTCGAGCGCATCAATCAGGCCGTGCTGCCAGCGAACGCCCAGCCCTCGCTGGATCCGGTGGCCGGCGCGGGTGGCGAGATCTATCGCTATACGCTCGAGTCGGGCACGCGCAACCTCCAGGAGCTCTCGGAAATCCAGCGCTGGACTGTGATTCCGGCGCTCAAGGCAGTTCCGGGCGTCGTCGATGATGGCAATTTCGGCGGCTTCACCACCGAGTATCAACTCGACCTGGATCCCAAGCAGCTGCAGCACTTCGGGCTTGGCATCACCGATGTGATCAATGCCATCAATAACAACAACACCAACGCCGGTGGCGGTCGCGTCTCGAGGGGGGACCAAAGTTATGTGATCCGTGGTGTCGGCCTGATGCGAAGTCTGGCCGATCTGGGTTCGACCGTGGTGACCCAGCTCAACGGCGCACCCGTGCTGGTGCGGGACCTCGGACGCACGACGCTCAGCCATCAGGAACGCGAGGGCATCCTGGGCAAGGACAATAACCCTGACACGATCGAGGGTATTGTGCTGATGCTCAAATACCAGAACCCCTCGCAGACGCTGCGCGGCATTCACGCCAAAGTGCTGGAGCTCAACCAGCAGCTGGCGAAGGACGATGTGCGCATCGTCCCGTACATCGATCGGGACGATCTGGTGCGTTCCACCGTCAGCAAGGTGGGCCACACGATAGCCGAGGGCATCGGGCTGGTGTTTCTGGTGCTGATCCTGTTTCTAGGCAGTCCGCGCAGCGCCTTCGTGGTCGCGGTCGCTATCCCGCTGGCGCTGGTCTCGGTGTTCTCCTTCCTCAATCTTACGCACGTCTCAGCCAATCTGCTCTCACTCGGTGCGATCGACTTTGGCATCCTGGTCGACGGCGCGATCGTCGTGACCGAGGCGGTGCTGCGGCGGCGCGAGGCCAGTCCTGAAGAGGAGCTCAGCGAGAGCGAGGTCAGGGCCGCGGCGCTGCAGGTCACGCGACCGATTTTCTTCGCCAGCCTGATCATCATCACGACCTACCTGCCGCTGTTTTCATTCGAGCGCGCCGAGGCGAAGCTCTTTACGCCGATGGCGTACACGATGGCCTACGCCCTGTTTGGCGCCCTGCTCACGGCGCTCGCCCTGGTGCCAGGGCTGGCCTACTTCGCCTTCCGAAAGCCCGGCACGGTGTACGAGAATCGCTGGCTCGCGAGCCTGACACGCGGGTACGACCGGATCCTGGCGGCCTGTCTGGATGAGCCGCGCTATATCTATGGCATCGTGATCTTTGCCCTGTTTGCAGTCATCGGTCTGGGAGCCACGATTGGCCGCGATTTCCTGCCGGATCTGGACGAAGGCGCGCTGTGGCTGCAGGTGCAGATGCCCACAGGCCTCTCGCTGGACAAGGCCAGCGACATGGCCAGTGATCTGCGCCGGGCGATTCTGAAGCACCCGGAGGTTTCCTACGTCGTAACACAGACCGGTCGCAACGATGATGGCACCGACCCCTGGACGATGTCTCACATTGAGGCGCCGGTTGGCCTGCGACCCTATGACAGCTGGCCTGGCGGGGAGAGCAAGAAGCAGTTCCTTGATAAGCTGGCGACCGATCTGGCACATGATCTGCCCGGCTATTCGGTGGGTATCAGCCAGCCCATCATCGACAATGTCAACGACATGCTCGGCGGTGCGCACAGTCCACTCGTGATCAAGATTTATGGCGATGATCTGAACGAACTGCGCCGTATCGGATCGCAGATTGTGGATGTCCTGTATTCGATCCGCGGCACTTCAAGTGCTTCCGTATTCCAAGAGCCGCCCATTCCGCAGATCGAGATCAACCTGAACCGTGAACAGGCAGCACGCTTTGGCATCACTATGGCGGATGTTCAGAACGTCATCCAGACCGGCGTTGGCCAGGCCCCGGTATCGACCGTGTATGTTGGCGAGCGAAGCTATCCACTGACGGTGCGTTACACCGAAGCGGCGCGCGATCGTCCTGACTCGCTGGCTGGTTTGACGGTGCACACCGCGAGCGGATCCGACATACCCCTCTCGCAGATCGCCACCGTGAAGGTTCAGCAGGGTGAGAGCATTGTGACGCGCGAGGATGGCAAGAGAAATCTGACCATCCGCATCGACAACCGCGATCGGGATCTCACGACCTATCTGGCCGACGCGCAGCAGCAGATCGCCGCCCGCGTGAAATTCGATCCCACCAAGATCCGGCTGGAATGGGGTGGCCAGTTCGAGAACCAGCGCCGGGCCGAAGCGCGGCTGCTGCTGATTCTTGGCATGGTCATGGGCATGATGCTGATCTTCCTCACCGTCGGTATCGGTTCATTCCGGCAGGCGGTCCTGATCCTGGGCGTCGTGCCGCTGGCAACTCTGGGTGGACTGATCTCATTGCATCTGACCGGTCAGACGCTCAACGTTGCGACCGGCGTGGGATTCATTGCATTGTTCGGTGTTGCCGTTCAGAACGGCATCATCATGGTGTCCAATCTGAATCGCATGCGAAAGTCGGGCCTGGATCTGCACGAGGCGATCATGAAGGGTGCGACCGAACGCCTGCGGCCGGTGCTGATGACGGCGACGGTCGCGACGCTGGGTATGTTGCCGGCGGCCATCCACACCGGCGTCGGCAGTGATGTGCAGCGCGGCATTGCCACGGTAGTGGTCGGTGGACTCGCGATCGCCACGGCGCTGACGCTGTTCGTGCTCCCTTCGATGTACCACGTTATCGAGCACTGGGCTGAAACACGCCGCGGCCGGCCGGGATGGGGCTGATGTACATGCGAGCGCTGATCGGTCTGACTGCTCTTATGCTTGGCGCCTGTGCGGTCGGACCGAATTTCAAACGCCCGGCGCCGCCGCCGGTCGCGGATTACGGCAGCGCGTCCGCACCAGCACAAACCGCGGCCACCGACAGCCCCGACGGCGCCGCGCAGCGCTTTGTCGCCGACCTCGACATTCCGGGACAGTGGTGGACACTGTTTCAGTCACCGACCTTAAGCGGCCTGGTGAGCGATGGCTTCAAAGCCAATCCGGATCTCCAGGCGGCAGAGGCCGCGCTCCGGCAAGCGCACGAGCTGTATCTGGCACAGCGCGGAAGCCTGCTGCCGACCCTCCAGGGAAGTGCCGGCGCGACCCGCAGCAGTCTGCCGACCGCGACGCTGACGCCCGTGACGGTGTCCTCGGCGCAGATCTACAGCCTGTACACCGCGCAGCTGAGCCTGAGCTACGCCGTCGATGTCTTCGGCGGAACGCGACGGACCATTGAGGCGGCCAAAGCGCAAGAAGAGATCAGCCACTTCCAGCTCGAGGCGGCCTACGTGTCACTCAGCACCAATATCGTCCTGAGCGCCGTGCAGGAAGCCTCGCTGCGCGGGCAAATCACTGCGACCGAGCGACTGCTTGCCTTGCAGCACCAGATTACAGAGACCGTGCGCGGACAGCGCGCACTGGGAACGGCCAGTGAACTCGACCTGCTGACCCAGCTGGCCAGCGAGGCCCAGACGGCAACGACCCTGCCGCCACTGCAGAAACAGCTGGGACAGACCCGCGATGCGCTGACCGCGCTGCTCGGCCGTCTGCCTTCGCAGGAGCCGGCCGAGCAGTTTCAGCTGCAGGAGCTGAGCTTGCCCACAGACCTGCCGGCGAGCGTGCCCTCGAAGCTGGTCAACCAGCGGCCTGACGTGCGCGCGGCCGAGGAGAACCTGCATGCCGCCTCGGCGCAGGTAGGTGTCGCGCTGGCCGACATGCTGCCGCAATTTCCGCTAACGGCCGACGTGGGTTCCACCGCGCTCACGCTGGGCCACCTCTTCAGCCCCTACACCGAATTCTGGGATCTGGGGGCCTCGCTCAGCCAGACCCTCTTTCAGGGAGGTGCGCTGGTACACCGGCATCGTGCCGCCGAGGCGGCGCTGGATCAGGCCGGAGAGCAATACCGATCGACCGTGATCATGGCCTGCCAGAACGTGGCCGATACGCTCAAGGCACTGCGTGCGGATGCCGATGCGCTCAATGCCGCCGCCGCCGCGGATCGGGCCACCAAGGCCACGCTGGATCTTGCCCAGCAGCAGTTTGGGCTCGGCTCCATCAGCCTGGTGCAGCTGCTCAATGCGGAGCAAGCCTGGCAGCAGGCCGAGATCAATTTCATTCAGGCGCGTGCCAATCGCTATGCCGATACCGTCGCGCTGTTCCAGGCGCTGGGCGGTGGCTGGTGGAACCTAAAGGGAGAGACAAGCAATGGACAATCTGGTCCTGCGAACTGATGAGCCTGGCGCAGCCACGCTGACACTCAATCGCCCGGAAAAATTCAACGCGCTGTCCAAAGAGCTGCTCGAGGCGCTCGAGCGCCATCTCGATGCCCTGGCACGCGAGACGCGCAAGGTCGGGCTGGTGATCCTGCGCGGCGCGGGCGGTAATTTCTCTTCCGGCTATGACATGGAAGAGGTCCTTGAATTCGTCAGGGCGCGTGCCAAGCCCCACTTTCACTCCGAGGTCATCGAGAAGCTCGCGAATCTGCCGCAGCCAGTGATCTGTGCCATTCAGGGTCACTGCTCCACCGGGGCGCTGGAGCTTGCCCTGGCCGCCGATCTGATTCTCGCTGGCGAATCGGCTCTGTTTGCCGACGCCTATGCGCGCTGGGGCCTGACGCCGATCTGGGGCCTGAGCCTGCGCCTGCCGCATCGGGTCGGCACGGCCAAGGCCAGCGAGATGATGCTCACCTGCCGCAGCTATACCGGTCGTGAGGCCGAGGAAATGCATCTGGCAAATCTGTGCTTCCCGGACGATCGCTTTGAGGCCGAACTCGCCCGGCTCGGCGCCGACATCCTCGCCAATTCCTGGTACGCCAACCAGGTCAACAAGCGTGCACTGGTGGCCAGCGACAAACTCACGCTGCGTGAGGCCCATGATCTGGAGATCTTCAAGAATGAGGGACTCGCCCCCGATGCCCACACCCGGGTGACTCAGTTCATCAATCGCAAGAAAACCTAGCTCGAGCTCAGCAAGAAACCAGGCCTGCGCTGGCTCGAGCGGCCCGAGCATCAATCTCCGACGGCCTCAGAACTGCGCGTGTACCCGCAGGGCGAGGATCGAAACCGGCCCGCGATCACTGTTGTAGGCCGGGTTCACGATGTACTGATAATCAAGCGTCAGCTGCGCCCATCGCGCTGGCGCGTATTCGTAGTACGTCTCCAGAGTCTGCTCCGGGCCAGGATGCGGCAGCCGGCCGTCGCCGATGAGGATTCCAAGACCCCCATCATTGAGATAGCGCTCGCGGGTGCCGGAGATTTTATTCTCTATGAGCGCAAGGCCCACCGTGTCCGCGGTACGCTGCCAGCGCCTCCCTTGAAGTGACAGACCGGCCGAGATCGATTGGTCCGAATCCGTGAACTCATAGGCCTCGACGTTGCCGCCCGCGGTGCCGGCGCGCGCAAATACTCCCAGATCATCGCTCAGGCGCTGCTGAACATTGCCACTGATGCCGCTGCGATCGCGATACTGGCGCACGCTGATCAGCGCATCGCTGATATTTTCACCGGTGGACTGCGCGCGGGCGATCGCATCATTCAGCAGGGCCATGCGACCGTGGCTGTCGTATACCGTCACCAGCAGCTTGCCCGCCAAGCCCGCCAGCTGATAGCGCCTCTCGAGCTCGCCGAGCATCTGGTACTCGCGAAATCCCTCGGCTGCGCCTCCCACGGTGTAGCCCCAGGCGTCAGCGGCGTAGTCGAGCGTACTCGGATCGATCGCGGTCCAGTTCATGAAGTCGCGCCGCGGGTCGTGCGCATAGTCATTGGCATCAAACACGTCGGTCACAGCAAACTTGCCGACGGCGAACTGCCAGCGATTGGCGCTGCGTACGGCGGCGAACTGATTCTCATCGGCCTCGATGGACTCTGCGGGTCCATCGAGATTGATCGTCTGACGCAGGAACCAGCGTTGCAGCCGCCAGTACGGATGGCTGCGTCCCACCTTGTACGCTGCGCCGCTCGGAAATGCAGCCAGACCGAGCGTGTCATCGAGACCAAAGCCCTGATCGAGCTCTGGATCGGCCCACGCCTCGGCGCCGCTCCACGGACGCAGACCGAGAAAAAGCGTCACGTCGATGGTCTCGGCACCGCGGTCGGGCGTAAGACTGTTGCGCCCGCTGTAGGGCGCACGAAACCGATCATCCGCCTGCTCGACGAAGGTCATCTGGCCGTGGATCGCATACGGATCAGCGCTCCCCTGGTCGGCGGCGGCCTCGACTGGCGGACTCGGAACACTCTGCTCGGCGTGGATCGACGCCGCGCAAGTGCTCGCCAATGCAGCAAACAGCAGCCGTTGCGTGTATATCGAGACCATTCCAATACCCTGCAATCGATCCGCCAGGCCCGCCGCCGATTATTCGCGCTCGTCTCAAAGACGCGCGCTCGCTGGAACAACGCCCGGCCGGAGGACCCTGCGTCCCAGCCCTTGAATAAGCCCGTATGCCAGTGGTGGCGATGCTAGAGGTTTGCTAATATCCTGTCTAGGGGGATAGGATATTAATAGGGACCTGGCGATTCACCATGCATAAATTTCCGGAAATTCACGCGCGCCTGAAACGCGCCAGCGGGCACTTGCTGGGGGTCATTGAGATGCTGGAGCAGGAGCGCTCGTGCATGGAGATCGCACAGCAGCTGCATGCGGTCGAAAAGGCCATTGGCAACGCGAAGAAGGAACTCATCAAGGATCACATCCACCACTGCCTGGATGACTCATCAGATGCGATGCCACGCCAGGTGCGTGAACTGCTAAAGGAATTCCAGACCGTCACCAAGTACCTGTAGGGTCCGGTTGCTCGCCATCCAGAGAGACCGCGCTTACCTCGGCGGGCCATGGGCGAGCAGCATCGCTTCACACACCATTACACAGATCAGCTGCAAGCGCAGCGCCCCGACGGCCGTGAAAAATGCGGATTGTGGTCACAACGCCCGCAAGGAGTGCAATCATACCGACGCACTCAAGCACCGTAGGCCAGCGACGCCGAATCAGTAGCCCGAGCACGGTTCCGAATGCCGTTTCCATCGTTATTAACTGGGCCGATAGAGCGACGGGCAGCCGTTGCGATGCGAAGGTCCAGGCCAGTGCCCCGCCCAGTGAGGCCGTCAGCGCCAGCACCGTCCCCCAGATATAAAGAGGGGCGGCGGCGTCCCACCCGAATCCCAGCCGAGTCGAGGCAAACACCTTCAGCAACAGGCCGATAGGAACAAATGCGAGCATCCCCAGGCTGGCGCCCGTCAAGATGAGGGCCGTCCATACGCCTGGATTCATCTGCGGACGGTTGGCCAAAGCGCTCTGGTTGAACAAGCCAAACCCGATCCAACACGCGGCCGCCAAGATTGCCAGTGGAATGCCGATCATCAGCGACGGCGCGTCGCCAATCTCAGAGTGATTGAGGCTGTCCCAATTCACGAGCAGAAGTCCCAAGGTAGCCAGGGCAAACGGAAAGGCGAAGTGGCGCCAAGCAACCGTGGGCTGCCGCAAGTTACCTGCGATCGCAAGCGCTACGGGTACGAGGGCCAGGAAGGCGGGCGCGATCACGGGGCCAGCGTAGACCGCCGCGGCTGCCAAAGCTTGAAAGTAAACCAGGTAACCGATTAATCCGAGGGCGAACGATGTCAGCCAATCCCCTACCCTTAAGTAGCGAACAGTCTTCCGTTTGAATATGAGATAGGCAATTGCCAGAACACCGGAAATCAGGAACCGGACCAGGGCAAAGTCGAAGATCGAGTAGTCACCAATGACAAACGGCACAATGAAATTCAGAGACCACGCCAGCGCGGCGAGAAGCGCTGCGACAATGCCTGCCGGCACGGAAGCTTTCATGTGATCAGTATATCGGTTTGCGGAGACACCAATCCCGGGACACTTTGGGTTGGAAGATCCCAGCGTGTAGACTGGCCGAAGTGTTTCGTTGACCGGTTGAGGCCACCGCTCTTTGTCTGCCCTCTACAGTTGCAATAGAAAGGCTCGCTGCAACAGCCACACGAGCGCCAGTGAGGCAATGGCCGCGGAGCCCCAGGGCATGATCGCGCGCCGGTAGAAGTTGCCCTGCCGAAGCGCATAGACAATCGGCATGATGGTTAGCACCACCGCGAGCTGGCCGCACTCGATGCCGAGGTTGAATGCCAGCAGCGAGATCACTCGAGCGCCCTGTGGCAGGCCCATATCGCTTAGTACCGAGGCGAAGCCAAAGCCGTGCAGCAAGCCGAACGCAAAGGCGATACGGGCGCGGCTGTCAGTGACGATCGGGAAAATGTTGTTGAGTGCCGCGACAATGATGGAGGCGGCAATGACGGACTCGGTCAGCCGGCTTGGCAAGCGCACGACATCCAGCGCGGCCAGCGACAGCGTGATCGAGTGCGCCAGCGTAAAGGCTGTAACCACTTTCAGGATACTGAGCAGCGCCGGTCGCGCGCGGGTCACCGGCTCCCAGTGCCCTCCCCTGCGCAGCAACACCGCCGGCAGCAGCAGTGAGAGCAGGAACAGCAGATGATCAATGCCGCTCAAGATATGCCAGATGCCGGCCTGCAGGTATTCGACAAACGTCATCCAGCGCGAAGGCGCATCGAGGGTGAAGGTCGATGAAACCCGCGCTCCGCCCAGCACGCCGGTCTGAACGATGCGAGCGGCGCTCAAGGTCAGCAGCCCGCGGTGCGAGGGATCTATGCCATCCATCAGTGTGTAATGGATGCCCAGCTCTTTAACGGCTACCGGACAATGCGCGGTGTAGGGCAACCACGCGTAGCTGCCATCGACCCGATCGTTGATCTGCAGTGGCTCGAAGGAGAGTTCGCAGGCGTGGCCCTGAGCGCTCAATGCCAGGTGCTGGCGCACATACAAGGCCAGCTGCGGTCCTGCGGCGCGCAACTCACCCCACGTGACCTTGCCGTCCCGGTTGGCATCGACGCCGACGGCGAGCTCGACATCGCGCACCGCCAGTTCGATCGCTCCGGCAACGTTCGGGCCATGGGTAGTCGCGGTCAGAAAACCATTGCTGGCAATATGAGCCTGCGCACCGCAGGCGCACAGAGCCAGCAGGAGAAGCCCGATCAGGCGTTTCATCCATTGCTCCGCAGATAGTCATTGAGGCGCGCGTCTTCCAGACCATGCAGCTTCAGGAACTGCCGCGCAGGTTCCGCCGCCTGCGGCTGGTGCGCCGCCTGCGCGGCTCTTAGCAGCACCAGCACATCCTCCGGCTCGCGTTGCACCTGCCAATTCGATTCGGCCGCCGCCAGCGCCTCGGCCGGGTGCGGATCCACATCGAGCAGGAAGCGCGCCTGTTCCCGTCGATGAACCGCATCACCGCGCTGCTGTTCAATGTCGAATGCGCCGGCCAGCTGCGCAACGGCCTTGCTGCCAGAGGAATCCTTGAGCATGCGTTGCGCAATGGCCAGGCGCAGCAGCATCGGCTCCATCGATTCATAGCCGGTCAGGAGCCTCACCGTCTCAGCCGCGCGCCCATGGCGCAGCAGCACGTCGGCGCACGCGCTCCTCATGTAGAAATCCTCGGGCGCCAGCTGCAGGCCCTCGCGCAGCCAGTGCTCGGCCGCCGTGTCATCGCCCAATCGCTCGGCCATTTCACCGAGCTCGGAGTAACGCCAGGCCCGCGCCTCGGGCGGCAGGGCCTGCTGCGGCAGCGACACGATCGCCGCGTAGGCACTTTGCAGGTGACCGTCCAGGCCCATCACGCCCTGCATGCACAGAGCCGTCACCGCAGGATCCGCGGCAACGGCCAGTTTCTGGCACGAAGTCAGCGCTTCATCGTAGCGACCCAGGACGCGCAGCACCGTGGCGCGCGTGAGCCAGGCCTGCGGATCATCGGCGTGTTGCCCCAGGGCCTGGTCAAGTTCGGCGAGCGCGGCGGTAAAGGAGTGCCGGCTCTGCAGGATGGTTGCGTGCAGGACCAGCACCTGGCTGGGCACCGGCACCTGTTTCATCCACGGTGTCAGCATCGCCTCGGCGTAGCCCAGGAAACGCAGGTCACCGGTAGCGCGCGAGCGGGAGATGTAGAACTGCGCAAGCGGCAGAGCAATGTCGAGTCTCGAGCGCGTGATTTCCATGTTCGGCGCGCTGGTGTGCCGCGCACCCGCCGGCAGCACCGCCAGCACCTGATCATCACTGGCGGGCGTGTAGGGAGCCGCCTCGGCGACTCCCAGCAGCAGCACGCCGGCCAGAAAACACATCAGCCCCCGCCGCACGAGGCGGCGGGCGCTGGGTGATGTGAGTGCAATCGCCACGTCACTTACATCATGTTGACGTTGATGGGCTCACTGGTCTCGCTGGTATCAGTGAGGGTGAGCGCACCGTCATCAACAGCGTAGGGCTCGCTGGTTTCGGAGGTCACGCGCGCCTGCGCCAGCACCTCCGCAGTATCCAGCGCCTGCGGCTGCGGGCTCTGGCTGACCGGCGGGCTGGAGTTTCCACCCCCGCCGCAGGCGCTCATCAGCGAGCCGGCCACGACGCTGACTAAAGGAATGATGATTTTCGCTTTCATGGCATGTCCTTGTTAGTCGTTAGCGCTGGTGGGTGAACCGCCCAGTGGCGTATTCAGGTACGGGAACGCGGTCAGGTAGTTGGCCGGATTGGGTTCAACGCCATCGGTGTAATGGAGCTGTCGCGAACCATCGGACGCCGGATCCGGATCCTGCGCGCTGGCGTTGTACGGCGTGAGCAGCACACCCATCGCGACCCGCAACGAGATCGTCACGACATCGTCAATCGGGCGCCGACCGTTGGGGAAGCCCGACACGTCGCCGCCGAGGGCACCCAGATCATTCTGGGATCCGGCGGGCGTCACCGGGGTACTGGTATTGAGTCGCAGCTCTTCGGCAGCGGTCACCGTTGCCGGCTGGTTCAGCCCGCTCAAGCCCGTGAGGAATGCCGCGACCAGATCGGTGCGCGGATAGACATTGGGAGCGAGCACGCCGGCCGATCCGAACAAGGCCTGCAGAAGCACCGGCAGCGAGGGATTGGTCACGTAGTCGGCAAACTGTCCATCATCCTTGGGTTCCGAGGCATTGAAGCGATCCTTGTCCGGCAGCCCGATGACCACTTCATTCACCAGCGGCATGCCAAGACGTGAGACCTGTGACCAGGCACCGCCATTGACACTGGCACCGGTCGGGTTGGACACGGCACCGACGCTACCGGTACTGAATTGGCTCTGCGGCGCCGGATTGAGCACCCCGCTCTGTCGCAGGCTGGCGGTGGTCCAGGCGCCGATCACCGGATCAGTGCCGGCGGTCAGGCACGAGGCCGGGATTTCCAGCGCGATCGAGGTCACGTTGTAGCCGGCCAGGGAATTGGGCGCGAGCTGACGGGCGTTGACGCCGGCCGGCGCGAGCTCCTGGGCCGGATACTTGATGTTCACCAGGTCAAAGGTCTCGCCCAGATTCACGACGAAGCCATCCTGGCGCTGACCCACAAACACCCTGCCCAGTGCGCTGCAGCCCGGGATGTTGATGTTGTGAATGAAGCTCGCCGCGTAGGCCGCATAGTTCGGGATCGACTTGGTGCCGATGTTGTCGAACGGTTTCGCAAACACGTTGCTGCCCGAATCTGCATCCACGACGCCCTGAACCGTGCCAGTGCGCCGATCGCCGCGCACCAGAGTCAGCGTGTAGGTCTCGGCGACGTTCTGCGCGGCCATGCTGCCCGCGCTGATCTGTCCGATATTGCTCAGTGGCACCGGGACGGTCTTGGTGCCGGCCGTGACGGCCAGTCCACTGTTGACGGTCGTGAAGCGGAACTGGAACGTCAGTGATTCTTTGCCGCTGCCGTTGTTGTCGATGAGGATTTCATACAGTGCGTTGGGGTCCATCGTGTAGTAGTTCGGACCACCCTGGGGATTCTC
>JBEKOK010000160.1:0-8671 GCA_049521875.1 Steroidobacteraceae bacterium
GGTGCGATCCCGCTGCCGCCCTATATCCGGCGCGCGCCAACCGCGGAGGATCGCGAGCGCTACCAGAGCCTGCTGGCGCGCGCACCCGGCGCCGTTGCCGCGCCGACGGCGAGTCTGCACTTTGATGTGCCGTTGCTGACAGCGCTGCAGGAGCGTGGCCTGGCGCGGGCGCTGGTGACACTGCACGTCGGCGCCGGCACTTTCCAGCCGCTGCGCAGCGAGGATCTGGATGCGCACGTCATGCACAGCGAACGCTATGAAGTCAGCGCCGAGACCGTTGCCGCCATCGCTGCGGCGCAGGCGGCCGGAGGACGCGTGATCGCGGTCGGCACGACCGTGGCGCGGGCGCTCGAGTCGGCCGCGCGCGATGGGGCGCTCCGTGCCGGTAGCGGAGATACTGCGCTTTTCATCCGACCCGGCTATCGTTTCAATGTTGTGGATGCACTCCTGACCAATTTTCACCTGCCCGAATCGACATTGCTGATGCTGGTCGCGGCACTCGCGGGCCTCGAGTCGATGCGAGCGGCGTACGCGCACGCGGTGCGCGAGCGCTATCGTTTCTTCAGCTATGGTGATGCGATGCTGGTGCTTGCACCTGGCCGTACGCGATGATGAAACCGGGCTTTGAAATCCTCGCAACCGATGGCGCCGCGCGGCGCGCGCGCCTGCAGCTGCCGCATGGCGTTGTCGAGACGCCGGCGTTCATGCCGGTCGGTACCTACGGCACCGTCAAGGGCATGACGCCCGAGGAGCTCAAGAGCCTCGGCGCCTCGATCGTGCTCGGCAACACCTTTCATCTGATGCTGCGTCCGGGCGCGGAAATTGTCGGACTGCATCGCGACGGGTTGCACGGCTTCATGGGCTGGGACGCACCGATACTCACCGACTCTGGCGGCTTCCAGGTCTTCAGCCTCGCGAAGCTTCGGACCATCAGCGAGCAGGGCGTGCGCTTCCGCTCCCCGGTCGATGGCTCGGAGGTCGCGATGCGACCGGAAGATGCGATGGAGGTGCAGCGCGCGCTGCGCTCGGACATCGCGATGGCCTTTGATGACTGCACCGCGTTCCCGGCCACCGCGCAGCAGGCCCGCGATTCGATGGAGCGCTCGATGCGCTGGGCCGAACGCAGCTTCGCCCACTACTACCGCGACACACCGCCTGGCCACCTATTCGGCATCGTGCAGGGAGGCATGTACCCGGAGCTGCGCGAGGCCTCGCTCGCAGCCCTCTCGGCTCAGGACTGGCCGGGACTCGCAATAGGCGGTCTGGCCGTCGGCGAACCCGAGGAGGAGCGGCTGCAGATCCTCGAGAGCACAGTGCCAAAAATGCCGGCCGATCGACCGCGCTACCTGATGGGCGTGGGCTACCCGCAGGACATCGTTGCCGGGGTATTGCGTGGTATTGATATGTTCGACTGCGTGATGCCGACCCGCCATGCCCGCACCGGGCACCTGTTTACAGCGACCGGGGTCATCAACATCCGCAATGCCGTTCACCAGCGCGATACCGGGCCGATCGACCCGCAATGCACCTGCACGACCTGCCAGCATTTTTCGCGCGCGTATCTGCGGCACCTGGATCGCTGCAACGAGATTCTGGGTGTCCGGCTGGCGACCCTACATAACCTGCACTTTTACCTCGACCTGATGCGCCGGATCCGTGCTGCCATCAGTGAAGGGCGGCTGGCGGCACTGGCGCGTGAGATTCTTGCGATTCCAAAGCGTTCCGAGGCGCCTGTGGCATAATGCCGCCCCTTTTATGGGGGGTGGACCCGAGTAGCGGGCCCCTTGCGGCGAGCGGATCGGTCCGCGACGCCCGATGGCAAACATTATCTAATTGCAGAGGCCGGCAACGATGAACGGATTAATCAGCAACGCCTACGCCCAGACCGCAGGCGGTAGCGCATCCAGCGGCATGCCCCAGATCCTGATGCTGCTCGTGTTCGTGGGCATCTTCTACTTCATGCTGATCCGCCCGCAGCAGAAACGCATGAAAGAGCAGAAGGAAATGCTCTCCAAGCTCGCGGAGGGCGATGAGGTCGTCACCAGCGGTGGAATCTTGGGCAAGCTGGTCAAGGTCGGCGATAGCCTCGTGACGCTGGAAATCGCCGATGGCGTGCAGATCCGCGTGCAACGCGGGCAGATCTCGCAGCTGGTGCCCAAGGGCACACTCAAGAGCAGCTAAGAAAAGAGCCGAACTCCCATGCTTGAATTCGCGCGCTGGAAATATTTTCTGGTCGTGTTCGTCACGATCGCCGCCCTGCTGTTCGCCCTCCCGAGTTTCTACCAGGAAGACCCGGCACTGCAGGTCGTCCGCAAGGACAAGGTGGCGATGGACAGCGCGGCGCTCGGGACCGTCGAGCAGCTGCTTGGCAGCCGCGCAGTCGCCTACAAGAGCGCCTACATCGATGATGGCCGGGGCATCATCCGCTTCGCGGACGTGGCCGATCAGCTCAAAGCGCGCGATGCGGTGAACGAGGCGCTGGCGAGCGATTACCTCTCGGCACTGACCAACGCCTCCAGGGCGCCAGCGTTTCTGCGCAAGGTCGGGCTGCGCCCGATGGCGCTCGGCCTCGATCTGCGCGGTGGCCTGTACCTGCTCTACCAGGTTGATGTTGAGGGCGCTGTCAGCCAGTTGCTTGACTCTTATGAGCAGGGGTTCCGGCGGGCGCTGGCCGGCGCCAAGGTCAGCTTCACGGACATCGTGACCTACACCTCGAGCGGCAGCTCGATGCCCAATGCACTGCGTATCTTGCTGCCTCCCGGTGCCGATGTAGCGCCGGCGCTCGCGGCAGTGAAGAAGGACAACAGCGACCTGACTTTCAGCGTGGTCCACCTGGCCGATGGGCCGGCGATCGAGATGGCGCTGACTCAGGCGCAGATCACGACGCGGCGCGACTATGCGATTGAGAAGAATCGCACGACCTTGAGCAATCGTGTAAACGAGATGGGTGTCTCCGAGCCGATCGTGCAACGCCAGGGCGCCGACAAGATCAACGTCCAGCTGCCCGGCGTCAGCAATGCCGCAGCCGTCAAGGATCTGATCGGCAAGGTGGCGACGCTTGAATTTCGCATGGAAGACACGCAGAACAACGCTGCGGAGGCCGAGGCGCGCGGTCGCCCGCCGCTGGGCTCGAAGCTCTACAAGATGAACGGCGTACCGGTGCTGCTCAAGCGCGAGCTGGTGATCACCGGCGATCAGCTGACGAACGCCACCTCGACCACGACCAATGATGGTCCGGCTGTCAGCATCAAGCTCAATGGCCCCGGCGGCGATGCGATGCTGCGTAACACCGAACAGAATGTCGGCCACCGCATGGGGGTCGTCTATATCGAGAAGACCCGCCAGACCACGATGGTTGATGGCAAGCCGGTCACCAAGGATCTGACCGAAGAGAAGGTCATCAACCTAGCGACTATCCGCGGCGTGTTCTCCAACACCTTCGACATCACCGGGCTGCAGGCGGGCGAAGCCGGTGATCTGTCCAAGCTGCTGCGTGCCGGTTCGCTCTCCGCACCGATCACGCTGATCGAGGAGCAGGCGATTGGTCCCTCGCTTGGACAGGAGAACATCACCAAGGGCCGCAACGCTCTGATCATCGGCATGCTGGCCATCTTCATCTTCATGGCGCTCTACTATCATGCCTTTGGCCTGGTCGCGAACGCGGTGCTACTGGCCAATGTCATTCTGCTCACCGCACTGCTGGCAATCCTGCGGGCCTCGCTGTCGCTGCCCGGCATCGCCGGCATCATCCTCACGGTCGGTATCGCGGTCGATGCCAACGTGCTGATCTACGAGCGTATCCGCGAGGAATTGCGCAACGGTGTGACCCCGCAGGCGGCGATCCGCGCCGGCTTTGAAAAGGCGTTCTCCGCAATTTTCGACTCGAACTTCACCGCGTTCCTGGCGGGCCTGGTGCTATACGTATTCGGTACCGGTCCGGTCAAGGGATTCGCGATCGTGCTGCTGCTCGGCATCGCGACCTCGATGTTCACCTCGCTCCTCGGGAGCCGCGCGATCATCACGCTGATGTATGGCGGGGCGCGCAAGATCACGAAGCTGTCGATCGGATAAGGAGTTAGCGACCGTGGAATTCTTTCACAAGCCGACCAGCTTCCCGTTCATGTCCACCCGCAAGGTGTGGTACGGGCTGTCCGTCATCCTGATGCTGATCAGCATTGGCTCGTTCTTCGGGCGTGGACTGAATCTGGCGATCGACTTCACCGGTGGCGTGCGCATCGAGGCGGCGTTCCCGCAGGCGGCCAACATAGATGCGGTCCGCTCGGCCCTGAAGGCGGCCGGATTTGATGAGGCGCCAGTCGAGAATTTCGGCTCCTCGAGGGAAATCTCGATCCGTCTGCCGCCGCAGCCCGGCGTCGACAGCGCCGCGATCCGCACCAAGGTCGAGGGCATCCTGCAGTCCCTGGATCCGGGCGCGGAGCTGCGCAGCATCGAGGTCGTCGGTTCGCAGGTCGGCAGTGAGCTGCGCAGCAAGGCCACCGAGGCGCTGGTGGGCGCATTGGCGCTGATCTTCATCTACATCATGTTCCGCTTCCACACCTGGCGGCTCTCGGCCGGCGCGATCCTGGCGGTGCTGCACGACCCGATCCTGGTGCTGGGCGTGTTCTCGGTGAGCCGCACGCCGTTCGACCTGACGGTGGTGGGCGCGATGCTGGCGGTCATCGGCTATTCCTTGAACGACACGGTGGTCGTGTTTGATCGAATTCGCGAGCGCTTCGAGAGCAGCCGCAGGCTCGAGCCGCGCCTGGTGCTCGATCAGTCGATCAACCAGACGCTGTCGCGCACGATCATGACGAAAGTGGTGACGCTGATCGTCGTCGTGGCCCTGTACGTGCTTGGTGGCCCGGCCCTCAAGGGCTTCTCCGAGGCGCTGATCATTGGCATCGTGGCCGGTACCTATTCCTCGATCTACATCTCGAGCGCCATCGCTCTGGATTGCGGCCTGAAGGCCGACGATCTGCTGCCGAGCGCTGATAAGAAGCCGGTCGACGATCTGCCCTAGCGCTCAGTGCGGGAAGTTGCCGGCCCGTGGCGTTGAGCTAAGCTCGGGGCATGTTTAGCAGCCTCACGGATTCATCCACCTGGCTGGCCTTCGCCACGCTGACAGCGCTCGAGACCGTACTCGGGCTCGATAATGTGGTTTTCATCTCGATCGTCGTGCGCCCATTCCCGCCCGCGACCCGCATCCGCGCCCGCGCAATCGGGCTGTCGCTGGCGATGCTGGCACGAATCGCACTGCTGTATTCGATCGTGTGGCTGTCCGGACTCACGCGCATCCTGTTTACCGCCGGATCGGTCGCGGTTTCAGTCCGCTCGCTGATCCTGGCCGGCGGCGGGTTATTCCTGCTGACCAAGAGCGTGCTTGAGATCCATCGGACGCTCGAGGGCCCGAAGCCGCTGACCCCGCGCGCCGCGGTCCGCTTTCCGTTGCTGGTACTGCAGATCGTCCTCATCGACCTGCTGTTTTCCTTTGATTCGATTTTCACGGCGGTGGGCGTGGCGCGTCCCGATCAGCTTGATGTGATGATTGCCGCGATCATCGCTGCGATGCTCGCGATGCTGTGGCTGTCCGGGCGCATCGGGGAGCTGATCGAAGCCCATCCAACGATCAAGATGATGGCACTGGCATTCCTGGTGCTGATCGGCGCTACGCTGGTCGCCGAGAGCCTGAACGTTCACCTGCCCAAGCAGTACATGTACATCGCGATGGTGTTCGCGATCCTGGTGGAACTTGTGAACGTCAGGTTGCGCAGCAGGCGCAAGTCGCGCATGAAGCCGGCGATTAAACCGGACGCCTGAGGCTCAGCTGCCAGCGGCAGTCTCGGGGTTGAGCTGCCGTAAGCGGCTGTGGTGGCGGCCATAGAAGTAATAAATGATTACGCCGATTGCGGCCCAGATGACCAGGCGGATCCAGGTGCCGAGACCGAGAAATCCCATCATGGCCCCACAGAACAGCACGCCCAACGTGCAGGTCACCCACGGCCAGCGCACCCTGAATGGCCGGGGCAGCTCCGGGCGCGTATGGCGAAGCACCAGCACGCCAATGCAGACCACTACGAAGGCGAGCAGCGTGCCGATCGATACCAGCTCGCTCAGAATGTCGATCGGCAATACGCCAGCCATAATCATGGCGAACACGCCGGTGATCACGGTTGCCACGTGGGGCGTGCGGAAGCGCGGATGAACCGCTCCGAAGCTCTTAGGCAGCAGCCCGTCGCGCGATAAGGCCAGCATGATGCGCGCTTGTCCCAGGATCAGCACCAGGATCACCGAGGTCAGGCCGAGTAATGCTCCGGGGATTACCCAATGGCTCAGCCAGTGAAGTTCGGGGTGCGCTCGCAGTGCCACGGCGACCGGAGCGGCATCATCGAGCTGCGTATAGGGCAGCAGGCCGGTCAGCACGCCGGACATCAGGATGTAGAGCAGCGTGCAGATCAGCAGGCCCGCCATGATGCCGAAGGAGACGTCACGTTGTGGATTTTTCGCCTCCTGTGCGGCGGTCGAGACCGCATCAAACCCCACGTAGGCGAAGAAGATGACTGCTGAAGCCCGCATGATGCCCGACCAGCCAAAATCACCCCAATGGCCGGCGTTTGGCGGGATGAACGGCACCCAGTTGCGAGTGTCCACGTAGAAGCAGCCAAAGCCGATGATCGCGATGACAATCGTGATCTTAATAATGACAATGATGTTGTTGAACCAAGCCGACTGCTTGATGCCGATGTAGCAGATAAAGGCAGTCAGAGCGACGATGAACATCGCTGGCAGATCGAGGATGGCGCCGCTGGGGACAATGTGATGATCACCCACCGTATGCAGCGGTGCGGAGGTCAACGACGCTGGCAGGGCGGGCAAGCCCAGGTCTGTAAGCCAGGAGGTCAAATAACGGCCCCAGCCCACCGCAACCGTGCTGGATGCGACGCCGTACTCGAGCATCAGATCCCAGCCGATGAACCAGGCGGCGAATTCCCCAAGCGTCGCATAGCTGTAGGTGTAGGCGCTGCCGGCCAGTGGCACCATCGAGGCAAACTCGGCGTAGCACAAGCCTGCAAACAAACAGCCGATGCCGGCGATGATGAAGGAGAGCACGATCGCAGGCCCGGCGTGCGTGGCGGCCTGGACGCCGGTCAGCACAAAGATACCGGTGCCGATGGTGCAGCCAATTCCAAGCGCGGTCAGATGCCAGGGTCCCAGCGCGCGCTTGAGCTTCGAATCGCGACTCTCAGCCGCGATCTGGTCCATCGGCATCGTTGCCCAGAGCTTATTGGCCATCGGCGATTTGTCCTTTGGGAACTTTGGAGACTCTTAAGCCTTCGACTTGGACTTTACACGGCGCACTGCGCCTGGAACATGGGGCGCGATCGCGGCCAGCAGTTCTACGTAGACGCGCGGGGTGCCAGCCACGATGTCACCACCCATCGCGTAATCATCTCCGCTGAGGGTGCCGATGTGGCCGCCGGCTTCCTGAATCAGCAGCTGCCCGGCCGCGGTGTCCCAGGGCTTGAGGCCCATTTCCCAGAAGCCATCCACGCGCCCGGCGGCCACATAGGCCAGATCAAGCGCGGCCGAGCCCGCGCGGCGGATGCCGGCGGCGCGACCCATCACGACTTTGAGCATCTGCAGGTAGGCATCGGTCTGCTTGGCATCGCCGCGAAACGGCAGGCCGGTGGCGATCAGCGAGCCCTCGAGCGTGCGTTGCTTGGTCACGCGGATCTTGCGGTTTTCAAGCTGCGCGCCAACACCGCGGGTTGCCGTGAACAGTTCCAGTCGCAGCGGATCGTAGATCACGGCGACTTCCAGCCGGCCATTGATCTGGCAGGCGATGGAGACGGAAAAGACCGGGAAGCCATGCAGGAAGTTGGTGGTCCCATCGAGCGGATCAATGATCCACACGGTCTCGCTCTCGCCCGAGGCGCCACTCTCCTCGGCGAGAAAGGCGTGGTCGGGATAGTGCTTGCGGATGATCGCAATGATCTCGCGCTCGGCCGCCTGATCGACCTCGCTGACGAAATCGTTCCGCCCCTTGCTCGAAACGGCGATGCTGTCGAGCCGCGGTATCGCGCGCACTATGACCTCGCCGGCGCGCCGGGCCGCTTGAATCGCAATCGTGAGCAGTGGGTGCATGACAAACAGCTTCCGGCCTGAGGGCTAAGGCCTAGAATATCAGGTTATTCGCCCCCGACCCGGGCCACGTGCCGCTGTCTCAGCAAATCATGATCCGCTTCGTGCTCGTCGACACCTCTCATCCAGGCAACATCGGTGCGGTCGCGCGCGCCATGAAGAACATGGGCCTCAGTGAACTGGTACTGGTGCGTCCGTTTGCCTTTCCGCATGCGGAGGCCACGGCGCGCGCCTCAGGTGCTGATGACCTGCTCAAGAGCGCACGGGTGTGCGATACCGTGGCCGAGGCCGTCGCCGGTTGCGGCCTGGTGCTGGCAACAACCTCGCGCGATCGCGAGCATTTCCATCGGCTGCTCGATGTGCGCGAGGCGGCGGCCATGGCAGTCGCCGCCGCATCGGCGGCGCCGGTGGCGCTGCTGTTTGGCACCGAGCGTACCGGCCTGACCAATCAGGATCTGGCCATTGCGCACGCGCTGCTGCGGATTCCGACCAGCGAGAGCTACGCATCGCTGAATCTGGCGATGGCGGCGCA
>JBEKOK010000161.1:0-8650 GCA_049521875.1 Steroidobacteraceae bacterium
TAATTGGGCAGCAGGTTAGTGACTGAGGCCTGCCACTGCTGAACGTCCCAGGCAGCCATCTGCGGGGGCGTGCACTGCGCCGGCGCCCCGGTAGTCGTACAGGTGACGGCCGCCGTAAGGATGGTGGTCGCGGTGACATTCGTGATTGCTGTGGGCGATACCGTGAAGCTGCCGCTGGCCGCGCCCGAGGCCCAGTAAGCGCGGTCCGCGTGCATGATTGCGCCCAGGCTCTCGGCCTGAATCGCGGCCAGCGAGCGGGCACTGGCAACCCCGGTACTCGCATACGCGAGTGCCTCCATCTTGGCGATGCCCAGCAGACCGACCGCGATGACGATCAGCGAGACCATGACTTCGATCAGGCCGAAGCCGCCCGAGCGCTGTCGGAGGGGCGACTGATTCAGGTGCACGGGTTGCCTCCCTGTAGCGTCTGCCCGCGGACCTCGGTGGCCAGTCGGCCTACCAGGTTGACCGACAAGCAGCGCGTGTACGCATTAACAGATGTCGGGCTATGCAGTGAGAAGGTCACCGTACCCGGCAGGCCGAAAGCAAAGCCGTCGCGATTGAAAACAATGAAGTTGGTGTTGTTGTCGGCTGTCAGCGTGTTGGACCCGGTCAGCGCCTTCTGCACGCGCAGCACCGGTTCATTGGCGGCGACCACGCCGTTACCAGCCGAATCGGCAAACACGATCCACCCAGTAGTCCAGGTGTTGGTGCCCGAACAGGTTAAGCCGTCCGTGGAACTGCAGACACCAACGCTCAGACCTTCCTTGATGGCCTCGGCGCGTGCGTACTGAATATCACCGAGCAAGCCGTTGATCTGACTGGCGACGCGGTTGGACGTGGTCACGTTGGTAAATGCCGGGATCGCCAGCGCCCCGAGGATCACCACCATCGTGACGACCACCAGCAGCTCGATCATCGTAAATCCGGCCAGCGACTTGCGCAGCGGGCGGCGGCCGGCGTGGCCGGGTGCGCGCAGTGCGCCGGAAGTGGCGTGGGTAGTAGTGCTCATAGGTGGGCACCCTACACAGACAACCTTGCGCCAAGCTGGCGATCAGTCACAGTGGCAGCAATTCCGCCAATCTTGCGACGTGCGTCACATCAGCTGCTGGCGGCGGCCTGGGCGGCGAACTGGATTCGCATGCGGCTGCCGCGAGCGCCGGAGCCACTTAAAATCGCCAATTGGGCGCCGTGCACCCGGGCGATTTCATCAACGATCGCAAGGCCCAGCCCGCTGCCACTGCCCGGCGAGCCGGCACTGCGGTAGAAGCGTTCACGCACGCGCTGCCGCTCGGCCAGCGGGATCCCCGGGCCGTTGTCTTCGACCTCCAGGAACGGCCCCTCGGCCTGCACACCGCAGCGTACCGTCACGCGCCCGCCGCGTGGCGTATAGATAAGAGCGTTGTCGACCAGGTTATTTAACAGATCATCGAGCAGCCACGCGTCCCCGAGTACTGCCGCAGGCACCGCCTCGGCCCCAAGATCGATGCCGGCCAGGTCGGCGCGATCGAGATTGCGCTCGACCACCTGCGCTACCCGCTCCTCGAGCGCATTGGGGACGAAGTGCCCCGGCAGTGTCGCCAGCGGTTCGGCCCGCGCCAGTGACAGCAGCTGGTTGGCCGAGTGGGCGACGTGCTGGATCGCGCGGTGCACCGAGATCAGCTCGCTCTTGAGCGCCGCCGCCGCGGGTTTTGCGAGCAGCAGCTCGAGCTGCGCCAGCAGCCCGGCCAGTGGCGTGCGCAGCTGGTGCGCGGCATCGGCGATGAACCGCTGCTGGGCATGGCTGGCATCGTTGAGCAGGTCGAGCAGGCGGTTGACCGCGAGGATCAGCGGCCGCACCTCGCCCGGCAGATCCGCCTCCGCGAATGGCTGGAATTCTCTTGGTGAGCGGCCCTCGACCTGGGCGCCGAGCGCGCGCACCGGGCGCAGGCTGAAATAGATGCCGATCGACAGCAGCAGCAGCACCGCATTGAGCTCGACAAAGTCGACCAGCAGATCACCGATCAGCATCGTGTGCAGCGCCTGCGAACGCAGCGCCGTCGGCTCCGCCACCGTCACGTGCGCCGCTCCAGCCGGGGTCATGACCCGCAGGGTCGCCACGCGCAGCGACCGGCCGGCGTAGTTGATGTCGGCAAAGGCCGGATTGCCGCTGCTCATCGCCTCAGGGAGCAGTGTGGATCCGGCAATCAGTTTGCCGTCGGGACCCGTGATCACGTAGATCAGGCTGTTCTCGCCAGCGCCAGTTGCGCCGGGGCGCAGCTGTGTCGGCGGCAGGAAGCGCAGCATGCCGCCTTCAGTGGAGAGCAGCGCTGCCGTGGCACGTGCGGCACCGTCCAGTGCCTGATCGTAGGTCGTGCGCGTCGCCACGACTGCGATCCGATAATCGATCAGCGCGGCGAGCAGCATCAGCAACGCAAAGGCCGGCGCCAACAGCAGCACCAGCCGACGCTGGATCGTCATTGCGCCTCACGCTCCGGCTGCTCATCGAGCCGATAGCCCAGGCCGCGTACGGTGCGGATCACGGCGGCCTCGCCGAGTTTCGCGCGCAGGCGCGATATGTGAGTCTCGACCGCGTTGGCCGTGAGCTCAGCTTCCCATCCCGCCAGCGCCTGCAGCAGCCGGTCCTTCGAGACCACCCGGCCCAGGTTGTGCGCCAGGCTCTCGAGCAGCAGCCATTCGCGCTTGGTCAGTTCGACGGGCTGCGCATCGATGCACAGTTGATGGCCGAGTAAATCAATGGAGACGCGGCCGATTTTGACCGCACCGCTGGGTACGAGGTTGGCCCGGCGGATCAGCGCGCGACAGCGCGCCGCAAGTTCAACCTGCTCGAAGGGCTTCATCAGGAAATCATCGGCGCCCAGGTCAAAGGCCCGGATGCGTTCGCTGAGCTCGTAGCGGGCCGTCAGGATCAGAATCGGCATCGCATTGCCGGCCGCCCGCACCTCGCGCACCAGCGTCAGGCCATCCGCGCCGGGAAGACCGATATCGACGACCGCCAGATCAAAGTGTTCAGCGGCCAGGACATTGCGGGCCAGCTCTGCGCTGCCGGCGTGGTCGACCGTGTAGCCAGCCAGCTGCAGGCCCCCGACAATAGCGTCGGCGACGACCTCGTTGTCTTCCACCACGAGCAAGCGCATCGGCGCACCCTTCACAATAACCGGACGGCAGACGCCTCATCGACTCGCTGACAGGCGCTGTCGGCGGCAGTGTATAGGATCGCAGGCCCGCCCCGCGTAACCCGCGTCACGAAGCGCGCACGCGCGGCGTCGCGCAGCCAGCGAAGGCCCCAGATCAGGTATGCTTAAACGCATGCGCATCGAGTTCACAAAGATGCACGGCCTCGGCAACGACTTCATCATTTTCGATGCGCTTCCCGGCGCAACCCTGCCCAGCGCCGCGCAATGGCGGCAGCTCGCCGACCGGCATACCGGCATCGGCTTTGACCAGGCGCTGGTGCTGGAACCGCCGCGTGCAGCGGATGCCGCGACCTACTATCGGGTGTTCAATGCCGATGGTGGCGAGGTCGAGCAGTGCGGCAATGGCGCGCGCTGCGTCGCCTGGCTGCTGCACCAGCGCCACGCAGGCAACGGCCAGCTGCTGAAGTTGGACAGCGCCGGTGGGCGGCTCCAGGCACGGATCCTTCCCGATGGCCAGGTCTCGGTCGACATGGGCATTCCCGATTTCAATCCGGCCTCGCTGCCGTTCCTGGCCGACTCGGCGGCGCTGAGCTACGAGCTCCCGCTCGAGGGCGAGTGCGTGCGCTTTGGCGCCGTCTCGATCGGCAATCCGCACGCGGTGATTCACGTCCAGGATATCGAGAGCGCGCCAGTGGAGCGGCTCGGTCGCGCACTGCAGGCCAGTCCGCGCTTTCCGCGCCAGGTCAATGTCGGCTTCATGCAGGTGCTCGATGCCGCGCACCTGAGGCTGCGCGTCTACGAGCGGGGCGCCGGCGAGACGCTCGCCTGCGGGACCGGCACGTGTGCGGCGGTCGCCGTCGCCCGCAGCCTCGGTCTGGTCGGGCCCGACGTCGAGGTGCATGTGCGCGGCGGCCGGCTCGGCGTACACTGGACGGGTCCAGGTCACGCGCTGTGGCTTACGGGACCGGCAGAGACTGCCTTTGTCGGCCAGGTGGAAATCTGAAAGGGAGCGTTACAGGATGAGCAGCCGACTACCGCAGGAAGCCGTTGCCAGCGACAGCGAAGAACAGGCGATCGCTGCCTACCTGCAACAGCACCATGATTTCTTCGAGCGCCATGCGCAGCTGCTCACACGCATGCGGCTGCACCACCCGCGCAACAGCGCGACGATCTCGCTGATCGAGCGGCAGGTCGAGGTGCTGCGCGAGAAGCACGTCACCCAGGAGCAGCAGCTGTCCGAGTTCATCCGCGTGGCACGCGCCAATGACGAACTGGCCGGGCGCATCCACCAATTTACGCGCCGGCTGCTGCGCACGCAGACCGCTGCCGCAGCCCTCAAGGAAGTCGATGCGAGCCTGCGTGATGAGTTCGGATCGCAATACGCGGTGCTGCTGGTTGCTGGCGGGGTCAGCGCGGAGCCCGCTCCGCAGCTGCTGCGGACGGTCGCGATCGAGGATCCGATCTGGCGCAGCTTTGACACGCTCTTTGCCAGCGGCAAGCCGCGCTGCGGACAGATCCGCGATATCCAGCGCGATTTCCTCTTTGGTGCCGAGGCCGGCTCGATCGCCTCGGTGGCACTGGTGCCGCTGACCACGATGACACCGACCGGCCTGCTGGCCCTGGGCAGTACCGATCGCGAGCGCTTCCATCCGGGCATGAGCACGGAGTTTCTCTCGCGCATGGGCGAACTGATCGCCGATGCCGTGAGCCGCGTCTAAATTCAATGGGCCCCGATGCGGCCTGGATCGACCGCTTCAAGCGTCATCTGGCCACTGAGCGACGTGTCTCGGTCCACACCGTCAACGGTTACCTGCGTGAACTGGCGGCCCTGACTGCCTGGTGCACCAAGCGAGGCATCGAGTCCTGGCAGGCCATTGATATACGCGCGGTGCGCGACTTTGCCGCGCGCAGCCACGCCGCCGGTCTCGCCCCGCGCAGCATCCAGCGGCGCATCTCGGCGCTGCGCACGTTCTTCAATTACCTGGTGCGCGAGCGTGTGCTTCCGGCCAACCCGGCCGTCGAGGTGCGCGCGCCCAAAGCCGGCCGACCACTGCCCGAAGCGCTCAACGCCGATCAGATGGCAGGATTGCTCGCCTTCACGCCCAAGGATTGGATGGGCCGACGGGACCTGGCGATCATGGAGCTGTTCTACTCGAGCGGCCTGCGACTGGCTGAACTGATCGCTCTGGACCTGTCGGATCTGGATCTGGCCGACCGCACGGTGCGCGTGCTCGGCAAGGGCGGCAAGCAGCGCATCAATCCAATCGGGCGCCCGGCGATCAAGGCGTTGCAGACGTGGCTGGCCGAGCGCAGCGGTCTTGCCAAGCCGGATGAAACGGCCGTGTTCGTCGGGCGCGGTGGACGCCGTCTCGGTGCGCGGCTGGTGCAGCGGCGCGTGGCCGCGCTGGCCCGCGCCCAGGGCCTGCCGATCCACATGCACCCGCACCTCTTCCGCCACTCCTTCGCGACCCACCTGCTCGAATCCAGCCGCGATCTGCGCGGCGTCCAGGAACTGCTGGGGCACGCCAACATCAGCACGACGCAGATTTACACCCACCTTGATTTCCAACATCTGGCCCGCATATATGAACGTTCCCACCCGCGCGCCCGAAAACGCGGCTAACTGATTGATATGCAAGCCATTCGAAGGAATCATGAGCGACACATTCAACCCCCATTCCACGACGATCCTGGCGGTGCGCCGCGGCGGCACGATTGCGCTGGGCGGCGATGGTCAGGTGACGCTGGGCAACACGGTGATGAAGGCCAATGCGCGCAAGGTGCGGCGCCTCGCCAATGATCGCGTGCTCGCCGGCTTCGCCGGTGGTACCGCCGATGCCTTCACGCTCTTCGAGCGCTTCGAGGGCAAGCTCGAGAAGTTCGGCAACCTGACACGCGCGGCAATCGAGCTCGCCAAGGACTGGCGCTCTGACCGCTACCTGCGCCGCCTCGAGGCGCTGCTGCTGGTCGGTGATCCAAAGAACCTGTTCGTGATCTCAGGAAACGGTGATGTGATCGAACCGGAGTTCGACACCGCCGCGATCGGCTCCGGCGGTCCCTATGCCCAGGCCGCCTCACGAGCTTTGCTCGAGAATACCGAGCTTGATGCGCGCACGATCGTCGAGCGCGCGCTCGGCATCGCCGCCGACACCTGTATCTATACCAATCGCAATCTGATCATTGAGGAGCTGCGCGCTTGACCCCCCGCGAGATCGTCCAGGAGCTGGACAAACACATCGTCGGCCAGTCGGCCGCCAAGCGGGCGGTCGCGATTGCTCTGCGCAACCGCTGGCGGCGCATGCAGGTGGGTGAGCCGCTGCGCCAGGAGATCACGCCGAAGAATATCCTGATGATCGGGCCGACCGGCGTCGGCAAGACCGAGATCGCCCGGCGTCTGGCGCGCCTGGCCAACGCGCCGTTCGTGAAGGTCGAGGCGACCAAGTTCACCGAGGTCGGCTATGTCGGCCGCGAGGTGGACTCGATCATCAAGGAACTGGCCGATGTCGCGGTCAAGATGACGCGCGAGCAGGAAGTCGGCCGCGTGCGTGGGCAGGCACAGGAAGCTGCGCGCGAGCGCGTGCTTGATGCGCTGCTGCCCAAGCCTAAGCTGATGGGCTTCTCGACCGATGAGCCTGCGCAGCCGCGCGATGCCGACACACGCCAGAAGTTTCGCGAAATGCTCGGTCGTGGCGAGCTCGATTCGCGTGAAATCGAGGTCGAGATCAAGAGCATGCCCGGCGGCGTCGAGATCATGGCCCCGCCCGGCATGGAAGAGATGCAGCAGCAGCTGCAGGGCATGTTCCAGTCCCTAGGCGGCAGTCGCACGCGCACCAAGCGCATGAAGATCACCGACGCGCTGCGCGTGCTGACCGAAGAGGAAGCCGGCAAGCTCATCAACGAGGATGAGCTCAAGATCCGTGCGCTGCAGAATGCCGAGCAGAACGGCATCGTGTTCATCGATGAAATCGACAAGATCGCGCGCCGCCAGGAGACCCTCGGCGCCGACGTCTCACGCGAAGGCGTACAGCGTGACCTGTTGCCGCTGGTGGAAGGCTGCACGGTTGCGACCAAGCACGGCTCGCTCAAGACCGATCACGTGCTGTTCATCGCCTCGGGCGCGTTCCACATGTCCAAGCCCTCGGATCTGATTCCGGAACTGCAGGGACGATTCCCGATCCGCGTCGAGCTCGATTCGCTCAAGGTGGAGGACTTCGTGCGCATCCTCACCGAGCCCGATGCTTCGCTGACGGCGCAGTATCGGGCCCTGCTCTCGACCGAATCGGTCGGGGTCGAGTACACCGCAGATGGCGTGCGCCGGATTGCCGAGCTCGCGCACCAGGTCAACGAGCGCACCGAGAACATTGGTGCGCGACGCCTGCACACCGTAATGGAGCGGCTGCTGGAGTCGATCTCGTTTGATGCTTCGGAGCACGGCGGGAGCCAGGTGAAGGTCGATGCGGCGTACGTGGATGAGCACCTGGGGAACCTCGCCAAGGACGAGGATCTGAGCCGCTATATTCTTTAATGAGCCGCAGGGGACCCTTGCACGGCTGACGAAGCCGGGCCGTTGCGGCCCGGCATCCTTAATGATTCAGCGCTTCGAGCTCTTCTTGGCAGCAGCCTTCTTGGCCTTGTCCGGATCTTTCGGACGGCTCTTGCCGAACGAGCCTGCGTAGATCTTGCCGCGACGCGTCTTGCGATCACCCTTTCCCACGTCTATCTCCTTAAATGACTGCCGAACCGCTGAAAGCGGCGCAGTCTAGTGTTTCCGCCCCGCCCGCGCAAACGCGGTGCGTAGCCAAAGTGCCACGATCTAGCGGAACCGCTCCATGACCTTGGCCAGTGCTTTGGCGCCCGGATTGAGCTGCGCGTAGGGCACGCGGCTGAGCGCCGTGTCCGGCGTGTCGTTGAGTCCATGCAGGTCGGGTTGGTCGGTACCGATATAAAGGAGCCCCGTCAGGTGCTCGCCCTCGCGCATGCGCTGCTGGATACGCTCGAGGGCCACGCCACGGTTGGTCGGATCGTAATCCGGATCGACCTTGCGCAGCATGATGCGGCTGCCATCGTGCATCGTGACCGGCATCGTTCCGCCCGGCGGGTAGTCGGCCTGGATCTCCATCGCTGGTGCCACGAAATCGGTGTGCACCGCTTCCTCATAGTGTTCGCGCGTAAAGGAGTAGCTGCGCGTGGAGCCTTCGTGATCATTGAAGGTCACGCACGGCGAGAGCACATCGATCAGTGCGAAGCCCGGATGATGGAACGCAGCCTGGATCAGCGGCACCAGCTGCGCCTTGTCACCGGAGAAACTGCGCGCGACAAAGGTTGCACCGAGCGTGATCGCCAGCTGCACCGGATCGATCGGCGGCTGGTTGTTGATCTCGCCCTTCTTGGCCTTGGTACCGAGGTCGGCCGAGGCCGAGAACTGTCCCTTGGTCAGGCCATACACGCCGTTGTTCTCGATCATGTAGAGCATGTTCAGGTTGCGGCGGATCGCATGCACGAATTGCCCCAGG
>JBEKOK010000162.1:0-8642 GCA_049521875.1 Steroidobacteraceae bacterium
GGCACCAGGACAGACTCGCAGGAAGGCCGTGCCCGGTTCCGCGATCCATGCCTCAGCGGCAAGAGTTTACTATTATCAAATGAAAGGCAGGATTCACGATGGCATGGTTGCATTGCATCTCTTACTTCTTCGGTGGCTGTTTTCTCAGCAACGGGATTCCGCACTTCGTGAGCGGCGCGATGGGTCGATCGTTTCCAAGTCCATTTGCCAAGCCACGCGGTCAGGGTCTCTCTTCATCGACCGTGAACGTGCTCTGGGGCGTCGTCAATTTCGCGGTGTCCTATATCCTGATCTGTCGGGTCGGAGAGTTCAGCTTGCACTCTACGCTTCATGTAGCGCTGCTGGGGCTGGGGTTTCTTCTGGTGGGCCTGATGGGTGCGTACTTTTTTGGACGCTTCCATGGCGGCAATTCCCCCGAGGGTTCAAGTGCCAGGTCTCGTTGAGGCCCCTCATGACTCCGACCGGCTCGATCCGTCGATTTGGAAGATCGGTGCCGTTGCTGTGCTCGGCTCTTTTCTGGCGCAACTGGATGCCACCGTTGTCAATGTCTCCCTTTCGAGCCTGGCCATAACGCTGCACAGCAGCCTTGCAGCGATCCAGTGGGTCACGAGCGGCTATCTTCTTGCGCTTGCGCTGATGCTGCCGATGAGTGGCTGGATGGTGGATCGCATTGGCGCCAAGGCGCTTTATCTGTGGTGCTTTTCCGCCTTCACGCTCTCCTCGGCGCTCTGTGGACTCGCCTGGTCCGCGGATTCCTTGATTGGGTTTCGCATTGTGCAGGGCATGAGCGCCGGCCCGCTGGCACCGATGGCCCAGATGATGATGGCCCGCGCTGCCGGCAAGCGCATGGCCAGCGTTTTTGGCTTCGCCGCCATGCCGATCCTGCTGGCGCCTCTGCTGGGCCCGGTGATCGCTGGTGCGATCCTGCAGTTCGCCTCGTGGCGATGGCTCTTTCTGGTCAACCTGCCCGTGGGCGTATTGGCGCTGGTGCTGGCCATGCTGTTTCTGCCCAAGGGTCGCGATCAAAGGAAGTGGCGCGATCTCGACCTCGTTGGGCTGGCTCTGCTGTCTCCTGCTCTGGTGCTCTTCCTTTACGGCTCGGATCACATCCGCGATCGCATGGGCATTGCGTCCGTGACCGGTTCCGTTTTTCTGCTCGTCGCGTTTTTCAGATGGGCATCCAGAATGAAGGACGAGGCGCTGATCGACCTCAGGTTGTTCAAAGGTAAAGTCTTTTCGGCCGCTACGGCGACGCAGTTCATGGCAAATGGAATCTCCTACGCCGGCCAGATGCTGATTCCGATCTTTATCATCCGCGTTGGGGGACTTTCCCCTAGCGCGACGGGCCTGCTGCTGGCGCCGCTGGGCCTGGGGATGATGTGTGGCTACCCATTCGTCGGAACATGGGTGAAATGGTTCGGCAACCGCAAGGTGTCGGCCGGAGGAGCATCGTTGGCGCTCGCTGGCACGTTGCCCTTTATTTATATGGCTGGCCATGGGCTCGAGATTCCTCTACTTGCTTGCGCCCTCTTTTTCCGCGGCGTGGGCCAGAGCGCTGTCAGCGTGCCTTCCATCTCGGCCGCTTACTCCTCGGTAAAACGGGAAGATCTGCCGATGGCCACCACTACGCTAAATATCGTGATGCGCATCGGCGGACCCACGCTGACGACGATCTGCGCAACGTTTCTGGGCTGGAGATTAGGATCTGCGCCAACCCACGATACGACGCTCAGCGCTTTTACCGCCGCCTTTGTGCTCCTTTGCGCCTTGCAGGGCCTCTTGATTGCCGCAACTATGAGACTTCCTGTGTCAGTCAAAGGCGGTTCGGGTCCCGAGGTCAGGCCGGCGCGAATGCCAGCTCTTTAAATTAGATCCTGCCCAGTCGTGGGACGACGACCCGCCTTCAAGGTAACCAGAGCTTCAGTCGGCCGGGCTGCCTCGCCTATGCGTCCGTTGCCAGGCGGAGTCGGGGCGCCACCGTACAGACGCGCTTCAACGGGCGGCCCAATCTTCTGTGGTTGCGGTGATGCCGCCCGACCTACTGATCTGAGCCTGCAGCTGAATCTCAACATCGGCCGCTGATAAATGCTGCGGCGCGAAGTTCGGCCGCGGAAACTTGGCTTGCGATTGCTTGGAGAATGGCAATGAAACAGCTGTATCTGGCGTCTATCCTCATGGCCGGTTTGGCGCTACTAGCACCCCAGAGCAATGCGCAGGGTCTGTCGCAGACCTCCGGCGACCGCAACGAAGTTGGTGATTTCGCGCCGCCGGCTGGCGCAAACGGCTTTACCCGTCTCCCGGGTTCACATCAGGACTTCGACCGCTTGGATACGCGCAAGCGCGGCTACCTGACAGCGGAGGACGTCAGGAGCGATATCTGGTTGAGCCGCAATTTCAGCCGATGCAATCTGGGTCATGATGGTCATCTGACCTGGCCTGAGTTCAGTGCGTGTAGCGATTAGCAGCCAGTTGACCCGATGGAAGTCAAATCCCGGGTTGGTTTCTAAAGCCACCAGCGGGCCGCTTCGACTACTACACCCGATTGAGCAACCGACGGCCTCTGCGATCGCGTGGGTTGTGGTCAGCCAGTGCATTGCCGCTACAGGGCTGCGTTGCCTTATCAGAGAGAGAGCCTAGTGATACTGACGTGGCTGCATTCCCTGCTGCCGCATATTCCTCGGTACGGCTACATTGTGGTCTTTGTTGCCGTATTCCTGAACAATGTCGGAGTACCGCTGCCTGGGGAGACGATTTTCATAGGGGCGGGATTTGTGATGGGAAAATATGCCGGAAATGTCTGGCAGCCCATGGCGGCCGGCACCGCGGCATGCTTTCTGGGTGGACTGTGCTCCTTCTGGGTCGGACGGCGGCTGTCGCACGATCAGCTGGACCGGATTCGCTGGCTGCACGTGACTCCCCACAGTGTGGGCTGGCCGCAGCGCTATTTCGCCCGTCACGGTGCGAAGACCGTCCTTATCTCGCGTTTCATCGCGATCTTTCCGCCGGCCGCCGTCAACGTCCTGGCGGGCATGACCACGATGAGCTGGCGCAGCTTTGTCAGCTATAACCTGGCCGGCTCGGCAGGTTCCACCGTAAGCTACATCCTGCTCGGCTACCTGCTGGGCAATCGTTGGCCGCTCATCCAGGTGTGGCTGGAGATACCGTGGCACTATCTAGCGCTGAGCGCGGTGATCCTGTTCGCGCTTGGCATAGTGTTCCGCGCAGCCGTCTCGCGCCTGTGGGCGGCCCATGTTGCAAGTCCCCGCTGAGCCAGCCAGCTATTCGTAGGGTCAATGATCCAGCGACCCACGGACTCACCAAGTGCCTTCAGATCGCTTGGTCGCAGTGACTGCGTGCGGTAGCGCCCCGACCAGGCTTGGGCGCCCGTGCTTGAATTGCGCACTGATCACAGCACTGGGATTTCAGATGGACATTAGCGGACTGCTTACTGCCAGTGCAGTTGTGGGCATCGTGGCCTGGCTCGCGAGGCAGGAGAGCCTCGCCTCAGCGAGGAGTAAAGATCGTGCGAATTGCGCGATGAACCCAGCGCAGCAATCCCCACTCCACACGGCAAGTATCTTCGAAAACGCACGGCGCAATGCGCCAGGAACATAAGACCTGTGCAAACTGACACGATGAGCGTGACCGGGATGAAGTGCGGCGGCTGTACGACAAAACTCTCAGTCGCGCTCAACGCCGCGGCGGGTGTTACTGACGTTCAGATCTCGCTCGCCTCGGGCGAAGTAAGCGTTCGTTACGATGAGCAGCTCACGACGCCGGAACGGCTAAACGCAGTGGTAATCGGAACCGGCTTTGGGGTTGCGGGCGTCGCGGCGACGTCGGGGCACGATCCGCGGCCTGATTGCTGCGGCTGACCCCGCTCCGGAACGATCGCCGATCATTCATGTGCGCTCAGCGCACTTCAATCCATCCCAGTGGGCCGGATTGTTCCGGCTGCCGTACCGCTTGATAACCAGGCTCAGCCTAAAGGTAAGGCATCATCAGCATGGCAGCGCCGTCGCGAAGCACCATCAAAGCCGAGCGCTGGGCCAGCGTCTGCGCTGTGAACTGCTCGAGCTGCAAGCGGTCCATGTGCTCGTTGAGCCGGCGCGCTATGGTCGGACAATACACTTCCAGGTCCAGCTCAAAATTAAGGCGCAGACTGCGTATGTCCCAGTTTGCGCTGCCCACAAGACACCACAGACCATCAACCGTCATCAGCTTCGAGTGATCAAAGGGTGCTAAGTGAGCCCAGACCTTACAGCCGCAATCCAGTAAAGGACCGATCGTGGCGCGTGCGGCTCCGTCCACGAACGGGTGATTGCTGCGCCTGGGCAGTATCAGCTCAACGCTCACGCCGCGCAGGGCAGCCAGGCAAAGGGCGGTGATCAATCGCTCGTCCGGTGCAAAATAGGGCGTCATCATCCGAATGGACTCCCGGGCAATTCCGACTGCCTCGAGCATGAGAAACTCAATCTTGTCGATATCCTCATCCGGGCCGCAGGTGACAACGCGCGCGGTGCTGGGTCCAACCGCACTGAGGGCCGGGTACCAGGCGTCGCCGCTCAGTTCTCCGCCAGTCGTAAAATACCAGTCGTCCGCAAAGGAGCGGACCAGCTGCGTGACAATGCGACCTTCCACCCTAAAGTGAGTGTCGTGCACTGCTTTGGCAGGATGCGTGGCCGTGAGATTTTCTGCACCGATGTTCAGGCCGCCCATGAAGGCCACACGACCGTCTGTAACCAAAAGCTTCTTATGACAGCGCAGGTTTAGAAATGGCATTCTCCAAGGAAGCGGAGAGTGCAGAAATCGCGCGGCAGCCACGCCATTATGGCGCAGGTGCCTGTAGGCAGATGAGCGGATGTAGCCGCTTCCAAAGCCGTCGACGATCACGCAGACCGAAACCCCGCGCCGCGATGCTTTGGTCAACGCTTCGATGAACTCGCGACCGATACTGTCATTGCGGAACAGATAACAGGACAAAGCAACGCTCGCGCGTGCCGCGGTGATCGCCGCAATCATCAGTGGATAGGCTTCATCGCCACTGTCGAGCATCGTAATGGCGTTACCCTCGATGGCAGGCCGCTGCGTGATGCGCGCGGCTGCCAGGTTCAGGGCCATCAGCTGATCATCCCGCTGCAACCCGCCCAGCGGTCCATCAGTCCGCCCCGGGGCCCGAAGGGTCTTAAGGCTGGCAGCGCGCCGACGCACCCGATTGATGCCCAGTAATAAATAGAGTGCTGTCCCCAGAACGGGCGTAAGCCACGCAAGCCCTATCCACGCTGCGGCCGATCTGCTGACGCGTCGGCTGCGCAATACGTGCACAGTGACTGCTCCCGCAAGGACGACGTGCAGGACGGCAAACAGGAGCGGTCTCAGGGGACGAACCAGAGCCGGTATGCCACTGATCAGCGACGTGTGTTGGCTTATGTCCACTCAACAAGTGTAGCGCCGCCGAGCGCTCTTGTTCGGTCAATCAGGGTACGGCGGGAAGGCGATATTCGAACGAGCGCCGTGCAGTAACCGGCGGACATTCGCTTGATCAGTCCGCGTTGACAATGCTCCGCGCCACGCCAGTGACGAATTTTGCAGCGTCGAGCGGCAATGCTCCATAGATGCGTACCGGAAAGAGAATCTTCCAATCCGGCCAGGAAAAGAATAGCGGCGAGTCTTATGTGCGAAAGCGTACGGACACCTCGCCCTCTGGTCAATAACCTAAGACATCTTGGATGTGTAGGCCTGCGGAGGCGCTCGCTCTGCGTGCCCACTAAGCACAATGCAGGGCCAAGGAGGCGGCGATGTCGGGCGACGGCGATCACGACCCGACCGCTGGTGCGGCGCCCCCCGTTGCGGCAAGTCCTGCGAGCGCGGGTCCTGAAAAGCCTGCAAGCAGTACATCGGCACCCAGCGCAGCCCCATCCGCGGCGCCCCCGGCGACCACGCCAGCCGCACCACGATCATTCGCTAAGCGAAATCGAACCCTACTCATTATTGGAGGGTTGGTTCTGCTCGCAATTGCGATCGGGTTCGGTCTGGGTCGAATCGGCAGCAGTTCGGGTAAGGATCAGAACCTACTGGTGCTGTATGGAAACGTTGATCTGCGCGAGATCGATCTTTCATTTAACGACAGTGAGCGCATTGCCGAAGTGCTGGTCCAGGAGGGAGCCACGGTGACACGCGGACAAGTCCTGGCCCGCCTTGATACCAGCCGCCTGAAACCACAGGCCGACGCCGCTCAGGCCGAGGTCGACGCACAGCTGGCGGTAGTCGAAAAACTTCATCATGGCAGCCGCCCGCAGGAGATTGCGCAGGCTCAAGCCACTGTCGCCGCCGCACGGGCCGACCAGATCAATGCCCAGCAGCAATGGACACGGCTGACGGCACTGACACAGCTGAGCGCTGGCCGAGCGATCAGCGAGCAGGATCTGGAAAGCGCCAAGGATGCAATGGACTCGGCGCAGGCGCATCTGCAGCTCGCCGAGAAGAGCCTGGACCTATCCATAGTTGGACCCAGAAAGGAGGACATCGCCCAGGGCGAGGCTCAGCTGCGAGCCAGCAAGGCACAGCTGGAGTTGCTACGCCAGGAACTGGGGGATTCGGAGTTAATCGCGCCCAGTGACGCTGTGGTGCGCAGCCGACTGCTCGAACCAGGCGACATGGCCTCACCGCAGAAGCCGGTCTTGAACCTCGCGTTGCTGGATCCTAAATGGGTGCGGGCCTACGTCGCCGAGACGGATCTGGGCAGGATTCACGCAGGGATGAAAGCGACCGTGAGCTCGGACAGCTTTCCCGGCCGATCATTCCCGGGCTGGGTTGGATTCATTGCCTCGACGGCGGAATTCACACCAAAGTCGGTCGAGACCGTTGAACTGCGTTCAAGTCTCGTTTACGAAATCCGTGTCTTTGTGCAAGACCCGCAAGACGCGATGCGTCTTGGCATGCCAGCCACTGTCCAGCTGGAGATGGATCCTGGTGCGCGGAAAAAACCCTAGCACAGGGGCGGTGCGTACGCCTGGAACTGCAATCCTCAGCATTTCAGCCGTATTGAGTGTGCTTGGCGCCGCCGGCTGCGTCGTCGGACCCAGTTATCATCCCGCGCCCGCAAATGCACCGGCTACCTGGTCGCTGCCGGTGCCTGAGGGTCTGACGGATAAGGCATCCGCGCCCTCCTCCTGGTGGGCGACGTTCAATGACGCGGAACTCGATTCGCTTATTGAGCGCGCAATACAGTCGAACCTGGACTTGCGCATAGCAGAGGCCCGCGTCCGTCAGGCACGCGCAGTGCGCGGCGGCAGTCTCGCTGACCTGATGCCCACGGTGAATGCCACCGCAGCGGCTGATCGCGCCAGACAAAGCCAGAACCAGCCGTTTTTCGGCGCACTCCCGTTGCCAGCCAATTTTCCATTTGAGTACAGCGTCTACCAAGTCGGGTTTGACGCCTCATGGGAACTTGATCTGTTTGGCGGCAAGCGCCGCGCACTCGAAGCGGCCAACGCCGATTGGGAAAGTGCGATTGAGGCGCGCAATGACACTCTCGTGAGTTTTCTGGCCGAAACGGGTCGAAACTACGTGGAGCTGCGCGGCACCCAGCAGCGCCTGCAGATTGCCGAAGGCGACGTAGCGCTCCAACGGGAGGCGCTGGAACTGACGCGCCTGCGCCTTCAGGGAGGCGTAGCCACCGAGCTGGACGTCACACGCGCCGCGGCCTTATTGGCGGGTATGCAGGCGGCGATTCCGCCGCTGGAAACCAGCTTGCGCTCGGCTATGTACGGCCTCGCAGTCCTCACCGGTCAACCCCCCGACGTACTGGTCAATGAACTGTCGCCTCCGAGTGCGCTTCCGCCGGTTCCGCCAAGGGTCCCTATCGGGCTACCGGCTGAGCTCCTGCGACGGCGCCCGGATGTGCGTCGTGCGGAACGACAGCTTGCGGCTGAGACTGCCCGCATCGGCGTGGCCAAGGCCGACTGGTTTCCCAAACTCTCCCTGACCGGAGACGTTGGAGCCGAAAGCGTCAGCGTCAACAATCTGTTTGCGCCCGGCAGTCGCTTTTGGTCACTCGGCCCGAGCCTGCAGTGGAAGGCGTTGGATTTTGGGCGGGTGCGCGCCGAGGTGGACGCACAGACTGCTGTACAGCAGGAAGCGCTCGTCACTTATCAGAAAACAGTGCTCGCCGCCCTGCAGGAGACCGAGACTGCAATTCTCGCATACGCCCAGGAGCAAGAGCGGCGCCGGGCACTGGCTGATGCAGCACTCCAGAACCGCCACGCTCTGAATCTCGCAGATGGTCTATACAAGAACGGACGGGTCACGTTTCTTGATGTGCTTGACGCCCGGCGAACCTTGTACGCCTCAGACGACCAACTGGCACTCAGCGACCTGTCCGTCTCGCTCGATCTGATTGCACTTTATAAGGCGCTGGGCGGTGGCTGGGAAGCCCTTCCCCAGGCGCCGGAATCCGCCGCCAGGATCTCAAAGTGACAATTGCCGCCACGATGCCTGCGGTGCAACTCGAGCATATCAGCAAATCCTTTAAGCGCGAGACTGGCGAAGCAGTGCTGGCGCTTGACGATGTGTCATTCGCCGTTCGTTCGGGAAGTCTTGCGGCGCTCGTGGGGCCGGATGGCGCTGGCAAGACGACGCTG
>JBEKOK010000163.1:0-8619 GCA_049521875.1 Steroidobacteraceae bacterium
TAAATTGGCCGATTCATAGTGCTAAGCATTTGCCCGCATACTCGCAATTACTATGGATATCAGGAGCTGCTCAGGATCATGAAACACAAATCCATAATCACTGGCTTGGGTGCCTTTAGCACCACGCCACATAAGGATCGCACCGGCTCGCGCGTAGCTCTGCCGAACTTGACCGTGATGCTGGCAGTCTTCGCAAGCCTGCTGCTCGCTGGTTCCGCCGGCGCAGCGGACACGGCGCAGCAAACGGCCAGCAAGGCCTCCGCGCTGCTCAAGACGGCGGGGATCACCTGCAGCGTCGCGGACGCCCGCAAGTTGACCCCGGCAATTGCCGCCAAGCTCGGCACTCCGCCTCCTGCGACTAAGGTCGCAGGCGATGCTGCGGTGGCGCCTCCTACCGTCGGCAACCAGGCTGATGCGGGAGGTCAGACCGCGACGAGCGCCGGAGTGCATGGTGACTACGGCGCGGGTCCTGCAACTGCTCGCAAACCCGTCGCAGTGGACGCCTATGAAGTAACCTGCAGCGAAGGCCTGGGCTATGTCGTCAGCGCCGTTGGCGGCAAGAACCCTTTTAGTTATCTGTGTATCGAAGCGGTAACGGAGCCTGCTGGTGGTGTCGCGGCGCCGCAAGACTCCGGCTTGCCACCGTGTGAGCTGCCCGGGAATCTGGCCGCGGCCCAGCTGACCGCGGTCCGCACCTATGTCACGCAGGCGGGCATCGTCTGTGAACCGACTCATCTGCGCAGCCTCGGCCAGACCGATACCGATCTGGTGCTCGAGTTGGCCTGCGTCGGCGGCAGCGGCTATATCCTGTCGATTCCGTATCCGCTGCAGCCGGGGCAGGCGGTGAAATCTGCCAATTGCCTGAGCCTCGCGCCCAGCAGCCGAGTCACTTGCCAGTTCACCGATGTCACCGCGCAGCGCGGCGTGGCCGAGGTGCAGATGCGGCAGGCGAAACCCGCCTGCCAGATCAGTGCGAGTCGCTACATGGTCAGCTCCTTGCATGGCGATAACTACTTCGAATTTCTTTGCGAGGACGGCACTGGCTTCGTGTTGCAGCAGAAGGCAACCGGCGACGTGGGCGGTACGGTCTCGTGCACTGCGCCGGTTGTGGCCAAGCTCGGAGGATGTCAGCTGGGCAAGAGCAACCCGTAGCGCGAGCTCGCACGCGATCCGTACGAGACGTCGGGTTTTATGGGTGACGTAAATGCGACGGCGGCGACTGGGTTTGGTCGCGAAGCGCAGCGCTATGCCCGCAGCCGCCCAGATTATCCAGAAGCGCTGCTGGCGTGGCTTGCGGACCCGCTCGGCGTGGTGCCGGGTGCGACAGCGCTCGACTTGGGGGCCGGGACCGGCAAGTTCACCCGGCTGCTGGTCCGGGCCGGCGCCACGGTCATCGCGATTGAACCCGTGGCGCAGATGCGCGAGCAGCTGGCTGCCACGCTTGCCGGAGTCGCAACGCTTGCCGCAACTGCGCAGGCGATGCCGCTTGCGAATGCCTCGATAGACGCCGTCGTATGCGCGCAGGCCTTTCACTGGTTCGCCAATCCGGCCTCACTGGCCGAGATTCATCGCGTGCTCCAACCCGGCGGGCGGCTGGGCCTCATCTGGAATGTACGCGACGAGAGCGTCGACTGGGTGCATGAGATCACCCGCCTGATTACGCCGCACGAGGGCGACTTGCCGCGCTATCACAACGGCGCATGGCGGCGCGCTTTCGGCGACGGGCTCTTTTCGGAGCCCGAGTTGAGCATCTATCCTTATGTGCACGCTGGAGATCCGGAAGCGGTGATCATCGAGCGCTTTGCTTCCGTCAGCTTCATCGCGGCCATGAATGAGGCGGACAAGAACCGGATGCTGGACCAGCTGCGTACGCTGGTCACGAATCACCCGGCGCTACGCGGGCGCAGCAGGGTCGAATTCCCCTATCAGACGCACGCCTATTGCTGCCGGCGTCTGGCCGGCACGCGGCGCTAGTTCGCGGTTGCCGTAGGGAGCGAGGCTGGCGCCTGGCCGCCCAGTGCCAGCAGCAGGCGCATAGTGTCCTCATAGCGTCCAACCCGTGCCTGTACAAGCCCCAGCTGCGCGCGTTGGTTCAGACGTTCGGCTTCCAGAACCTGCAGGATGCCGGTGTATCCATCGGCATAGCTTTCCCGCGTCAGCGCGAGGTTCTTGCCCGATACTGCGAGCGCCTGCTGCTGCGCCTGGTTTAACGCCGCATCCTGATCCAGAGCCTCAAGCTGATCGGCCACCTGCGCAAAGGCGTGCAACACGGTCTGCTCGTAGGTGTCGAGCGCCGCGCGGGCGGCAGCTGCAGCGGCGCGACGACGTGCACGCAGCGCTCCATGATCAAAGAGCGGTGCGGCAAGGTTGCCGGCCAGGCTGCCTGCGGCGCTGCTGGCGTTGAACAGTTGCCCAAGGGTTGTCGATTCGAGGCTGGCAGAGGCGGAGAGCGTAATTTGTGGGTAGAGATTCGCCGCCGCAACCCCGACTGCGGCGGTAGCGGCATGCAGCTGTGCCTCGGCCGCACGAATGTCCGGCCGGCGGTGAACCAGTTCGGCTGGCAGCGCGAGCGGAACATGATCTGGCACCACGAAGTCCTCCAGCTCGAAATCAGGCGCTGTCCAGTCGGCTGGGTAGCGACCCATCAACACCGAGAGGGCATGCTGTGCGATGTGCAGCTGCTGCTCTAGCGGCGGGAGCAGCGTCTGGTCGTTGGCAAGCTGGCTGGCGGCGTTGAGCCGGTCCACTTCCGTGGCCGATCCGGCCTGCTGCGCGGTCAGCACCAGTCGCAGATTCTCGCTGTCATCGGCAATCAGGGCATTGACCGTGCCGATTTGCGCGTGGGTCGCGGCAATGGCCAGCGCCTGCAGTGCGACGTTGCCGGTGAGCGTGAGATAGGTCTGATCCACCTGGTCCTGCTGTGCCTCGGTGAGCGCCTGCTGCTCCTCGATCGTGCGCCGCACGGCGCCGCTGGTGTCGAGCGCGAAATTCAACGTCGGACCCAGCGAAAAGAAGTTAAACGGCGGCAGTTTTTCCGGACCCAAAAACGCGGCGCCATACTTATCTCGCCCGGCACTGGCATCGAAGGCAATCTGCGGATAACGAGCGCCGCTCGCCGCGTAACTGAGCTCCTGCGCCTGGACGAGGGTCGCCTGAGCGGCCGCGAGTTCCCGATTGCCCTGCACCGAATCGCCAATGAGTGCATTGAGCTTTGGCGAGCCGAGCAGTGTCCACCAGTCAGTTGGCGCTGGTGCGGCGCCGGCAGCCTCGGCCGCGCTGCCTTCAGCGGCAGTTGGTGTCGCGGTGTATGCGGTGACCGCAGGAGCAGCAGGCGCCCTGAAATCTGGGCCAGCCACGCAGCCGACCAGCAGCGAGGCCGCGAATATCGAGAGCAGCGGACTGAGCGATGAAGCGCCTGTCGTTGGAGATTGCATAAGTTTCTTCATTCGATGGCTTCGATGACCGGAGCAGCGCTTTGTGCCGGCCGTGGCGGGGCCTTGCGTACCAGCAGCATCACTGGCGTGACGAGAAGTATCAGGATGAACATCAGATAGTAGTCATCAATGTAAGCCACCATGTTGGCCTGGGCGGTGACCGCAGCGTTTAGCGCCGGCAGCGTTGCATGACGGTAGGGGGCATAGGTGAGGCTCGAGTGCAGGGTCGCGACGCGATAGGGCGTCAGGTTCGCGGCCAGCACCGCGTGCTGGATCTGCGTGTTGCGCACCAGCAGTGCCTGCACCAGAGAGATGCCGATGCTGCTACCAATGTTGCGGATGAGGTTGAACATGGCCGTGCCCTGGTTTCGCAACGCACTCGGTAGCGTCGCGAAAGACAGGGCCGTCAATGGCACGTAGGCGATCGCAACGCCCAGGCCTTGCCAGAGGCCGGCCCAGACGACCATCGACATGCTCATCGAGGTGGCGAAGTGCGCCATGCTCCACAACGACAGGGCCGCGAGCAGGAAGCCCGCGATGATCAGTGCGCGTCGATCGAACCAGCCCATCAGGCGCGCGATCACCAGCATCGCCACGACGCTGCCGACACTGCGGGGCGAAGTGACCAGACCGGCCTCGAAGACCGAGTAGCCCATCAGGTCCTGCAGCATCGCGGGCAGCAGGGCCAATGTTGCGTACATCACCACACCGACGACAAACATGAATATGTTGCCCGAAGCAAAATTCCGGTCCCGGAACATCGATATACGGATAAAGGGATTGGCGGCGGTCAGCGAATGCACCATGAACAGGTAGAGCGCGAGCGCCATGATGCCGGTCTCGAAGCGGATCTCGGTCGAGCCGAACCAGTCTTTGAGCGGGCCGCGATCGAGCAGCATCTGCAGAGCCCCGACCGCAATGCTGATCGTTGCAAAGCCGAAGAAATCAAACGGGCTGCGGCGTCGCGTTGAGGTTCTGAAGAACGACACCACGCCCAGAGAGGCGAGTATGCCGAGTGGCACGTTGATGTAGAACACCCAGCGCCAGGAGTAGTTGTCAGTCAGGTAGCCGCCGAGTATGGGTCCGAGCATTGGACCAATGACCACGCCCAGACCCCAGATCGACATCGCGCGGGCGTGCTGGCTGGGCGGGTAGACATCGAACAATATGGCCTGGGAGATCGGTACCAGTGCCGCACCGCAGATGCCCTGCAGCAGCCGAAACAATACGATCTGGGTCAGCGAGTCGGCCATGCCGCACAACGCCGAAGTGATCGTGAACCCGATGATCGAGAGCAGGAACAGCCGCTTGCGGCCAAACTGGTCGGCCAGCCAGCCACTGAGCGGGGTCATGATTGCCGCGGCCACAATGTAGGCCGTCAGTACCCAGGTCATCTGATCCTGGCTGGCCGACATCGTGCCCTGCATACGTGGCAGTGCGACGTTGGCAATCGTCGTGTCGAGCGTTTGCAGCACCGAGGCGAGAATCAGGGTGCCGACGATCATCCCCCGGTGCGGCGGCGCTCCGGAGGTCTCGGTGGCGACTGATTCTGAACTCACGGCAGTGTCTACGGCTGAGTTGAATCGCGACCGAACAGGTGGCGATGGAACTGCGTATCAACGCTGACATTGGCGCTCAGCCCGGCGTGCATCGCTTCGGCGATGTCTTCCGGCTTCTCGGTGAACTCAAGACGAACCGGCAGGCGCTGCACGACCTTGACCCAGTTGCCGGTGGCATTCTCGGCTGGCAGGACCGAGAACTGCGAGCCGGTACCCGGACTCAGGCTGATGACGCGGGCCTTGAAGCGCCGGTCCGGATAGGCATCGATCGTCACTTCGGCGCTCTGGCCGGGGCGCATGTGGGCCAGCTGGTCTTCCTTGTAGTTAGCATCGATCCACACGTTGCGCGTCGAGACCAGCGTGAACAGCTCGACCGCGGGGCTGATGTAATTACCAACCTGCAGCTGCTCGACCTTGGTGACGACGCCATCATCGGGAGCAAATACGCTCGTGTAGGTCAGATCAAGCCTGGCCTTGTCGAGTGCTGCCTGGGCCTGCATCACCATCGGGTGGGTATCGAGCGGCGCGTCAGGACTTCCACCCAGTACGGCCAGGTAGCTGCCGGCCTGCTGCTCCGCGGCCGCGACATTCTGCTGCGCTTCATCGGCGCTGTGCTGCGTCTGATCGAGCTGCGCGTGCGAGGTAATCCCTGATTGCGCCAGGCGTTGCTGGCGCTCGAGTTCGTGGCGCTGGTAGGCCAGCGTGCCGCGCGCGACGTCGGTCTCGGCGAGCTGGTGGCGATAGGCCGACTTGGCGGCGCTGATCTGCATGCGCGCGAGCGCCAACTTGGCTTCCGCTTCCTTGAGCGCAATGCGCAGCGGCTGATCATCGAGCTGGAACAGCAGGTCCCCGCGATGCACGCGCTGGTTGTCCTGAACCGCGACCTTGACCACCTGGCCGGCGATATGAGCACTGATCGCCGTTTGCGCCGCATTGACCGAGGCATCGTCCGTGTTCATGTAGCGACCTGAACTCAGGTACAGCCACAGCACCACAATGAGAGCGATAACAGTGCCGCCCCCCATCAGCACCCAGCGCAACGTGTTGCGTGATGCGGCAGGCGGGTTCATCGGGCTTGGGGTGTCGGCGTTCATAGGGCTTCCAGGTCAACCACGGGGAGTCGAGCCGCGACCGGCCTTGGGAGCCGGTGCAGGCGCGGGGCTATCAACGGGCCGCGCTGCGGCGGCATCCAGCGCCAACAGTCGCGTATTCAGTTGCTCGAGCAGTTGCATGAACTGCTCACGCGCCGCCGGTTCGAGACCCACCAGGGCCTCGCTGCGGGCGACATCGGCCACGCGCCACATCTTGCTCAAGACCGGCTTGGCCGCTTCCTGCAGAAACAGACGGTGGGCGCGCCGATCATCGGCATTGGCCCGGCGTTCAATCCAGCCATCCTGTTCCATGCGATCAAGGATGCGCACCAGTGTCATCGGGTCAGTGCTGGTGCCTTCGGCGATCCGCGCCTGACTGGCACCCTCATTACGGGAGAGGAAGCCCAGGACCTTGCACTGCACCAGCGTCAGTCCGAGTTCGATGGAATGGCGCTCGAACAAGCGGGTGTAGAGCCGATAGACGCTCCCAATCAGGAAGCCAAAATTACGGTACCTGTCGACGCTCATGGAAATCCCGCCCTGCAGTGAGCAAATCGGCCGAGTGGAATGATCGAGAATACCTAACAATATCACCATAGACAATATCACGTGATATGAGCGCAGTAGCACAGAATCGAGGAAAATACCGGCCGGCCGTCCTCGCGGCCGATGGGGAGAGACCAATGACTATGCAAACGACCACGAGCGCAACGCTCGGGTCGGCAGGGGAGCGATTCCGGGACGCGCTGCGGGCCGAACGGCCGCTGCAGGTCGCTGGCTGCATCAATGCATACGTGGCGCGAATGGCCGAGGCGCTTGGCTTTAGGGCGATTTATCTCTCCGGCGGTGGGGTCGCGGCCAACTCTCTTGGCTTGCCGGATCTTGGCATCAGCAGCATGGATGATGTGCTGACCGACGTGCGTCGGATAACCGACGCCACGGCCCTGCCGCTGCTGGTCGATGCCGATACCGGCTGGGGAGGCGCCTTCAACATTGCGCGTACCGTACGTTCTTTCATCAAGGCCGGCGCTGCCGGGCTGCATATCGAGGATCAGGTCCAGACCAAGCGCTGCGGGCATCGTCCTGGCAAGGAGATTGTCCCGCAGGAGGAAATGGTCGATCGGATCAAAGCGGCGGTCGATGCGCGCACGGACGCAGGGTTCGTCATCATGGCGCGCACCGATGCACTGGCTGTCGAAGGCATCGAGCGGGCGATCGAGCGGGCGCAGGCCTGCATCGAGGCGGGCGCCGATATGATTTTCCCGGAAGCGATGACTGAGCTGTCGATGTACCGTCGCTTCAAGGATGCGGTGAGCGTGCCGATCCTGGCGAATATCACCGAATTCGGACACACGCCGCTCTACACCCGCGACGAGCTGGGCTCGGCCGGTGTCGACATCGTGCTGTATTGCTGCTCGGCCTACCGCGCGATGAATGCGGCTGCACTCAAGACGCTCGAGGTAATCCGCCGCACGGGCAGTCAGCGCGAGGCACTCGAGTCGATGCAGACGCGGGCGGATCTTTACAAGTATCTGGGCTATCACGAGTTCGAGCAGAAGCTCGATGAGCTCTTTGCCGCGGGAAAAGGTAAATAGCGCAGGGTGGGGTCCGCGCCGGACTGCGGGGACCGGACGCATTAATATAAGGAGCGAGCGATGAACGATGCAGCGGCAGCAACGGCCCCTAAGGCCAAGAAGTCAGTGGCGCTGTCCGGGATCGTGGCAGGCAATACGGCCCTGTGTTCGGTGGGGCGCACGGGCAATGATCTGCACTATCGTGGCTATGACATTCTCGAAGTCGCCGAGGCATGCGAGTTCGAGGAGATCGCCTACCTGCTGGTCCACGGCAAGCTGCCGACCCGCGAGGAACTGGCCGCCTACAAGCGCAAACTTGTTTCACTGCGTGATTTGCCCGCCTCAGTGCGCAAGGTGCTCGAGCAATTGCCCGCCGCGACTCATCCGATGGATGTACTGCGCACCGCGGTTTCGGCGCTCGGTTGCGCATTGCCGGAAAAAGACGATCACAGCGCCTCCGGCGCTCGGGATATCATCGATCGGCTGATCGCCTCACTCGGCTCGGCCCTGTGCTACTGGTATCACTTCAGTCACGGCGGTCGCCGCATCGAGGTGATGACCGAAGATGATTCGATCGGTGGTCATTTCCTGCGCCTGCTGCATCAGAAGGCACCGAAGCCCTCGTGGGTGCGTGCCATGCACACGTCGCTGATCCTGTATGCGGAGCACGAGTTCAACGCCAGTACCTTTGCCGCGCGGGTGATTGCCGGCACCGGCGCCGATCTGTACTCGGCAATCACCGGCGCCATTGGCGCCCTGCGTGGCCCGAAGCATGGTGGCGCGAACGAGGTCGCCTTTGAAATCCAGAAGCGCTACGACACGCCGGATCAGGCGGAGGCCGACGTGCGGGCGCGCGTCGCCAACAAGGAAGTGATCATCGGCTTCGGCCACCCGGTCTACACGATTGCCGATCCGCGCAACCAGGTGATCAAGCGCGTTGCCAAGCGATTGAGTGACGAGG
>JBEKOK010000164.1:0-8576 GCA_049521875.1 Steroidobacteraceae bacterium
TATGTTCTCTGCCCCGGAGCGCCCGCCCGGTCGCTCGATTCCTGGAGCTCGCCATGGCCGAAATTTACAGCTTTGCGGTTCGGACTATCGATGGCACGGAGGCAACGCTCGAGCCGTTTAAGAACCAGGTGCTGCTGATCGTCAACGTCGCCAGCAAGTGCGGTTTCACACCGCAGTACGAAGGCCTCGAAGCCCTCTACCGCAAGTACCATGAACGGGGCTTCACGGTACTCGGGTTCCCCTGCGACCAGTTCGGACACCAGGAGCCGGGTGATGAGGCCGAGATCCAGAAATTCTGCTCACTTACCTATGAGGTGAGCTTTCCGATGTATGCCAAGATCGCCGTCAACGGTGCCAGCGCCCATCCACTGTACCAGTACCTGAAGAAGGCTCAGACCGGGGTGCTGGGGACCGAAGCAATCAAATGGAATTTCACCAAGTTCCTGATCGACCGCGAGGGTCAGGTCGTGAGCCGCTTTGCGCCGAGCGATACGCCGGCAAAGATTGATGGCGACATCGGCGCACTGCTCAACTGATGCGCCCTCAAAATCGCCCGGCGTTGAAGTCTTCGATCGCCTGGATGATCTCGGCGCGGGTGTTCATCACGAACGGACCGTAACGCGCGACCGGTTCCCCGAGTGGCCGGGCCGCTACGACAATCGCGCGGCCACCGCTCGCTGATTCAAGCTTCAACGCGCTGCCGGCACCGAGCACACCGAGCTCACCGGCATTGAGCAGCGTCGAGCCGATGCTCACGCTGCCCTCGAACGCGCATACAAACGCGGTGTGTCCCGTTGGCAACTGCAGTTCGAAGCTCTTCGAAGCCTCGAGTGCAACATCCAGGAACAGCGGCGCCGTGGCAATGCCTTCCACGGGTCCGGTGACTTCGCCGACTCTTCCGGCGACCACCCGCACATTAACGCCGGGACCCGGCACTGACAGCGGAATCCGCTCTGGCGGGATGTCCTGATAGCGCGGCGCAGTCATCTTGCGCGCTGCCGGCAGATTCACCCATAACTGGAAGCCGCTCATGCGCCCTGCTTCCTGCTCCGGCATCTCCGAGTGCACGATGCCGCGCCCGGCCGTCATCCACTGCACGCTACCCGACACCAGCAGACCTTCGTTGCCCTGGTTATCGCGGTGTCGCATACGGCCTTCGAGCATGTAGGTCACCGTCTCAAAGCCACGGTGCGGATGCTCTGGAAACCCCGCGATGTAATCAGCGGCGCTGTCGGAGCCAAATTGATCGAGCAGCAGGAACGGATCGAGCTCCGACAGTCCTTCGGTGCCGATCAGGCGCATCAGGCGCACACCGGCGCCATCGCTGGTGGGACTGCCACGCACGACACGCACCACGGAGCGAAGCGTTGAGGGGGTTTGAGGTCTGGCGTTCATGGGTACACTCCTCCCTTTAGTAAGGCTGGAGCATCAAAATTCAAGTCACGCATCGAACGGGTGGCGCAGCATGATGGTCTCATCGCGATCCGGGCCGGTCGATATGACATCCAGCGGCACCCCCACCAGGCTCTCGAGGCGGCGCAGGTAAGCCTGGGCATTGGCCGGCAACGCCTCGAAATGGGTTTTGCCCACCGTCGATTCGCTCCAACCGGGGTATTCCTCGTAGACCGGCTCAACCTCGGCAAAGGCATCGGCGAACATCGGTGGCTCGGACAGCACCGCATCGCCCATACGATAGCCGACACAGATCTGGATCGTGTCGAGTCCATCCAGGACATCGAGCTTCGTGATGCACAGACCCGTAACGCTCGAGTGCACCACCGAGCGGCGCAGCGCCACCGCATCGAACCAGCCGCAACGGCGACGACGGCCCGTCACCGAGCCAAATTCATGGCCGACGCGTGAGAGGTGCTCACCGTAGGTGTCGAACAGTTCGGTCGGAAATGGCCCGGCACCCACGCGGGTCGTGTAGGCCTTCACGATGCCGAGCACATGATCAAAGGAGAGTGGCCCGATGCCGGTGCCGGTGGCGGCACCTCCGGCGGTGGTATTGGATGAGGTGACAAACGGATAGGTACCGACATCCACATCGAGCATCGCGCCCTGCGCCCCTTCGAAGAGCACATTGGCGCCGTCGGCGCGCAGCTTGGCGAGCGCCGCAGTCACATCCAGCACCAGCGGCCGCAGCCGCTCGGCGTAGGCCAAGCTCTCATCGAGCGTACGCTGGAAGTCGACCGGCGCCTGGGCGAAGTAGCGTTGCAGCACGAAGTTATGGAAATCGAGCACCTCGCCGAGCCGGGCCGCGAAGCGATCGCGTTGAAACAGATCCGCTACGCGCAATGCGCGACGCGCCACCTTGTCCTCATAAGCCGGTCCGATGCCGCGACCGGTCGTGCCGATAGCATTGGCGCCGCGCTGGTGCTCGCGCGCCCGATCCAGGGCCACGTGCGAGGGCAAAATCAGCGGGCAGGAAGGCGAGATGCGCAGGCGCTCGAACACCGGCACGCCCTGTTCGATCAGCGTCTGTGATTCCTTGAACAGTGCCTCCAGCGAAAGCACAACGCCATTGCCAATCAGGCAACGCACGCCTTCGCGCAGGATCCCTGAGGGAATCAGCGACAGGATGGTCTTGCGACCCCCGATCACCAGCGTGTGTCCGGCATTGTGCCCGCCCTGGAAGCGCGTGACCGCCGCGGCACGCTCGGTCAGCAGGTCGACCAGCTTGCCCTTGCCCTCATCGCCCCACTGGGTGCCAATCACGATGACAAAGCGACCCATCAATGCTTGCCTGAGCTGTGCAGATACTTGAAGAAATCACCGTCCGGCTCGATGACCAGGATGTCGCCCTCACGACCCAGCACGGTGCGATAGGCCTGCAGACTGCGATAGAACGCGCCGAACTCGACGTTGTGTCCATAACCGTGCGCGTACACCAGCGCCGCCTGCGCCTCGCCTTCGCCGCGGATGCGCTGCGCGTCGCGCGTGGCTGCGGCAAGAATCTCGCCGCGTTTCTGCTCGGTGTCAGCGCGCGATTTGGCAAGCGCCTCGGTGGCCTCGGCCCGAATCTGCTTGGCCTGCGTCTCAAACTGCGCCTGCATGCGCTGGTAGACCGCCGTGCGCAGATCATCGGGCAGCTCGACGCTCTGCAGACTCACATCCTGCACCGCCACGCCCAGCTGCGCGAGCGTATTGCCGGCCGGGGCGAGCGCTGCAGTCGTCAGGCTTCCGGGGTCGGCACCAACTACCTGCGCCAGCGTTTGCTGGGAGAACAGCGTCTTGAGATTGGCGCTGAGTGCGGTGCCGAGGCGCTGTCCGGCCAGATCCTCATTGCCATCGGTCGCCATCACGAAGGCCACCGGATCCTTGATACGCCAGCGCACCAGCAGATCAACGATCAGACTCTTCTTCTCGCTGGTCAGTACGTTCTCGCCCGGCAGCGTCTGCAATACCAGCCGCCGATCCAGATGCTGAGCCGTTTCGAACGGCCAGCGCAGATGCAATCCCGGCGCGAAATCGGCGCTCTGGATCTTGCCGAAGCGGCTCAAGACCACAAACTCGTTGGCGCCGACGATAAACAGCGAGCGCACTGCGAGCGCCACCAGAGCGGCAACCAGCACGAGGATCGCGATGCTGCGCGCTTTCATCTAGCGATCTTCCCGATCACGACTGCGAAGCTCATCATCGCCGGGCCGTCCGCCGGCGGCGGCCGAACCGCTGTCATTGGCCGGTGCAACGGTTGATCCGCCCGCGCTGCCGGGAAGCTGTGCGCTGCCCGCGGCGCCCTGCGAGGAGCTGGTGCCGGATCCGGCAGCCAGCAGTTTATCGAGCGGCAGATACACCATATTGTTCGCGCCGCCCTTGCCATCGATGATTACTTTGTTGGTGCGCGAGTAGATCGACTCCATTGTCTGGATGTAGAGCTGGTTGCGGGTCACTTCAGGCGCCTGCGCATACGCAGCCGAGAGTTGCTCGAAGCGGGCAATGTCGGCCTCGGCAGCGGCCACAGCCTGGCTCTTGTAGGTGCCGGCATCCTGCAGCAGGCGGTCGGCCTCGGCGCGGGCGCGCGGCAAGACATCGCTCGCATAGCCCTGAGCTTCAGCGCTCATGTGCGTCTGATCCTCGAGCGCCTTGCTGACCTCGCGCTGATCCGGCACAACCGTGTCCGGCAATTGGATATCGGTGATGTTCACTGCCAGCACATGGACGCCACCACCGGCGGCATCGAGCGAGGCCTGGGTCAATGCCAGCGCACCGTGCGCGAGCGAATCGCGGCCGGCGCCGGTCAGCACATTGCCCAGGGTGCTGTGACCGACCATCAGCTGCAGGGCGCTCGCGGCCGCTTCGCGCAACGCCACCTCGGGCGAGCGCAGGCTTCCCAGCAACCGCACCGGATCAGTGAACTGGTACTGCACGGAGGCGCTGACGGTCACGACGCTGGCATCGGCACTGAGCAGATGCGCCTGCAGATCGATGCTCGGACCATGCCCGACATCGACGCGATTCACGGTCTCGATCGGCCACGGCAGGCGCCAGCCCAGTCCCGGTCCGACCAATGCGACGTTGCGCCCGAAGCGTTGCACGAGTCCGCGCTCGCCAGCCTCGAGCTGGTAGAACCCGCTCGCCAGCCAGATGCCGGCCAGCACCGCGATCACCAGCAGCGCCAGCAGCCAGCGTCCCGCCGGTCCGCCACCGCCGAAGTTCTGCAGGCGTTGCTGCCAGCTGCGCAGCAGCTGCAGCAGCCACGGATTGCCGGGCGGGCTGGGGCGCGGCGTTTTGCCGCGCTGATCATCTCCGGGCGTATTCCAGGCCATGGTGTTCTTTAATAAAGAGCGAATGAATCTTGAGTGGGTTGGCGCGCGCCCTCAGGCGGCGCTGCTCGGAGCCAAAGCGGCGGATTCTAGGTACGGTTCCGCAACCGCACAAGTCGCCGCAAGTGTGACCGGGTGCGCCGAAACACCGGGGAGCCGCGTCAAGGCCTCAAGCTCGGACTTGGGCAGCTCGACCAGCAGCAGCACATCGCCCTCCGGGCCGGTGCGCTCTTCACGCACCACGCCGGCGGCAAACAGGCGCGCCCGCTGCGCGCCGGCACTGGGTGGCAGCTTGAGCCAGTGACGACGCGCGCCCACATCGAGCCGCTCGCCAATCGCGGTCGTCAGCAGCTCAAGGCCGGTGCCCTGCATCGCGCTGATCCAGACCTGTGTGATCTGCCCTTCGGCATCGCGTTCGATACGCGGCGCCAGCTCCAGACGGTCGATCTTGTTGTAGACCGCCAGTTGCGGCAAATCGCCGGCTCCGATCTCGCTGAGCACGCGGTTCACTTCATAGATGTACTCATCGCGCCGTTCGTCGGCCGCGTCCACGACGTGCAGCAGCAGATGCGCGCTGCGCGCCTCCACGAGCGTGGACTGGAAGGCCGCCACCAGCTCGTGGGGCAGCTCGCGGATGAAACCCACGGTGTCCGCCGCGACAATCTGGGTACCGCCGGGCAGGCTCATGCGCCGCACCGTCGGATCAAGGGTCGCGAACAGCTTGTTCGCTATGTAGGCATCGGCACCGGTCAGCGCATTGAAGAGCGTGGACTTGCCGGCATTGGTGTAGCCGACCAGCGCGATCGAAGGCACTGGGATCTCGGCGCGCGCACTACGTCCGGTTTCGCGCTGCTGACGCAATTTCTCCAGCCGGCCCGTCAACGTGCGCACGCGCGTAGCGAGCAGTCGCCGATCGGTCTCAAGCTGTGTCTCGCCGGGACCGCGCAGGCCAATACCGCCCTTCTGCCGTTCAAGGTGAGTCCAGCCGCGCACCAGGCGGCTGGCAATGTGTTTGAGCTGCGCGAGCTCCACTTGCAGCTTGCCCTCGAAGCTGCGGGCGCGCTGCGCGAAGATATCGAGAATCAGGCCGTTGCGATCGAGCACGCGCCGCTCGGTGAGCTTCTCGAGATTGCGCTCCTGGCTGGGGGACAGCGGATGATCGATCAGGATCACATCCGCGCTGTGCTCGGCTGCGACCGCGCCAATCTCGGCCGCCTTGCCACTGCCAACGAAGAACTTCGAATCGGGTCGCTCGCGACGCCCGGTAACGGTGGCTACCGGGATGGCACCGGCCGAAACTGCCAGCTGCTCGAATTCCTGCAGGTCTTCGGCGCGAACTGGTGCACCGAGGCCCAAGCGCACGAGTACCGCTCGTTCGCCCGCGCGGGGGCGTTCAAACATACCTCTGCCCGTGCTCGTGCATTACTCCGCGGCGGCCTCGGTTTCCTCATCGCTCGGCAGGCGCACGGCGCGCGCCGGCACGACGGTGGAAATCGCGTGCTTGTAGACCATTTGGCTGACGGTGTTCTTCAGCAGCACCACGAACTGGTCGAAGGAATCTATTTGTCCCTGCAGTTTGATGCCGTTGACCAGATAGATCGACACCGGCACATGTTCCTTGCGCAGGGCGTTGAGAAATGGATCCTGAAGCGACTGGCCCTTTGCCATAACGTTCTCCTTATTCTCGGCTGTTTGGGGGTCGTTTGGGGGCGCCGAGTTGAATAGACTAATTCTAGCATGAGGACTCGGCCCCAGTTACCTGCTCACAACAAGTTCCTCGGCCAAGTGCAATAAGGTTTCTGCGGTGCACGATTCGTCTGGATCCAGCCGCATTAGTTCCGTGTCGGTTTTCAGCCACGTCAGCTGGCGCTTGGCCAGCTGACAGGTCGCTTCCACCGCCTTCGCGCAGGCTTGATCGAGCTCGGCGCGACCGTCGAGGAACTCCCACAGTTGGCGGTAACCGATTGAACGGATAGAAGGTAGATGGGGGCCCAGATCGGCGCGCTGATGCAGTTGCCGGACCTCTTCGACCAGCCCCGCGCCGATCATCGCGGCAAAGCGGGTCGCCAGGCGCGCACGAAGTGCACGCCGGTCGGCGGGCAGCAGGGCGATGCGCACCCAGCGATAGTCCTGCTGCGCGCCGCGCGTGGCGCGCTGCCAGTCCGAGATCGCCCGGCCGGTGAGCTGATACACCTCAAGCGCACGCTGGATACGCTGCGGGTCACGCACGTGCACGCGCGCGGCAGTGAGCGGATCTACGCGCGCCAGCTCGGCGTGCAGCGCGCTCCAGCCCTCGCGCGCCGCGCGTGCCTCGAGCTCGGCGCGCAGCGCGGGCGAGGCCTGCGGCAAGGGCGCGAGGCCATGGAGGAGCGATCGCAGGTAGAGCATCGTCCCGCCGACCAGCAGCGGCAGGCGGCCCCGGGCATGCGCCGCCGCAATCGCCGCACGGGCATCGCGCACGAACTCGCCGGCCGAGTAGCTCTCGGCTGGATCGCGGATGTCGACCAGCCGGTGCGGATGACGCGCGCGCACTTCAAGGCTCGGCTTGGCCGTGCCGATATCCATGCCACGAAAGACCTGCGCCGAATCGACACTGATCAGATCGATCGGCAAGCGCTCGGCCAAGCCGAGTGCAAAGTCGCTCTTACCGGACCCGGTCGGCCCGGTGAGCACGAGCACCGGCGCCAGCGGCGCCGGGCTTTGCTCGGCGCTCATCGGCCGCGCAAAAACAGCTGGTCGAGCTGGCCCAAGGACAGGCGGCTCCAGGTCGGACGCCCGTGATTGCACTGGTTGGCACGCTCGGTCTGCTCCATCTGGCGCAGCAGCGCGTTCATCTCCTCCAGGCTCAGGCGCCGGTGCGCATGGATGGCGCTGCGACAGGCGAGCGTACCGAGCACGCGATGAGCCGCGCCGTCCAGGTGGTGCGCGCCCTGACCCTCGGCCAGATCGTGCACGACCGCGCGGATGATCCCGGGCACATCATTCTGCGCCAGCATCGCCGGCACTGCGCGCACCGCCAGCTGCCGTGGGGCGAGCCGCTCGAGCTCGAAGCCGAGGCGCGCGAAATCCTCGAGCTGCTCGAGCAAGGCATCGATCTCATGCGCTTCGCAGGTTACGGCCAGCGGCTCGAGCAACTGCTGCGAGGCGGCGCGGCCGCTCGCATGGACCTGCTTGAGCGCCTCGTACAGCACCCGTTCGTGGGCCGCGTGCATGTCGACGATCACCAGCCCCGCAGCATCCTGCGCCAGGATGTACAGGCCGTGTAGCTGCGCGATCGCCTGGCCCAGCGAGCCATCGAAGGCCGGCAGCGCGGCCGGCGCCAGCGCCTCGACCGCGGCGAAGCTGCTGCGTGACCACAGTGCCGGGGATGGTTCGCTCACACGTGTGCCAAAGGCGAGCGGCAGCGGGACGCTGCGGGCCTCGCCCGCACTGGCCGCTCGCGCCGGGAACTCCAGTACCGCGGCTGGCAGCGCGCCCGCCTCCGGCCGCGTACGCGCGAGCGTGCGCTCGATCGCACGGAACACATAGTCATGCACGGCGCGGCTGTCGCGGAAGCGCAGCTCGAGTTTGGTCGGATGCGCGTTGACATCGACCAGACGCGGATCCATGCGCAAATCCAGGATGTAGGCCGGGTAGCGCCCGCCATAGAGCACGTCGCGATACCCTAAACGCACCGCGTTCCCGAGCAGCCGGTCGCGCACCGCGCGTCCGTTGACGTACCAGTACTGCAGATCCGTGTTGGCGCGCGCGGCGGTCGGCAGCCCGAGCCAGCCCCGCAGCTGCAGCGCCCCACCCTCATCGATGCTGAGC
>JBEKOK010000165.1:0-8572 GCA_049521875.1 Steroidobacteraceae bacterium
CGATCAAGTTCCATGATGCCAGCGGCGTGCGCGCTGGCACCACGCAGGTCCAGTACCGCGGTGTGGCTGTTGGCGAAGTGACCTCGGTCGTGCTCAGCGAGGATCACAGTTACGTCGATGTCCGGGTGCGGATGCATCGCTCGGCGGCCACGATGGCACGCGAAGGCGCGATCTTCTGGATCGTGCGCCCTGAAGTGGGCCTGAGTTCGATCACTGGCCTCTCCACCGTCGTGACCGGCCCGGAAATCCAGATGCTTCCGGGACCAGGAAATGGCAAGGAAAAACCGCCCAAGGAATTCATCGGACTCGACAGTCCGCCGGCGGCGCCGGATCGCAAGGGACTGGTGGTGATCCTGCATACGGCGCGCCTCGGCTTCCTCAAACCGCACTCGCCAGTGTTCTACCGCGGCGTCGAGGTCGGTACGGTCCAGGCAACGCAGCTGAGTGCCGATACCACCGAAGTGAACATCGAAGTCTTCCTCTCGCAGCATTTCGCGCCGCTGGTGCGCACCGGCTCGCGATTCTGGAGTGTCAGCGGCGTGGAGCTGAGCGGCGGCATCTTCAAAGGCATTGATCTGAAGCTCGAATCGCTGCCGACCCTGATCACGGGTGGCATTGAATTCGCGACCCCGGACGCCGCGCCCGGCACGGCAGTGCACAGCGGCGCGCAGTTCCAGCTCAGCGATGCCGCTGAGAAAGACTGGCTAAGTTGGTCACCGCACATCGCACTGGGCAAGGATGAGCCATGATCATCCTTGGAACGGGGCGTCGCGCCATCGCAACATCCGGCAACTGGTTGCGTATTTAGGTGCATTCCTGTCGGCATGAGACGACATGCCGGCTCGTGTGGCCGCCCAGTCACAAAGCTGTCGGTTGCTTCCTACGATGGCGTATGGAGCGCACCGATCGCGTGCCCGAGCGCTGAAGGGCAAAGTTCACGCCAGTCGGACGCACAGCGTCTGCCAGCCAGGGTTCGGGAGCGGACATGAAACAGCTAGTGACGATTGGTGGGTTGTTATTGATTGCGTGTGCGGTGCCCGCATTCGCTGACAACCCGAGCGGCCCCTACGTCGGTGGCAGCTGGGGACAGTTCAACCTCGATATCGACAATCTCAACGATCTCGGCCAGGCCGTGACCTCGATTGCGCACTCCAACGCCGATGCCCGCAAGTATTTCGCCGGCTGGCGCCTGACCCCCTACTTCGCGCTGGAAGCCGCGTATGTGGATCTGGGCAACCCGGGCAGCAACTTCACCGCCACCGGCTCCAACGGCAACTACCACATCCACATGGATGGCTGGTCACCGACTGCGATCGGCACGCTGCCGCTCGGTCCGGTCGAGGTGTTCGCCGAAGCCGGCTACCTGTTCTACAACGTGAACCTGACCGCCAACTACACGGCGCCGGGCACCGAGACGGTCGAGTCCTCGCACAGCCGCAGTGACTTTCTCTATGGTGGTGGCCTGGGGTTCACGCTCTTCAATCATCTGAACATCCGCGGTGAGTACCAGGTGCTGAATCTCTCCGAATACCACAACTCGAACGCGCTGTGGCTCTCGGGCGCCTGGCGCTTCTAGTCCACCCGTTGCCGATCTAGAGCAGCCCTACGTCCACGCACTCCGCCGCAGCGGCGGCGTGGACGCTTCTTTTTGGACCAGGGGTCTAGAACTTGCCGACGGTGTTCAGGAAGAAACCGTGGCTCTTGTAGCTGACATCGGTCAGATTATCGGAGTAGTCGGTAAAGTTGTAACCCACGCCGATCTTCAGGTTCTGTCCAAAGTGGCGATAGCAGCCGACCAGCACACCGTTGCGCTGATCACCGGTTTCGTGGATCGCCAGCTGGCGCAGCTCGAGCATGCCATCCCACTGGTGCACCACCAGCACATCGGCACGCGCGATCACGAGCTGCGCCTGGCTCTGGTACCAGGCCCCGCTGGTCTGATCGACCCGTAGCTCACCGGTGCGCAGGGCATACTTGCCGCCCACTGACAGCCACTTGTTGACCTGGTAGTTCGCATCCATGTCGATGACCCGGCTCTGCTGGGCGTAGTCGACCGAGCTGCCGCCGGCGCTGACCTGGGCTGTCGAGGGCTCATCATTCAGGATCGTGAACTTGAACAGTGTGTTCCAGCGATCATCGCTGACTGGGCGCCACGCGGCACCGACGACGATCTCGTGGTATTCGGCGTTCAGTTCCGAACCGGCCGCGCTCTGGGTCTGCGACCAGTTGAGCTTGGCCAGCAGCCGCCAGTCCGGATCCACCTGGTAAGTCAGGCTGTTGCGCGTCAGCGTGGTGTGCGAGGCCCCGAGGAGCGAGGAGTCATTGGCGCGCCACTCTACTGCGCCACCGTACTTGAGCAACTTATCCGTGTAGTTGACGCTCGTGGCCACCGAGGTGACGGACTGGTCCCCGGCGATCGGATCCGAGATCGTGCCGTTTTCGAATTTGAGGCCGTAAGTCCACTGCTTGGACGGCGCGAAATCGATGCCGTAGGCGTGGGAGAGACTGTCATCGCCGGTGCCCGTCTGCATGCGCTCCTCGCCATAGACGCTGGTGGCATCGCTGTAGCGATAACGCGTGCCGGAAGTCAGCATGCCTTCGCGGCCCGTGTTCAGTGCGTCGGGCTGGTCGGCGGCGAGCGAGTAGTTGACATAGAGGTTGCTGCGATCATCGATGTGATAGTCGGTCGTGAGCTTGCCGCCAAAGCCCAGGCTTCCTTCCGAGGCCTCGGCGCCAACATGCAGCAGGCTCGTAAGCTGATCACCACCGCCGAGGCCGATGCGATCATTGTCGCTGCGGGTGTCGGTGCGATAGGCCGTCTCCTGCACGAAGCCATAGGCGTCCCAGCCGCTGTGGGCTGCGCCCGCTGTGCCCGGCGCCGGTGCTGTGCCCGGCGGGGTCGCTGCCGTCGGGTCGCTGGGCACGACATCGCCCGGATGGCCGCTGCCGGCGACGCTGTGGTAGCCCAGCGTCACGGCGACATCGGTGCGGGCACCATTCTGCGACAGGATCGGGCTCGCATTTGGCGTCGCGTTTTCCCGATCATCGGTGCGCGCGCCCACCTGCACATGCCAGTGCTCATCGAGCTTGTGATCCACCGCGACTTCCCCCGAGAGTACCGTCGTGGTCGCTGAATCCAGATTGTCGAGCTTGCCGACGACCTGGGTCGTCGGGTTGATCGGAACACTCAGCGCACCGCCTTCCTGGTGCACGCCGACACCCGGGGTAATCTGCCCGGGACCGGAGAAGTTGGCATCCCGATCCTGGTAGTAGACATTCGCGTGCCCGCTCATCGAATCGCTGACTTCCGACAGATCGACCGCAGCCTCGACCTTCTCGGCGCTCGCGCCGGCGCCGTTGCTTGCAATCGGATCGAAGGTCAGGCCACCGGTGATCGAACTCAGGCTGGTACTTCCGGGGCCATCCGAATGCGCGTACTCGGACTTGATGTAGGTGCCGGCCGAATAGCGCCAGGTCCCATCGATGCCGCGCAGGTCCTGCTCTTCGCCCGGATCGCCCTGATGGAAGCTCGAGAGCCCGAGCTGCAGGTGATCGCCAAACCACTGGCTGACATGGCCGCCCACCGCGATAGAGTTCGGGTTGGTGAAATCGGGCACGTACTCGTAGCTTACGACCAGGTACTGCGGATCGCCATCGAGGCCGCCGGTGCGCACGACGGTCGCACTGTCGGCGGTGGTGGAAAGCGGCGAATGCAGCAGGATCCGCCCTTCCATGTAATTGATGTCGTAATCCTGTGCCGGCACGAGCACGGTCTGCGAGATCACGATCCCTGAGTCCCGGTCACGCACCTGCACCCACACCTGCTCGGAGCCGACCGACACATCCTGATTCTGCAGGTAGTACAGCGAGCCGCCGGTGCCGAGGAATTCCTGGCGCGACTCGAGCGTACCAGGCTCGGCCCAGAAGGCATCGAGGGTGCGCTGCTTCTCCCCGTAGGAGGTGGTCTCAGGCGAGCGGTAGCGCAGATCCACGCCATAGAGCGTGCGCGCGTACTGGATGAACTCGGTGCCCGTCAGCTGCGTCTGGAAATCGCCCCACAGGATCGAGGTGTCGCCCTTCTCGAGGCGCACGTAGAACTTGCCTGCGGTCGGGGCATCCTGCACCGTCGTGCTGTCATCGCCATACACCGGGTAGTAGCGGTTCGGATCGATCCGCTGCAGCAGGTCCTGCGGGTTCTTGCTGGCAAAGTTGCTGAACAGATTCTTCAGCGGCTGATCCTGCGTATCGGCCGCGGCGGTCAGCAGCCACTGCCCTTTCACCAGACCCTTGTAGTAGAAGGCCAGCTGGCCGTTGACGAAGTTCTTCTCGGCGGCATTCGGATCACCGGTCACCAGATCGATCGGTCCACTGGTGCCGCGGTTGCCCGCGGTCAGGTCCGCCATCGCAACGAAGAACGCATCGTCCGTGGCAATGCTCAGATTACGTGTGAACACCAGGCCTTCGCCCTCGGCATTGAGGATCTGGATCGAGACCTGCTGCGGCCCGGCGGGCAGAATCTGACGCGTGACGAAGCGCTGCTCCTCATCGAGGGGCACCGGCAGGCCAAAGACACTGACCTGGTGGCCCGTCGGCACGTTGCGGCCACTGACGGTCACGGCACCGCCGTGCACCGGGATGTTGTGCAGGGCAAGCGTATTCTCGCCGTAGGCCGCCCGTTCAGCTTCCTGGCCCAGCTGCGCGGCGTCCGGTGGCGTGCCACTGGGCGCCGCACCCAGATCGAGCCGCCGCGGCCGCGTCTCATCGAAACGGCCGCTGCGGTCATAGACGCGAAGCACGTAGTTGAGATAGCGCGGCTTCTCGAGCGCCGTCGTCACGCGCAGCGATTTGGCAGTCAGCGGTGGCGTCACCCACTCGGCCGTGCCGCCAATCGGCACCGCGATGATCGCGAGCGGCTTCTGCTGTGTGCTCTGCTCCTGGGAGAACACCCGCAGCTCGGCATGATCGATGTAGCGCACGTAGTTGCTGTAGGTCGTGAAGCGCACCGGCATGCCGGCGGCGGCGCGCTGCGGAATGGCGATCACGTTCAGCGTCGGCTGCTGCTCGAGCGGATCGTAGCGCACCTGCAGATCCGAGCGCGCCAGCGCAAGGTCCGCGCAGCGCTGGCGGTCCGCCTCGCTCGTGCCTTCGCGCGCATCGAGCGGCACGCCATCGACGCTGATGCGCACTGGTGGTAGCTGATTGGCGGCATCGCCGAGGCAGCCATCGTGGCGCTCCTGGGTGATCGTCTCGATTGGCGGTGGCGGGGGGGGTGGTGGTGGCGGCGGCTCGGCCTGCTCGATCCAGACGGAGATTTCCGCGCGCCGGTTCATTGCGCGACCCGCCGCGGTGTCATTGTCAGCGATCGGCTCGGAATCGCCGCGCGCCTCGATCGCAAATCGGGCTTCGGGCAGCGCCAGTGCCTGCTCGAGATACTGCACGACCGCGAATGCCCGTGCTTCGGACAGGCGTTGGTTGGTACCGAAACGTCGGCGTGCAAGGCGTATCAGGCGCACGGCATCGGTGTGCGCGCTGACACGGATGCGCTGCACCCGCTGGCCCTGCAAGGTCGCGACGAGCGTTGCCAGCCGCTCCTTCGCCGTTGCACTCAGGGCGTCGCTCCCCGAGGCAAAATTGGCCTCGGCACCACTGTCGAGCAGCTTGAGGGTAAAGCTCGGCGGGCTCGGTGGCAGTGTCGCAATCGCTTGGGTCAGGTGCGTTACGCGCTCGATTGAGAGCACGCCGGAGGGCGGCACCGATGGCGCCTCACGTTCGGTATTGGGAGGCGCATTGCCGGCCGCAACAGCGCTGCAACCGAGCGTGCCCCCATTCAGCCGCACACAATCGGCCGCTGGAGCTGGCGCGGTCTGTGCGTACGCCGGCTGAAGTAGCAGCAGTGCGGCGCAGACCGCCGCGCTGCTGATCAGCAGGCGTGTGAAACGCTCTGTCACGGGCCCGCTCCCGCGACCGGTGTGCTGGTCCCGAGGGAGCGCAGGATATCTTCCTCAAAGCGCAGCGGCGCGTGCGCGCCGCGCGCCTGCCAGCGCTCGCTGAGTGCACGCTTGAGCAGTTGCAGCCGCGTCGCGATCAGTGCATCGGATTCCTCGCCGGCGGCATAAGAGAGCCGCGCGATCGTGGTCTCGTCCTTGAGCGCGGCGACTAGCGCATCGAGCTGCTGTGCGACGGTTGGCTCAAGCACCTCACCCTGGAAGGCTGCGGCGTTGACTTCGATGCGGGCCACGCGACTGATGCTGGCGCCGAAGTTAAGCTTGCTGACCTTGCCGGCGGTGAGTCGCACGGTCTCGGGATTCTCGCTGGTCAGGCGATAGCCCGAAGGCAGCGTGCGCTCATCGAGCTTGACGATGAAATTCGAGCCGAGCTGCGAATCCGGAATCAGCGGGCAGGTGATGTGGTAACGCCCTTCGGCATCGGTCGTGACCAGCAGGCCCTGGGCAGTAACGAGTCGCACGCCGGCAATGCCCTTCTCGCCTGGATCGGCGATGCCATTGCCGTTGGTGTCATCGAAGACCTTGCCGATCAGGTCGGGACAGTCCAGGGTCGGATCGGCGACGATCTGCACCGTGGCGGTGGCCACGTTCGAGATCGCGCGGTTGACCAGGCTGTTGTTGGCCGTGGCCTGGTTGGTGTAGCTGCCGCTGACCACGCCGGCGCCGGCGGTCAGCACCAGGCTGAAGGTCTTGGTCTCGCCGGGCGCGAAACTCAGATGGGCCCACGACAGCTGCCGGCCATTGACCGTCGGCGCCAGGCGCACGCCGTTGAGCATGCCGCTGCCGACCCGATAGGCGAAGCCGGCCGGAATCAGGTCAGTGACGGTGACGTTTGCGACCAGTGTCGTCTGCGGATTGGTCGCCGTGATTGTGTACGGCACCGACTGGCCGGCGGTGATGTTCACCAGCGGCGTGCTCTTGGTCAGTACCAGCGCGCCGACGACGCTCGCCGGAATTTCGCCAAAGTTGACGATGTTGACGGTGCCCGAGCCCATCGTGACCGTGACCGAGGCGGGCGTATCGGTGTAGTAGCCGTTTGAGGGCGTGATGACGACCGCGTAGCTGCCTGCGGGTTCGCTCGGGAACGAGTAGACGCCGTAGATGCTGCTCTGGGTGGTCGCGATCAGGTGGGATGAGGCGAACAGCGAGACTGTCGCACCGGCGATCGGCGCATCGCCGGCATCGAAGATCTGATCTTCGTTGTTGTCGATGTAGACCGTACCGGAGAGCTCCGAGGCCGCGCCGGTGATCGTCACTGTGACCGTGCCGCGCGCGGTGTTCGGATCGAGCGTCGTTGTGCTCATGGTCGCCGTCACGGTCGAAGTACCCGCGGGCGGCTGCACGTAGCTGACCGTGATCGCTCCGAGACTCGCACCGGCCAGCACCGTGGTGGGCATGCCGGTCAGCGTGATCAGACCGGTGGCTGGCGCGTAGCTATAGGTGACACCGGCGGGCAGGCCTGAGAGCGTCGGCGCCGCGGCGAGATTCGCCGGCAGCGTGATGCTGTAGGCATCGCCTGAAGACGTGCTCGGTCCGCTGTTGCTGAAGGTCAGTGTGCCGGTCACCGGCAGTCCGGCGTTCACCGTCGCCGGGAAGCTCGCGGTGGTGACGACCGTCGCCACCATCGCGCCACCGATCGTGACCGTGACGGTGCCGGCGGCGGGATTGGGATCGGTGGTCGCCGTCGTGACCGTGGCCGAGACGCTTGAGGTGCCGGAGGGCGGCTGCGTGTAGTTGACCGAGATCGGACCGACGCTCGCGCCGGTGGCAATGCTCGCGGGCATGCCGCTCAAAGTGATGACGCCGGTATTCGCGTTGTAGTTATAGGTCGCGCCGGCAGGCAATCCCGAGAGCGTCGGCGCCGTGGCGAGATTCGCCGGCAGCGTGATGCTGTAGGTATCGCCGCTCGCGGGACTGGGGCCGCTGTCGGTGAAGGTGATCGTGCCGCTGACCGGCTGGCCGGCGTTGACTGTCGCCGGGAAACTCGCACTCGCAACCACTGTTGCGACGTAGAACGGCGTCAGCGAGATCGAACCGTTACTGCCGGCAATCCCCGGCGGGACGTTGGTACCGCCCGCCGGGGCGCCGGCACCACCCGCGCCACCCGGTGTCGCCAGGATCGCAAAGCCCGTGATTTGACCAGGACTGAAGCACGAGGCACCGGCGCCGGCAGCGTAGTTGTAGTTGGTACCGGTGGAATCGTTGTGAACGTCGCCAGCCACGCCGCCGGGACAGCCACCACCGCCGCCACCGCCGCCGCCGCCGTCTTTGGTCTCACTGAGTCCGGTGCCACCGGCAGTGCCCGGCAGCGAACCGGCGAGCGTCGAGCTGATGCTCGGCACGGATGAGGAATCGAGTGAACCGCCCTGGCCACCGCCACCGCCACCGGCAATGAGCAGTGAGGCATTGGCACTGGTCGCGACGACGCTGGCAGCGCCGCCGCCGCCACCACCGCCGGACCAGCCACTGCAACCGGCCTGGCCACCCATGCCACCGGCGAATCCTCCGGCACCGCTGCTGCCACCGGCGGTGCCAGCCGAGTTGGTGCAGGTGTGGCCGCTGTGCGA
>JBEKOK010000166.1:0-8546 GCA_049521875.1 Steroidobacteraceae bacterium
ATAGAGCTCAACCCCCGCCAGTCCCGCGGGCGACACATCCGACCCAACGAAGAAGAAGTGCTCAAGGTGTGCGTCGGTCAGGTCCGAAACCGGCAACCCTGCGGCTTCCAGCAGAGCCACCGCCGTCGATCGCGGCGGTCGTGCTCGGATCGGAAGGGAGGCGGACATGAACCCTTACTCTCCAGTGGCCGCGCGCTTTGCTGTCCGCACGGGCACCGGGGGCTTACAGTTGGGCGCGCACGTTGCACTGTCGGCACAGCAGTTCTCCGTGAGATATCTCACCAGGCCGCTCATGGCGTCGAAGTCGGCGGTATAGATGAGCTGCCGACTCTCTCGCTCTTGGGTGATCAGTCCCGCACGCTGAAGGCTTTGAAGATGGAAGGTCAGGGATGAGGGGACCAACCCCACGCGCGCTGCTATTTGCCCAGCCGCGAGCCCCTCGGGACCCCGCTCGACCAGCAAGCGAAAGATCGCCAGGCGGTGCTCGTGAGCCAGTGCTCCCAGGGCCTCGATGATTTCATTGGTCTTCATGACGGTACGATAATTCGACTAAGTTCGTAATGTCAAGCAGCGAGCACCGGAGCTGGATACGAACCAAAGTATCGCATTTTAATACTTCGTGACTAAGAAATCGCTACATTTGCGATCATAGTGGCGATAAGCGAGACCACGTTCCAGACTCCTCCCACGCCAAATGGATTGGGAGAGATCGATGAACACATGGCTAACGTACTTGGGCAACTGCCCACTCTTCGCCTGGGTGTACGCGTATGAGGTGTGCATCAAGGTGCCCGCCCAGTCGATACTGAAGAATATCGGCCGACGATCAGGGATGCGGTCGTGATTGCGAGGGCCGGCGTCGTGAATAAACCCCCTGCATTGGGTTATGCCGTGGTGCGATTCGTGCTGCGCGCGATCCTGCGGCCATTGTTTCGCGTGCAGCTCAGCGGCGACCCGCAGGAGTTCTGTAACGATCGCACGTTGATCGTTGCCAACCATGAGTCCTTTCTGGATGGCGCGCTGCTGGGTAGCTTTCTACCCGCCGGCGCCACGTTCGTCGTGCATGCGCAGATCGTCAGCAAATGGTACTTCCGCTGGCTGTTGCGTTACGTGCCCCATCTGGCTGTGGACTCGACCAATCCGCTGGCGATGAAGCTGATCTGCAGGCTGGTCGAGTCGGGCACACCGGTTGTCATCTTCCCCGAGGGTCGCCTGACCATTACCGGCTCGCTGATGAAGGTCTACGACGGCGCGGCCTTCGTAGCCGCCAAGACCGGAGCGACGGTGGTGCCGGTACGCATTGAAGGCTCGGGTCGCAGCTATTTCGGGCGTCTGGCCGGCATCTATCCGCTGCGGCTGCTGCCGAAGATCCGCATCATGATCCAGCCGCGCTGCCAGATCCCGATGCCGCAGTTGCCCTCGGCCAAGCAGCGCCGGCGACGTTCGGGTGAGCTGATGCGCAGCATCCTGCTCGACATGCTGGTTGCGACGCGGCCGCGCTGCACGCTGTACCGGGCCTTCCTCGATGCCAAGGCTACGTTTGGATCGGGCTACAAGCTGGTTGAAGACATCCGCTTGCGCGAGGAGTCTTACGGCTCGCTGCTGCGCATGGCCCTGGGCCTGGGCAAGCTGCTCAGGGGCGTGACTGCGCGCGGCGAGAACGTCGGCGTGATGACACCGAATGCGGCGCCGACGCTGGCCCTGGTACTGGGCCTGTCGGCCACCGGCCGCGTGCCGGCAATGCTGAATTACACCGCCGGAGCCGAAGGCCTGCGCGCCGCCTGTACCGCGGCCCGCATCACCAACATCGTCACCTCGCGCACCTTCCTCGAAAAGGCGCGCCTGTTGCCGCTGGTCGATCAGCTGCCGGGCATCCGCATCCATTACCTGGAGGATCTGAAGGCACAGGTCCGTTTATCGGACAAGCTGTGGATCCTCTGGCACAAGCTGTTTCCGAAATTGCTCGGCCGCGGGCAACAGCCGCATGACGCGGCCATCGTGCTGTTCACCTCCGGATCCGAGGGCAGGCCCAAGGGCGTTGTGCATTCCCACAACTCGCTGCTATCGAACATCGCACAGATGCGTGCCGTGGCTGATTTTACGCCGCTCGATAAATTCATGATCGCGCTGCCGGTGTTCCATTCCTTTGGATTGACCTGCGGTGTCATCATGCCGCTGGTCTCCGGGTGCAAGGCGTTTCTCTACCCAAGTCCGCTGCATTACCGGATCATTCCAGAGCTGGTGTATGACCGTAACTGCACCGTGCTGTTCGGCACCTCCACATTCCTTGCCAACTACGGCAAGTACGCGCACCCCTATGATTTTGGGCGCCTGCGCTACGTCGTCGCAGGCGCCGAGAAGCTTTCTGAAGAAGTGCGCCGGCTGTGGATCGAGAAGTTCGGCATCCGCGTGCTGGAAGGTTACGGGGTCACCGAATGCGCCCCGGTCATTGCGGTCAATGTGCCGATGGCCTGTCGCATCGGCAGTGTCGGGCAGATCGTCCCGGGCATGCGCATAGAGCTCGAGCCGGTGCCGGGCGTAGCAGGTGCCGGCGTACTGCACGTCAGCGGCCCCAATGTCATGAAGGGCTATCTGCTGTTCGATAAGCCAGGCGTCATCCAGCCACCGGCATCGCTGCGCCCAGGGTGGTACTCGACCGGCGACATCGTGCACATCGATGAGGATGGGTTCGTGCACATCCGCGGGCGCGTGAAACGCTTCGCGAAGATCGCCGGTGAAATGATTTCGCTCGAGGTGGTCGAGCGCATCGCCGATGCGGCATCGCCAGGCTTCCTGAACGCCGCCTCGACGCGTAGCGATGCCGCCAAAGGCGAGGCGCTGGTGCTGTTCACGACCAATCCGGCGCTGAAGCGCGAGCAGCTCAGTGCCGCCGCGAAAGCAACCGGAGCGACCGAACTCGCCGTGCCCAGAGTCATTCAGTTCCTCGATAAGATCCCATTGCTGGGCACCGGCAAGACCGATTACGTGCGTCTGAAGCAACTGGCCGAAGAGACTGCCGCCTCGGCCAGCGCAGCCTAGGCGCCAACCATGCACAGCACAGTGAACATCCAAAAGAACCCGGCCGGCTCGCCGCTGTGGTCGCGCGGTATGGTGGCGGTACTGTCGGCCCAGTTCCTGTCCGCGATGGCCGATAACGCGCTGCTGTTTAGCGCCCTGGCACTGCTGCGCATCGAGCGCTACCCGGGCTGGAGCGCGCCGCTGCTGCAGGAGTTCTTCGTTGCCGCCTACATTGTGCTGGCACCCTTTGCCGGTCCCTTTGCCGATGCGCTGCCTAAAGGGCGCGTCATGCTGATCTCGAATGCCCTGAAGTTCTCAGGAGCCCTCGGGATGTGTGTCGGCCTCAATCCCTTCCTTGCCTATGGTCTGGTCGGGCTCGGTGCCGCCGGTTATTCGCCGGCCAAGTACGGCATTCTCTCGGAGCTGGTGCCGCCAGCGCTGCTGGTCAAGGCCAACGGCTTGATGGAATCCTCGACGATTGCGGCGATCCTGACCGGGGCCATCGCCGGCGGAACACTGGCCGACTGGAATGTCTGGGGCGCGCTTGGCGTCGTGACCGCCTGCTATGCTGCAGCGACCGCAGCCAACCTGCTCATTCCTAATATGCCGGCGGCGCATCCGCTGCATGAAATTTCTCTGAAGGCCATCCTGCGGGACTTCGCTACTGCCGTGCGGGTGCTGGTGCGCACGCCAGATACGCGCTTTTCGATGACCGGCACCAGCCTGTTCTGGGGCGCCGGCTCCACAATGCGCTTCCTGCTGGTCGCCTGGGTGCCGGTGGCGCTCGGCGTCACCAACAATCGCATGCCGGCCTATCTCAATGGCATGGTCGCCGTCGGCATCGTCATCGGCGCGGGTCTTGCCGCCAAATTCGTGAGTCTCGAAAAAGTGGATCGTGCCTTGCCCGCGGGCGTGCTGATCGGCGCCTGCCTGTGTGTGCTCGCAGTGACGACGAGCCTGCCCGTGGCATTTGTCGTGATGGCGCTCGTCGGCGCCTGCGGCGGGTTTTTTGTCGTACCGCTGAATGCGCTGCTGCAGGAAACCGGCCAGCACAGTGTCGGCGCCGGGCACGCGATCGCGGTCCAGAACCTGGCGGAGAACAGCGTCATGCTGCTGATGATCGGCCTGTACACGCTGGCCGTATGGCTGCGCATGCCGGTGGTGGGCATCGCCGGTGTCTTTGGCGCCGGCCTTGCGGCAACGATCGGGGCGCTGTGGCTGCAACGCGTGCGCGCCCGGGCGAAGCCGGTGTGCGCAGCGGGTTGAAATTCCCGCGCCGGCTTCCAGCCGCGTCCCTCGAGGCTTAAGCCTCAGTTATAATATCGTCGCGAATCTAGGCAGAGCCCCACCCAGCAGTGGCGCGGTCCGTGCCACATCATCATCCGCAGCGCCGTTTACACTGAATTTTGTGTAGCAGAGCTGCGTACATTTCTGGGGACATTGCCGGTGGGTGAAGTTGAAATTATTAATGAAATCAAGCGTCGCAGAACGTTTGCAATCATCTCCCATCCGGACGCCGGCAAGACCACGCTGACCGAGAAGCTGCTGCTGTTCGGTGGTGCGATCCAAATGGCTGGCACCGTCAAGGGTCGCAAGGCCGCGCGCCATGCGACCTCTGACTGGATGCGCCTCGAGCAGCAGCGCGGCATTTCGATCACCAGCTCCGTGATGCAGTTTCCCTACCGCGACTGCATCGTGAACCTGCTCGACACGCCGGGGCACGAGGATTTCTCCGAGGACACCTATCGCACGCTGACCGCGGTCGATTCGGCACTGATGGTCATCGACTGCGCCAAAGGCGTCGAGGAGCGCACCGTGCGCCTGATGGAGGTGTGCCGCATGCGCGCCACGCCGATCATGACCTTCATCAACAAGCTCGATCGCGACGGGCGTGCGCCAATCGAGCTGCTCGATGAGATCGAGAAGGTGCTCAAGATCAGCACGGCACCGGTAACCTGGCCGATCGGCATGGGCCGTGAGCTGCAGGGCATCTATCACCTGCTGCAAGATCGCATCTACGTCTATGAGGCCGGCGAGAAGGGCCGGGTCGGCGGCAACCGCGTCATCCAGGGACTGAATTCTCCCGAGGCCGCCGAGTTCCTCGGCGGGGACTCGAAGGCGCTGCGTGATGAGATTGAACTGGTGCAGGGCGCGACCGGTACGTTTGATCCAGAGGCCTACCTGGCGGGCCGGCAGACACCGGTGTTCTTCGGCTCCGCGATCAGCAATTTTGGCGTCGAGGAACTGCTGGGTGAGTTCGTGCGCCATGCCCCGGGACCGTTGCCGAGGCCAACGCAGGAGCGCACCGTCGAGGCGCAGGAGCCCAAACTCAGCGGCTTCGTGTTCAAGATTCAGGCCAACATGGATCCGGGGCACCGCGATCGCGTGGCTTTCATGCGGCTGTGCTCGGGGCGCTATCAGCGCGGTATGCGCCTCTACCACGTAAGGCTCGCCAAGGAAGTACGCGTCTCGGATGCCCTGACCTTCATGGCGGCCGATCGCGAGCAGGCCGAGGAGGCTTATGCAGGCGACATCTTGGGCCTGCATAACCACGGCACGATCAACATCGGCGATACCTTTACCGAAGGCGAGCGGCTGAACTTCACCGGTGTGCCGAGTTTCGCCCCGGAAATGTTCCGACGCGCGGTGCTCAAGGATCCGCTGCGCATGAAGGCGCTCGGCAAGGGCCTGGCGCAGCTGTGCGAGGAGGGTGCGACGCAGCTGTTCCGGCCGCTGCGCAACGCCGATATGATCCTCGGGGCCATCGGCCAGCTGCAGTTCGAGGTCGTGGCCTTTCGCCTGCAGGATGAATACAACGTGCAGTGCGTGTTCGACAACATCGCTGTGCATACCGCACGCTGGATCAGCGCCACCGATACGCGCAAGCTCGAGGAGTTTCGCGAGCGCGCGCACGACCATCTGGCGGTCGATCACAGCGGCGCGCTGGTGTACCTCGCGCCCTCGCGCGTCAACCTCGCCCTGACGCAGGAGCGCTGGCCCGACATCCAGTTCGCCGAGACCCGCGAGCACGCGCTCGGTGAGGAGGCGTGAGCCGCTGGTATCTGCGCCGGCCGGTACTGTCTTGGGCTTTGTATGATTGGGCGACTGCGGCCTTCTCGACCACGGTGATGGCCGGGTTCTTTCCGACCTTCTTCCACCAGTTCTGGAGCCTGGGCTCCAATCCCACGACGACTACGTTTCGCCTGGGCCTGGCGAACGGCGCCGCCGGTTTGCTGGTGGCGCTCTCGGCGCCATTTCTCGGCGCGAATGCCGATCGCGGGGGACGACGCAAAGCCTTCCTGCTGTGCTTCGCCTTCATCGGTGTGCTGGCCACCGCTGCCTTGTGCTGGATCGGGCGCGGCGAGTGGGGCGTGGCGATTGGGGTGTTTGTGACGGCGAGCGCTGCCTATAGCGGTGCCATTGTCTTTTACGACTCCCTGCTGCTGCGCATTGCCGAGCCTTCCGAGTACAACCGGGTTTCGGCCTACGGCTACTCATTGGGTTATCTCGGCGGCGGGCTGCTGTTCCTGCTTAATGTGCTGATGACGCTGCACCCGGCGTGGTTCGGGCTTGCCTCAATGGCCGAGGCGGTGCAGTACTCGTTCCTGACCGTGGCCATATGGTGGTTTGTGTTCGCGATGCCGCTCGCCTTTGGCGTTAGCGAGTCCGGGGAGGCGCGAGGCTCCGGATCCAGTTGGTCGGAGCTGCGCGCGACGCTCAAGTCAGCCGCTGCGCATCGGATGCTGTGGCTGTTCCTGCTGGCTTATTGGCTCTACATTGATGGCGTCAACACGATCGTCAAGATGGCGATCGACTATGGGCTCGCTCTCGGACTGCCGGCAGCCAGTCTGCTCGAGGCACTGCTGATCACGCAGTTCGTCGCCTTTCCGGCGGCACTCGTGTTTGGCTGGCTCGGCAACCGGATCGGCGCGCGTCAGTCGATACTGGCGGGGCTCATCGTGTATCTGGGCGTGACGGTGTGGGCGATCATGCTGCACACGGTCGGGCAGTTCTATGCCATGGCGGTCACGGTGGGCTTGGTGCAGGGCGGCGTGCAGAGCCTCTCACGTGCACTGTTCGGACAGTTTGTGCCCAAAGGCAAGTCCGCCGAATATTTTGGTTTCTATAACATGACGGGCAAGTTCGGCGCCGTGCTGGGGCCATTGATTGTCGGCATCACCGCGCAGCTCAGCGGCAACTCACGCGCAGGCATCGGCGCCGTGGCCGTGCTGTTCCTGGTCGGCGGTGCGGTGCTGTGGCGCGTGCATACACCGGAGCCGGCCCCGATACCATAGGCTTCGGCGGTTCCCGTTCGCGCTACTGTTACTGCCCTGCGGCCAATGGACCCGGAACCCGCGTCCGCGACTCATGATTGATGCAGAATCTGCTGAGCAGTGGGACTGTTCAGTTGCCGTTGTCTGAGAGCCCACCCGGTGAATCCCGGGTATGGATGAGTTTGATGCTTATCGGAATCAGCCTGTTGCTTGCGGGATAGCGGCCGGACAGTCGACCCACGCGGTTGGGCCACGTGAACACTGAGCGATATAGATACGCCGCTTTGGCATCGATATAGCGAATCTCCAGCTGTGAGGAGTCCACCCATATCAGCGATACGCCCTGGCCGCCGCCACCTCTGGGTACTCCCGAAAGATAAGCCACGTCGGTGCACGAGTTCGCGGTTACCGGCGCCGTCGAATGCGCTTGCAGACAGATGCGAAGGCTGTGCTCGCCATGTGCGTCACGGTCTGTTTCCAGGATCAGGGCATCGGTCAAACCATCCGGGGCGCTAGATGTAGTGACCCTGGCGCTTTGGACAAGTAGTGTGCCAAGCATCCACTTGAGTACAACAATGGCCACGGCGGTGCCGAGCGCGACGTACAGCCACGGGTGGCGAGTGCTCGGAAGACGCTCGTAAGGAACGGGGCCGAGCTCGGCGATTGGTTGTTCTCGATTCCCAGAGCTTGTGCTCGCCTCTTCGGGCACGTCATCGACAGGTGGCTCGGATAGGGCTTCTCTAGTGAGCTCGTCATCACTCGGCGGAGGCTGCGAGAGTATTTGTCTGGCTTCCTCGGCACGGTCCGGCGCAACAAGAACATAGACGGGCATGCTTGCGCGCGGCGGAGTCCATGTCGACGCCGGAACACCCATAGAAAGTAACAGCCCGCTGCGCACCGTTGCGGATCCGATGTCGTCACAGGTGGCGACGCTGATCCAGCTGCTGTCAGGCACATAGTCGTTCATGATCGTTATTGCCCCGCTGAAGCAACTTGCCGCGCCCCCGCAAGAGCGTTGCTTCAGTTAATATCTCGTATACACCGACTGCGGATTGGGTGCACGGCCGGCACCGCGGCAGCCTAATTCTGACTTAATGTGCGGCCTCGAGAGACTATGGATTGGAAGACCCGAACGTATAAACTCTCCCAAGTGTGTCGCTGACCGGCTGAGGCCGCTGTCCGTTAAGGTCGCGTCGGCGCTGCGCCGGCAACCGCTCCATCGCCAAGAATTTCAGGGGAACTCCATGCATCGCC
>JBEKOK010000167.1:0-8449 GCA_049521875.1 Steroidobacteraceae bacterium
CTGGCTCGGGCGCTGGACGCGCCGCGCCGCGCCAGTGGCGCCGCGCGGCATCTACCTGTGGGGCGAAGTCGGCCGCGGCAAGACCTGGTTGATGGATCTGTTCTTCGAGAGCCTGCCGTTCCCCGACAAGCTGCGCAGTCATTTCCATCACTTCATGCGCGAAGTCCACGAGCAGCTGCGGGCCCGCGACGGCACGGTCGATCCACTCGAGCAGGTCGCCGCGGCGCTGGCCAAGCGCGCGCGCCTGATCTGCCTCGATGAGCTGTTTGTCAGCGATATTACCGATGCGATGCTGCTTGGCGGCTTGTTTGCCGCGCTGCTGGATCACGGCGTCACGCTGGTGATCACATCCAACGTGCCACCTTCGGACCTGTACCGCGACGGGCTGCAACGTGTGCGCTTCCTGCCCGCGATCGCGCTGCTTGAATCGCGCCTCGACGTGCTGGCGCTGCACGGTGCGATCGATTATCGGCTGCGACATCTGCGCCAGGCGCCGATCTACCTCTCCACTGCCGATCCGCAGCGCGCCCAGGAGAGTCTTGAGGCGCTCTTCGAGCGACTGGCCGGGCAGCAGGGCGAGACTGAGCGGCGGCTGCACATTGGCGGCCGCTTGCTGTGTGCCCATCGTCGCCGCGGCGCCGTGGTCTGGTTTAAGTTCGCGACGCTCTGCGAAGGGCCGCGCTCCACCAGTGACTACGTGGAGATCGCGAGCCAGTTCCGCACCGTATTCGTGTCCGATATTCCCGTGCTGACGAGCGCGGATGAGGATGCGGCGCGCCGGCTGATTGCCCTGGTCGATGAATTTTATGACCGGGGGGTCAAGCTGGTGGTGTCGGCGGCTCGGCCGCCGGCAGAGCTTTATCAAGGAGAGCGGCTGCAGCAGGAATATTTACGTACCGCCAGCCGTCTGATTGAAATGCAGAGCGAGGAGTATCTCGCCCGGGCACATCGCCTATAAGAATCATTCTCATCTGTCAATTCGTTGCAAGTGAAATATTTTCCTGATAAATTATTTCTCAGGGTAATGAAATGACAGATCTGACGACCACCATCGATCGCATCCAGTCGGGCATGGAGCGGGTTTCGCGCCAGGGGCACAGCATGCCGACCGACGCCGCGCTATTGCTCCGGACGCTGATTCTGGTCGGCCGGGCGCTCGGTGAACTCATGGAAGATGCACTGCGCCCCTACGGTCTTAATGACACCGAATTTCGGGTGCTGGTGAATCTGTTCGCGTTGCCCGACGGGGTCGGGCACCCGGGAGATCTGTGTACTGCGGCTCAGCAGACGCCTGCGAACATGACCCGCATTACCGATACCCTGGTCGCGCGCGGACTGATCACACGCATCCCGAGCGTTCAGGATCGCCGCCGGCAGATCCTGGAACTGACCGATCAGGGGCGCGCCTTGCTGCAACAGCTGATGCCGGCAGCCTTTGAGCCGCTGCGCAGCCTGCTCACCGTTCTGCCGACACCCGAGTTACAACAGATCCTTGGTCAGCTCAAGCGCATTGCGGCCGCGATCGATGAAACCACGCGCGCCCGTGATAGCAGCGCCCTCGCTTCGGAATTGACCGCGCAATGAATCGGCTGAACACGCCCCGGCTGCTGGCCGCGCTTGCCCTAGTGCTGCCCCTCGCCGCGTGCCTGACCCGACCGGCGCGCGAAGCGCATCCCGATCTCAAGCTCACTGCGCCGGTTGGGGCCGCGACTGCGGCCGAGCCCGCCGTCACAACGGCCGAGTGGCCGCAGGCGATGTGGTGGAAGACTTACGCAGATCCCACGCTCGATACCTTGATTGATCAGGCGCTGGTCGCCTCGCCGGACATTGGCGCTGCCGAGGCGCGCTTTAATAGTGCCGCGGCGGCAATTGCCGCTGCGCGCGCCGCGGCCGGCCCGAATCTGACCGGTGCCGGCGATGCCTCGCGCCAACGGCTCAGCGACAATGGCCTGTTCCCACCGCAGCTGCTGGGATTTAACTGGTACAACCAGTTTGACCTCGGCGTGCAGGGCAGTTACACCTTTGACTGGTGGGGACTGCATCGCGCACAGGTGCGATCGGCCATCGATCTCAAGCGCGCCGCGCAGGTCGAACGCGACGCCGCCGGGCAAACCATCGCAAGCGCGGTGGCCACGGAATACTTTGGGTATCAAGCCGATCAGGCCCGCCTCACCCTCGCGCTCAAGAGCGTAGACACGACGCGCAGGGCACTGGAGATCGCCAAGCAGCGGGTGCAGGCGCACCTGGCCGATCCGGCGGATGAGGATCACGCGAACCTCGATGTACTGAGCGCGCGCGATCACATGGGCGATGTCATCACCTCCGAGCACATGCATCTGGTGGCGCTGGCCGCGCTGCTTGGTTGTGCCCCGGCCGAACTGCCTGAATTGCCGCCGCGCGAGCTGCCGGCACTCACCACGCAACTGCCTGCAAGCGCCTCGATCGATCTGATCGCACGGCGGCCCGATATCATCGCCAGCCGCTGGCGCGTCGAAGCCTCGGGTCAGGATCTGGAGGCGGCCCGCGCTGGCTTCATGCCCAATGTTTCATTAAATGGCCTGCTGGGCCTGAGCAGTCGCGACCTGGGCAAGCTGCTGGAAATCGGCAGCGGCGATCCCTCGATAACCGGCGCGATTCATCTGCCGATTTTTGATGCCGGCGCACTGCGCGCCGGTTATTCGCGCTCCCATGCCGCGCTTGAACTTGCGGTCGCTGATTATCACAGCGCGGTGCTGAACGCGGCGCGCGATGTCAACACGCAGCTCGAGCTGCGCGACACAGCGGTCAAGCAGCTTGCCCTGCGTCAGGAGCAACTTGAAGCGGCCCGGCAACTGCAGGCGAAGGCTGACCAGCGGCTGCAGCGCGGCGTCTCGGATGCGCGCCCGCAGCTGAGCGCCACGGAGCAGTGGCTGGCGGCGCAGGAAGCCCTGATCGAAACCAACTATCAACAACTGAGCGCCGATGTGGCGCTGATTCATGCCCTTGGCGGCGGCTACGTAATGGACCCCACCTCATGAGCACACCTGATCCAGTCCCCGCAACATCCCCTGCAGCACCAGCGGCTTCGGCAGCGGCCGCACCACCGGCACCACCGGCCAAAGGCAACCGCCGCAAGGCGTTGACAATCGTGGCGCTGGTATTCATCGTCATTGCAGTCGCCTGGGTGCTGCTGTGGTTGCTGGTATTCTCGCGGCGCGAGACTACCGATGATGCCTATGTAGGCGGCGACCAGGTCGGCATCGCGGCGCAGATTTCCGGCACCGTAGTTCAGTTGCTGGTCGATGACACACAGCGCGTGGACGCTGGTCAGCTCGTGGCACGGCTCGATGACACCGACACGCAGGTCGCCCTCGCCCACGCGGCCAGCGAACTGTCGCAGGCCGTTCGCCAGGTCCGGCAGCAGCAGGCCACGGCTGCCCAGCTCGACGCCGAAGTCGATAGTCGCCGTGCCCAGCTCGAGCAGGCCGATACGCAGCTCGCACGCCGCGTGCCGCTACTGAGTGCCCAGGCGATCGCCGAAGAGGAAGTCAAGACGGCGCAAACGACGATGGATGTCGCCCGCACCTCGGTGAAGGCGGCTCAGGAGCAGGCGGCTGCGGCCCATGCGCTCATCGACGGCGTCTCGCTCGATAACAATCCGATGGTGTTGGCAGCGCGCGCGGCCTACGAGCAGGCCTGGATTGCCGTGCGGCGCACGCGCATCTACTCACCTGTTAGCGGCTACGTCGCTCAGCGCACAATCCAGATCGGCGCCCAAGTGCAGCCTGGCCAGGTCCTGCTGAATATCGTGCCGCTTGAGCGGCTGTGGGTCGATGCCAATTTCAAGGAAGGGCAGCTGCGCAACCTGCGCATCGGTCAGAGTGCCGAGATAAAGACCGACGTCTATGGTGGCAGCGTGCTGTTCCACGGCACGGTGCTGGGCGCCGCGGCCGGCACTGGCGCCGCCTTCTCATTGCTCCCGGCCCAGAACGCCTCCGGCAACTGGATCAAGGTTGTGCAGCGAGTTCCTGTGCGCATCACGCTCGATCCCAAGGAGCTTGCCGATCACCCACTGCGCATCGGCCTCTCGACCGACGTCAAGGTGAGCATCGTCGATCGCTCCGGCCCGGTGCTGGCGGCTGCGCCGGCCGACAAGACCGTGGCCAGTACCTCAATTTATGACGGCGATGCCGCAGCCGCGGCGCAGGCCGCTGATGCCATCCTTCGCGGCCAGAGCGCTCCGGGGCCCTGAGCCCCGCTGGCCTCCACCGCTAAGCGCACCTCAATAGCACTGCCAGTCACCCGCCGTGGCCACTGATTCCACCAAGCCCCAGGGCGCGCAACCGGACGAGTACCTGCATGGCTCGCAGCTGCTGCTGCTGACGATCGCCATCGCGATGGCGACGTTCATGGAAGTGCTGGACATGACAATCGTCAATGTCTCGGTACCCTCGATCGCCGGCACGCTTGGTGTGAGCCCCAACGAGGGCACGTGGACTATCAGCTCCTATTCGCTGGCGGCGGCGATCATGCAGCCAATCACCGGCTGGATCAGCCGGCAGTTTGGCGAGGTGCGTACTTTCGTCACCTCAGCCACGCTGTTCGTGGTGTTCTCGGCGCTGTGCGGCCTCGCCACCAGCATGCCAATGCTGGTGGTCGGACGGCTGCTGCAGGGCATGGTGTCCGGCCCGATGGTGCCGATGGCCCAGGCACTGCTGATGCGCGCCTATCCCCCGGCTAAGCGCGGCATGGCGATGGCGATCTGGGCGATGGTGGTGTTTCTGGCGCCAATCTTCGGACCGATCCTCGGTGGCTGGATTACCGATAACCTGTCGTGGCCCTGGCTGTTCTACATCAACCTGCCGGTGGGCCTATTCGCTGCGGCGACGGTCTGGTCAATCCTGCGCAAGCGCGACACCAAGCGGCAGCGGCTGCCACTCGATGCGGTCGGCCTCGGGCTGCTGATCGTCGGCGTCGGTTCACTGCAGTTCATGCTCGATAACGGCAATGACATGGACTGGTTCAACTCCAATGTCATCGTCGCTGCGCTGATCACCGCCATCGTCGCACTGACATTCCTGATCGCGTGGGAAATGACCGATGAGCATCCCATCATCGACCTGCACCTGTTTCAGTTTCACAATTTCCGCATTGGCCTGCTGACCATCTGCCTCGGATTCTTCGCCTTCTTTGGCGTCACGGTAATTTATCCGCTCTGGCTCCAGACCACCGCCGGTTACACCGCCACGTGGGCAGGCCTCGCCTCCGCCCCCGTGGGTATCCTCGGCGTAATACTGATGCCGTTCGTGGGCCGCAACCTCAACAAGATGAACCTGCGCGTCGCGGCCAGCGTTGGATTCTTCTTTTTCGGAATTTCGATGCTTTGGCTCTCGAAGATGAATGAAACGGCCAGTTTCATGGAAATCATTGAGCCGCGTCTGTTGCAGGGCGTCGGCATGGCCTTCTTCTTCCTGCCGCTCAACCAGATCATGTTCTCAGGCGTGCGTAACGATGCCGTGGCAGGCGCGGCCGGTCTGGCAACCTTCTTTCGTAATCTCTCCGGCTCGCTCTCCACCGCGATGTGCATCTTCATGTGGAGCCGACGCACCGATTTTCACGAGACGATCCTCGCCCAGCATGTCACCCCGGGCGGTCCGTGGCGCGACTTCAGCGCACATCTGGGCGCGCTTGGCGTGCACTCGACGACCACTGCTCTCGCGTACACCCAATCAGTGGTTGTGAACCAGGCCCAGACGATGGGCGCCAATGACATCTTCTTCGCCTACGGTCTGCTGTTCCTGGCACTGATGTTTCCGGTGTGGTTGGCCCGGCCACCCTTCACCGGCGCTGGCGGAGGCGCTGGCGCTCACTAGCGGGTCCGCCAACAGGCCTGCGCCGGTAATGCTACGATTCGCGCCATGAATCAGGGCATTACGCCGCCAAGCACCCACATTCCTTACGTGCAGCTGCTCGATCCGGCAGGTGCCGCCTGCGATCCGTTGCCGGCGTGGGCCGAGGATGGCCGTGCATTGCTGCCGATGTATCGCATGATGGTGCGGGCGCGAGTGTTCGATACCAAGGCCGTCAACCTTCAGCGCACCGGTAAGCTTGGCACCTACCCATCGTGCCTCGGCCACGAGGCCACGCATGTGGCCGTGGGCGCAGCCATGCGGCCCGAAGATGTGCTCTTTCCTGTTTACCGTGAGATCGGTACCAAATTCTGGCGCGGCGTCACGATGAAGGACATTTTGCTCTATTGGGGCGGCGATGAGCGCGGCACGCTCTATGAGCACAGTCCGCAGGATTTCCCCTTCTGCGTGCCAATAGGCTCGCAGATGCCACACGCGGCGGGCGCGGCGCTCGCCTTCCGGATTCGAGCCGAGCGACGTTGTGCCGTCGCCTACATCGGCGATGGCGGCACTTCGCAGGGCGCCTTTTACGAGGCGCTGAATCTGGCGGGCGTACGCAAGCTGCCACTGGTCACGATCATCGTCAATAACGGCTGGGCCATCTCGGCGCCGGTCGCGGCGCAGACAGCGGCGCAGACTTTGGCGCAGAAAGGCATTGCCGCCGGTGTGCCGGGCCTGCAGGTGGATGGCAACGATGTGATTGGCGTGCGCGAGGTGGTCAGTGCGGCACTGGCGCGGGCTCGTTCCGGCGGCGGACCAACGCTCATCGAGGCCCTCACCTACCGCCTCGCGGATCACACCACCTCGGATGATGCTTCCCGCTACCGGCCGGCTGCCGAAGTCCAAGCGGCACAACTGCTAGAACCCTTGATCCGCACGCGCCGCTTCCTGGAAGCGCGCGGGCTGTGGAGCGAGCAGGCGGAAGCCGAACTGCGTCGCGAGTGCAGCGCGCAGGTGGAGGAGGCTGTGCGCGAATACCTGGCCACTCCGCACCAGGATGCCGGGGCCATGTTTGATTTCCTGTATGCGCAGCTCCCCGCGCACCTTCGGTCGCAGCGCGACGACGCGCGTCGCTACGCCGCCAGTCACTGAAGGATGCAGCGCTGATGCCGAAGGTTACGATGGTCGAGGCCATCAACCTCGCCCACATGTGGGAGATGGCCCAGGACCCGGCGGTGGTTGTGCTGGGTGAGGACGTGGGCTTAAACGGCGGCGTATTTCGCGCCACAGTGGGATTGCAGCAGCGCTTTGGCAGCGAACGGGTGCAGGATGCACCGCTGGCCGAAGGTCTGATCGCCGGCGCCGCGATCGGCATGGCCGCGCAGGGACTTAAGCCCGTGATCGAAATCCAGTTCATGGGTTTCATCTATCCGGCTCTGGACCAGATTGCCAATCACATGGCACGCCTTCGCAACCGCACGCGTGGCCGCCTGAGCTGCCCGGTGGTGCTGCGCGTACCGCACGGTGGCGGCATTCATGCGCCAGAGCATCATTGCGAGAGTCTCGAAGCGCTGCTGTGCCACCACGCGGGGCTGCGCGTGGTGTGCCCCTCTTCGCCGCAGCGTGCCTACGGCTTGCTGCTTGCGGCGATTCGCGATCCGGATCCGGTGATGTTCCTCGAGCCCACGCGTCTGTACCGCTACGCCAAGCAGGATGTGAACGATGACGGCCAGTCCCTGCCGCTTGGTCAGTGCTTCCGGCTGCGCGAAGGCACTGATGTGACGCTGCTCAGCTGGGGCGCCATGACGATCGAGACGCTGAAGGCCGCCGAGCAGCTGGCTGCGGAGAAAATCCACTGCGACGTACTGGATGTTGCGTCGCTCTCGCCGATTGATTTTGAATCAATTCTAGATTCGGTCGTCAAGACCGGGCGTCTGGTCATTGTGCATGAAGCGGCTCGACATTGCGGCGTTGGTGCGGAAATCGCCGCAACTGTGACCGAGCACGCGCTCTACGATTTGCTGGCGCCCGTCCGTCGGGTCACCGGCTACGATACAATCATGCCCTTGTACCGCCTCGAGCACGATTACATTCCGGGGGTTGAGCGAATAATGGATACCGTGCGCGCGACGATGGCCGACTAAAATCTTGGACCACCAGGAGCTGTTCGCATCGTGATCATTTTCCGACTTCCCGACCTCGGCGAAGGATTGTCCGAGGCCGAGATCGTGCGTTGGCATGTCAAGGTGGGCGATACCGTGACGGTCGACCAGCCGATGGTCTCGGTCGAAACCGCGAAGGCGATCGTTGAGGTGCCCTCACCGGTCAGTGGTGTCATCCGCATACTGCATGGTGCGGCTGGCGATCGGATCGAGACCGGGGCACCGCTGATCGAGTTCGCTGGCGCCGCAGCAGCAACCGCCTCGGATGCTGGTGCCGATCTTGGCAGCGTGGTGGGCGTCATGCCCAGCGGCGCTGATGAATTCGCAAGTACCCTCGACAGGACGCTTGCGGCCTCCGCCAATGTTCAGCGCATTCAGGCCGTGCCCGCTGCGCGCGCGCTGGCGCGCAGCTTAGGTGTCGATCTGGCTGCGCTCAGTGGTAGTGGGCGCAGTGGCCTG
>JBEKOK010000168.1:0-8444 GCA_049521875.1 Steroidobacteraceae bacterium
GCTAGGCGCCCGCGGCGCTTCGGTCGGTAGCGGCGAGATCCTGCAGGGCAAAGAACTCTCCTACAACAACATTGCTGATGCCGATGCCGCGATCGAATGCGTGCGCCAGTTCGAATCCGCAGCCTGCGTCATCGTCAAGCATGCCAACCCGTGTGGCGTGGCGCTCGGCAGCGACATCCTGGAAGCCTACGAGCACGCCTACCGCACCGATCCGACCTCGGCTTTTGGCGGAATCATCGCTTTTAACCGAGCGCTTGATGCCAAGACCGCGCACACGATCATCGAGCAGCAGTTTGCCGAGGTCATCATCGCCCCGTCAGTGAGCACGGAGGCGCGCGCAGTGCTCGCCACCAAGGCGGCGCTGCGTGTACTGGCGACCGGCGACCTGCTGGAGGACACCGGCGATGACTACGAGATCAAAAGTGTCTGCGGCGGCGTACTGGTGCAGGATCGGGATACCGGGACGCTCGGCGCGAATGATCTGCACGTGGTCACACGCCGGCAGCCCGAGGCGCGCGAACTGGCGGACCTGCGCTTTGCCTGGCGCGTGGCCAAGTTTGTCAAGTCCAACGCGATCGTATTTGCGCGCGATGCCCGCACCATTGGCGTCGGCGCCGGACAGATGAGCCGCGTCTACTCGACCCGCATCGCCGCCATCAAGGCCGAGGATGAGAAGCTCGAGGTGCGCGGCGCAGTCATGGCCTCGGATGCCTTCTTCCCGTTCCGCGACGGCCTGGATGTGGCCGCCGGCTATGGCATCAGCGCCATCATCCAGCCGGGCGGCTCCAAGCGCGATGATGAAGTGATTGCTGCCGCCAACGAGCATGGCCTGGCCATGATCTTCACGGGCATGCGCCATTTCCGCCACTGATGAAGATTCTGATCGTCGGCGGTGGCGGGCGCGAGCACGCACTGGCGTGGCGCTGTGCCGCCTCCGCGCGCGTCACTGAAATCCTGGTGGCGCCGGGCAACGCCGGCACTGCCGGTGAAGCGCGCGTACGCAATGTCCCGATTCCCGCCGACGACCTGCGCGCGCTCGTAGAGCTCGCGCGGAGCGAGCGCGTTGACCTGACGATCATCGGGCCCGAGGGCCCACTGGTACTCGGCATTGTCGATGCCTTCCAGGCCGCGGGACTGCGCTGCTTCGGACCCGGTCGCGGCGCCGCACAGCTGGAAGGCTCCAAGGCCTACACCAAGGAGTTCCTCAAGCGCTACGGGATTCCCACCGCGGCCTACCGCACCTTCCGGCGCGAGAACTTCGATGCGGCCTGGGTGCGCGCACAGCCGCTACCGATTGTCGTCAAGGCCAGCGGCCTCGCTGCCGGCAAGGGCGTGATCATCGCCGCGAGCGCCGTAGAGGCGATCGAGGCGGCGCAGAGCATGTTTGCCGGACGCTTCGGGCCGGCGGGCGCCGAAGTGGTGATCGAACAATTCCTGCAGGGCGAGGAAGCAAGCTTCATCGTGATCGCCGATGGCAAGCACGCCGTGCCGCTGGCCACGTCGCAGGATCACAAGCGGATCTTTGACCACGATACCGGAGCCAACACCGGCGGCATGGGCGCCTACTCGCCCGCCCCGGTGGTCACGCCCAGCGTGCACGAGCGCGCGATGCGCGAAGTGATCCTGCCCACGATCCGCGGACTGGCCGCCGACGGTCATCCCTTTACCGGATTCCTGTATGCCGGACTGATGGTCGCGCCCGATGGGACACCCAACGTGGTCGAATTCAACTGCCGCTTGGGCGACCCCGAGGCGCAGGCCATTCTGATGCGGCTGCGCTCTGATCTGCCGACGCTGTGCGAGGCCGCGATTGCTGGCGCACTCGAGGGGATTGCAATCGCATGGGATCCGCGCGCGGCCCTCGGGGTGGTGCTGGCGGCGCCCGGCTATCCGGACGCCGTGCGCCTGGGCGCACCGATCAATGGCCTCGCGCAAGCGGCGGCGCTGCCAGGTAAAGTCTTTCATGCCGGCACGCGGCTCGCGCACGGCCAGGTCGAGACCAGCGGCGGCCGCGTGCTGTGCGCCGTCGGGCTCGGCGAGGATATCGCGGCCGCTCAGCAGCAGGCCTATGCGCTGGTGCACGCGATCGGCTTCGAGGGCGCCCAGTACCGCTCCGATATCGGCTATCGCGCCATCGCGCACGAGCGCGCGCGAAGCGGGGCGTGAACAACACGAAGGCGCCCAGCGAGCGCTCGGTACCCGGGCTCTCTGCGCGACTGCAGGCGCGCCTGCGGTTGCTGTTCAAAGTATTGGGTGCCCTCAGCCCCGCGCTCGCCGCGCGCCTGGCGCTGCGTCTGTTCATCACGCCGGTGCCACGACCCGTCAGCGCCGAGGAATCCGCGTTTCTCGCCACCGCCCGGCTGCGTGCGCTAACGACCGATCACGGCCGCATCCAGACCTATGAATGGCCTGCCACCGGACCGACCCTGCTCATCGTGCATGGCTGGAGCTCGCATACCGGGCGGCTGCGCCACGCGATCGCCGCGTTGCATGCCCGGGGCTTTCGCATCGTGGCCTTCGATGGCCCCGGACACGGTCAATCGGGCGGCCGCTACGCCGACCTGCATGCCCTGCGCGATACGATCTCAACTGTAACCGGTGAGTTCGGAGCGGCCCAGGCGATCCTCGCGCACTCCTATGGCGCCCTCGCGGTCGCCGTATGGCTGGCCCATTCCAGGCCCGCTGAGCTGCGCGCCGCGGTGCTGGTCGGCATGCCGCGCGACATCGGTTACATACTCGAATCCTTCACGCTTGCAATGGCGCTTCGGCCCCGGGTCATCGAGCGCCTGCGCGCCCGCTTTTATGCCCGCTATGGCGCCTGGCCGGAATTCTACGAGGCCGGCGCACTGGCAGCGCAGATTCCGATTCCCGTGCTACAGGTGCACGGTGCGGCTGACGAGTTCGTCCCGGTTGCGCACGCGCGGCCCATTCATGAGCGCTTCGCGCTCGGCGAATTGTCGATCCGGCCGGATCTGACGCACAGCGCACCGTTGAGCGACGCGGCCTCACTCGCTACGATCGCTGGGTTCCTGCAGCGGCACATGGCAGGATCAGGACCATGAGCACCAGCGCCCAGCCGCACGTCGCATTTGCCGCGCTCCGCCAGCCCGGCTACGGCATGTTCTTCGTTGGCAACGCCATCGTGATGATGGCCGACAACGCCGAGCACGTGATCACCTACCTGGCGATCGACAACACCTTCCACCGACCCGCCCTCGGCGGCATCGCGGTGCTGGCCCACTGGCTGCCGTTCCTGCTGTTCGCGAACTATTCCGGGGCACTGACCGACCGCTTCGACCCGCGGCGCATGATCCAGATCGGCCTGCTGCTGTTCATGACCTGCTCGATCACCTGGGGCGTGCTGCTGCATTTCGGTCATCTGCATGTGTGGCAGGCAGTGGCACTACTGACCCTGCACGGCATTGCCGGCGTGTTCTGGACGCCAGCGGCGCAGGTGCTGATCCAATACATCGTGCGCCCGCAATACCTGCAGAGCGCGGTGCGCCTTGGCGCCACCGGACGATTCCTCGGCACGCTCACCGGACCGGTCATTGGCAACGTGCTGCTGCTGACGCTCGGCAGTTCGACCGGTATCTTCTTCAACGCACTGATCTATCTGCCGCTGCTGATCTGGCTGTGGCGGGCGCCATATGGCCCGCGCTTCCAGCCCGCGGACGCGCGGCCGCGTGCGGCACTGCGGGGCCTGCGCGATATCATCGAGACGCTGCGGATTGTGCGCCAGCACCCGCAGATCCTGTGCATGATCCTGCTGGCCGGCGGCGCGGCTTTTTTCATCGGCAGCGCCTATCAGGCGCAGATGCCGCGCTTCGCGGCAGACTTAGGCGGCGTCAGTCTCGGCACGGCCTATGCCGCACTGCTGGGCGCCGATGCGGCCGGTGCATTGAGCGCCGGCATGCTGCTCGAGGGCCTGTCACTGCTCAAGGCGCGCGCCTCGACCGCGATCCTGCTGACGATGCTCTGGTGTGTGGCGATCGGCGGCTTTGCGCTCACACACAACTACCTGCTCTCGCTCGCGCTGCTGTTCATGGCCGGCTTTCTCGACCTGTCGTTCAACGCGATGGCACAGACGCTGGTGCAACTGCATGCGCCGATTGATCATCGCGGACGCATCATCGGCATGTTTGTGATGGCCGGCATGGGATTGCGCTTTTTCAGCGGCATCAGTGTGGGATTATTCGGCGAGCTGGTCGGTGTCCACTGGTCGCTGGCTTCGAGCGCCGCGGGACTGCTGTTGTGGGCGCTGTGGCTTGCGTGGCGATTCCGGCCGGCGCAGCGGCCGCATACCGTCGCCGCCTGAGCGAGCAGCGCTAGAAGCTCGCGCGCAGGAACAGTTCCGGGCCTTTCACGACCATCAGCATCTGGCCTGATGGCGTGGTGTTGCTGGCGGCGACCTGCATTTCGCGCCAGTCATAGCCCGCGCCGATCGCCAGATTCGCCCAGGCGCGGTACTGCAGATCTTCGTGGAAGTCGCCCAGTTCACCCACATCGCCGTTGTAGTGCAGGCGAAAATAGTTGTAGTGCCCGACCAGTGACCAGCGCTTGAAGATCCGCCAGGTCGCATCGAGGGCCAGCGTGCCAAACGGCGTGGCCGCCGAATAATCCTGATAGAGCCCCTTGGCATTGACCGCGCCGATGATCTCGGCCTGGATCAGATGCAGGCCGATGCCCGGCCCCACCTCGAAGCGCTCGGTCTTGAGGATCGAGTAGGTGTAGACGAAGTCCATCTCGCGCCAGCTCAGGCTCGTATAGACATCATCACCCTGCACGAACAGCGCGTTGCCAAATTGCAGCTCGGCATCCTTCAGCGGTTTGGTGTCCTGGCGCGGCAGATCAAAGAAATCGATGCGCACGTGGCTGCGCTCGGCCATGCGGAACTGCATTTCCATCAGGCCCTGATGGGATTTGTCGGACAGCCCCAGATTCTGCTCGGCATTGAAAAAAGTACCGACGCCGGTGGTCGGATTGACCTGGCCGTTGGTCCCGACGTGCGCAAAGCTGTAGATGCCAAGCAGCGCGAAGTGATCCGTGATCGGGCTGGGTACCTCGGGCGGTGGATCAGGGTTATAGGCCGCGCCAGCATCGCCGGAGGCGGCCCGAGCGCCGAGACAAGCGAGCATCAGCACCGAGGCCAGCAGCAGTCGAGAAGGCAGGTAACTCATCCCCGCATGATCCACCAAGCCCCCTGCCCAGTGCCACAGTCGCCGGGCGGCGACGCCTGAAATTTGCGAAATTGCGCACCTAAGTGCACAAATTGCCAGCGGCGCGGTCGCGGTCGGGGCCGGGCCGCCCTGACAGCGGCCCGTCAGCAGAGCTCAGGATCAGCGTTTCATCGCCTCGAAGAACTCGGCGTTGGTCTTCGTATCCTTCATCTTATCGAGCAGGAATTCGATCGCCGCCAGCTCATCCATCGGATGCAGGAGCTTGCGCAGAATCCACATCTTGGCCAGCTCAGCCTGGTCGGTGATCAGCTCTTCCTTGCGCGTGCCGGAGCGGTTGATGTTTACCGCCGGGAATACGCGCTTCTCGGCAATTCTACGATCCAGGTGGATTTCGCTGTTGCCGGTGCCCTTGAATTCCTCGTAGATGACATCGTCCATCTTCGAGCCGGTGTCGATGAGTGCCGTAGCCAGGATCGTAAGACTGCCGCCTTCCTCGATGTTGCGTGCCGCGCCGAAGAAGCGCTTGGGGCGCTGCAGGGCATTGGCGTCCACACCGCCGGTCAGCACCTTGCCCGATGAGGGCACGACGGTGTTGTAGGCACGCGCGAGGCGCGTGATTGAATCGAGCAGGATCACGACATCCTTCTTGTGCTCGACCAGGCGCTTGGCTTTCTCGATGACCATTTCGGCCACCTGCACATGGCGCGCCGCCGGCTCATCGAAGGTGGAGGAAACCACCTCGCCGTTGACGGTACGCTGCATCTCGGTCACTTCCTCGGGCCGCTCATCGATGAGCAGCACGATCAGGTGCACTTCGGGATGGTTGGCCGTGATGGCCGTGGCAATGTTCTGCAGCAGCATCGTCTTGCCGGCCTTTGGCGGCGAGACAATCAGGCCACGCTGGCCCTTGCCGATCGGCGCCACCAGGTCGATGGTGCGAGCGGTCAGATCCTCGGTGCTGCCGTTACCACGCTCAAGTTTCAGTCGCTTGGTCGGATGGAACGGCGTGAGATTCTCAAACAGTACCTTGTTGCGGCTGCTCTCGGGCGAATCGAAATTGATCTCGCCAACCTTGAGCAGCGCGAAGTAGCGCTCGCCATCTTTGGGCGGGCGGATCAGGCCGGAGACCGAATCACCCGTGCGCAGATTGAAGCGCCGGATCTGGCTCGGGCTGACGTAGATATCATCCGGGCCCGCAAGGTAGGAGCCATCGGAGGAACGCAGGAAGCCAAAGCCATCCTGCAGGATCTCAAGCACGCCATCTCCGTAGATGTCCTCGCCGTTGCGGGCGTGGGCCTTGAGCATCGAGAAGATCATGTCCTGCTTGCGCGAGCGGGCCAGATTTTCGAGTCCCATGGACTCGGCCATCTTCACCAGTTCGTGAATCGGCTTGGCCTTGAGCGCGGTCAGGTTCATCGAACTGCGCGACTGCGCAAGTTCTGCCGGGCTTATGACCTCGGCATCATCTTCCGCCAGCGGCTCGAGCTCCTGCATTGACATGTCATCGGGACGACCGCCGGTGTTGCCACGGTTGCCATCACGGTTGCCATCGCGGTTGTGCTGCTGGCGAGGTCCCTTATTGGGCCGGTTACGGCCCTGATTGCCCAGATATCCCCTCACAGGTTTTGATCCAGGAACGCCGCGAGTTGCGACTTGGACAAGGCACCGACTTTCTGTGCCTCGACGGTCCCGTTCTTGAACAGGATCAGTGTCGGAATACCGCGGATGCCGAATTTCGGCGGGGTCTGCGGATTCTCATCGATATTCAGTTTGGCGATGCGCAGTCGGTCTTTGTATTCAACTGCAAGCTCATCGAGGATCGGTGCAATCATCTTGCACGGACCACACCACTCGGCCCAGAAATCAAGCAGTACAGGCCGGTCGGCCTTCAGGACATCCTGATCGAATTTGGCATCCGAGGTATGCACTATGTGCTCATTGCTCACGCGGAATCGCCTCCATAGACGGGGTTGGATAAGGGAATAATTTGCGACGGAAAGGGAGTTTTGAAGGGCTCTGAAAACTCAAAAAGTAATCTGATTGGTAGTGCGGCGGGCAGATGTTGTGCCACGGAATGCCGCCGAGCGGTTACACTTATGTAAGGATTAGCTTGGCAGGTGCGGGCAGAGAAGCCGCCGTTGGCGCTATTTTTAACGCTTTTCGGATCACATTGCAAGGCCCGCGCTGATCCTGGCTTCGCCTTCTAACAATTAGAGCCCTGAATCAACCATGAGTGACGAGCATCTCAGTTCCCTGGCGTATAGCGCCCTGCCGCTGGCGCCTTCCCTGATGCAGGGTATCGTCGAAGCGGGCTTCACTTACTGCACACCGATTCAGGCCCAGACTCTGCCCGCAGCACTGACCGGGCGCGATATTGCCGGACAGGCGCAGACCGGCACTGGCAAGACGGCGGCATTTCTGGTGGCCCTCTACCAATCGCTTATCAGCAAACCGCCGGCCGCTAATATCTTGCCGACCTCGGTGCGCGCACTGGTCGTCGCGCCCACGCGCGAACTGGCCATACAGATTCACAAGGATGCTGCGGTGCTTGGCCGTCACACCGGTTTGCGCCTGGGCGTTGTGTTTGGCGGCACGGACTATGACAAGCAGCGCAAGCAGTTGCAGGATGGACTTGATGTCCTGATCGGCACGCCCGGTCGCATCATCGATTACTACAAGCAGCAGGTGTACGACCTGCGCCACTGCCAGGTGCTGGTGCTCGATGAGGCCGATCGCATGTTTGATCTGGGCTTCATTGCCGATATTCGCTTTATCCTGCGCCGGCTACCAGATCCGGAGCGGCGCCAGTCGATGCTGTTTTCCGCCACGCTCTCGCAGCGCGTGCTCGAACTTGCCTACGAGCACATGAACAATCCCGAGCTGGTGCGCATCGAGCCGGACAAGGTCACGATCGATCGGGTGCGCCAGGTCATCTACTTCCCATCGATGGGCGAGAAAATACCGCTGCTGATCGGCCTGCTGCGCCAGACTGAGGCCCATCGTACGATGGTGTTCGTCAATACGCGGCGCATGTGTGAACGCCTCGAGAGCGCACTGCGTACCAATGGCTTTGCGGCCCAGGCGATATCCGGCGATGTACCGCAGCCCAAGCGCCTGAAGTTCCTGCGCCAGTTCCACGAGGGCGAGCTGGCGGTGCTGATAGCAACCGATGTGGCCTCGCGCGGCCTGCACATCCCCGATGTCAGCCACGTCTTCAATTATGACTTGCCGCAGGATGCCGCCGATTACGTGCATCGCATCGGC
>JBEKOK010000169.1:0-8164 GCA_049521875.1 Steroidobacteraceae bacterium
CGTCTGACCCCAACTGCGCGCTCGAAGAAGTGGTCGTAACGGGATCCCTCATCAGGAGATCCGCGGCGGAAACCACGGAGGCCGTTACTGTCCTTAAGTCCGAGGTACTCCAGGCCGAGGGTGTCCAGACGATTGAGCAAGCCCTGAACATGCTCACTTCTAACAACCCGGCGATCAACATTGCCTCATCCGTAGGAACGTTTTCGGGAGGCGGCACTTACGCCAACCTGCGCGGCCTGGGCGATGGCCGCACCCTGGTGCTCCTCGATGGCCAACGACTCGCCAATAATGCCAACAGCGGCGATGCGGTCGACTTGAGCGGTATTCCGTTCTCGGCCATAGACAGCGTGGAAGTGCTTCGGGAAGGCGCCTCGGCGCTGTACGGCTCGGATGCGATCGCGGGCGTGATCAACTTCAAGACCAAGCAGAATTACCAGGGATTCGAAGTCCAGGGCAATTACGACAAGCCACAGGAGAGTGGCGGCACCCAAGATACGGCGAGCTTCACTTTCGGGCACGGCGATCTGAAGAGCGATGGCTATAACATCATGGTCACCGGCAGTTACAGCAAGCAAGATGATCTCGCCGCGAAATCGCGGGCGTTTGCCTCCTACGGTTTTTATCCAAACGGGGGCTACTTCAGCACGAACGATCCGGGAACGTGGCCCGCTTCGGTAATAAGTTACGATCCCGTTTCCGGTAGTTACGATAACTTCTATCAGTCGGGCTATCCGGCTTGCGCGGGCAATCCGTACCTGACCACCTTTTTCGGCAACTGCGCGTACCGGTATTCCGCCGCGACGGAACTGGAACCTCAGGCCTCGGAGTTTTCCGGGATGGCGTCCTTGACCAAGGCGCTGCCGGGTAACAACCAGATACAGCTGCAGCTGTTCGAGACCCGCTCCGAAGTGGTCGATTGGTCCGGTCCGATGTTCTATGAGTTCCAGCTGAACCCGGCCAGCCCCTACTATCCGACGGCCGGCCAGCTGACTTGCATCACCGCTTATTCGGCGAACTGCACGACTGGAACCCCTCCAGTGGCGGTTGCGCCCGATCTGGGTGACCCGGCCAATCCGGCGTACGCCGTGTGGACCGACCCCAACAACAACCGCTACAGCAGCAATCTCAATACGGAGCAGCGGATTCTGCTGACGTTCTCCGGTGACAACGGCGGCTGGGACTACGGTGCGGCGGCCAATTACAGCGAAAACGATAACAACAATCGCAATGTGGGCGGTTATCCCAATGAGGCCTTGCTGGCGCCTGGCGGCGTCCTGAGCACGCTGATCAACCCGTTCGGCCCGCAGAGTTCGGCCGGCCAGGCTCTGATCAACAGTTCGTATATCAACGGCACCTACTCGCTCGGCGAGGACAAACGCTGGAGCCTCGATGGCCATGTCGGCAGGAAGCTGGGCGATCTGTTTAATTCGGGCACTCCGGTAACTCTGGCGATCGGCGCTGATATCGGCGGTGAGCGCTTCCAGGAGGGCACCACGCCCTATAACAACCTCGTGCAGGCCGCGACCGGACTTTCGGACAGCGCGGTTGCTGGCAGTCGCCAGACACAGGCGGTTTTTGCCGAGTTGGACCTGCCGTTCACCAAGCAGATCGATCTCGATGTGTCGGACCGTGAGGACCGATACAGCGATTTCGGCTCGACCAACAACGGAAAGCTGGCGCTGAGCTATGCCCCGACGAGTTTCCTGAAGTTCAGGGGCACAGCCTCCACCGGCTTCCGGGCGCCTACGCTCTATAGCCTGTACTCGCCGAATTTCTTGGCGGCTTCGAGCTCCGGCACTATGGGAGCCGGCAATCCGTACTGCTCACCCGGCAACTACACTGTCGAGTGGTCCGAAGCGGTTTGCAACACGCAGGGTCTTGGATTGTTCGGCGGAAACCCGCATCTGACACCTGAGAAATCGAAAAACTACGATCTCGGACTCGTGTTCTCGCCGATCACGGATCTGGGCATCACGGTGGACTACTACCGGATTGTGGTTACAAACACCATTGGCAGCGTTCCGGAATCCGCCATCTACGGAAATCCGGACAATTTCGCCAACCTGATCCATCTGAACTCCAGTGGAACGCTCACTCCGTCGATTGCATCGGCCACCGACTGCACGCCTTACACGCAACCGACCTGTGGATACATCACGCTGGGCGCCACGAATACGGGTCAGGTCGCGACCAACGGCCTCGATGTCAGCGTCGAGTACACACAGCGTACTTCCGTCGGTAACTTCCACGAAGATCTGGAAGGGAACCTGGTCACGGAGTACAACGTTCAGCAGTACAACGGTGGCCCGGAACTCGACTTGGTGGGCTGGTTCAACGAACTGCAGCCGGCGTACCGCTGGAACCACAACCTGAGGGTCGACTGGACGAGCCCGCAGGGCATGTGGAACGCGGGAATCAGCAACCGCTTCTACACCGGGTACATCGACGAATTCCCGGATGGTGCCGGCAATCAGCGGATGGTGGGCAGCTACTCGCTGTTTAATGGCGACGTGAGCGTGAAGCCGATCCAGGGCCTGACCGTGTTGTTTGGAATTAAGAATATTCTCAACACCAGCCCGCCGTTCACCAACGCATACCAGGGCAACTTTGCGGCCGGGTACAACTCGATCACCGCGGACCCGTTGCTGCGAAACTTCTACATTAATGTGAGCTACAAGTTCTACTAAATTCCTGCAGCGTAAGCTGACTTAAAGCCCCGCCTCGTGCGGGGCTTTTTTTTGGCGGGCCCGGCATGCGTGCATCTTCCTGGAGCTGGAAGTCCTCTACGCGCCGGACGGCGGGAATTGTTCGAGCCGCAGCGTATCGGTCGGTCAGGATTTCGAATCCGGGGCGGTGCATGCAAATGCACCGCCCGTTTTATTGCCGCCTGCTCCCGGGCATCGCGCCCGGTACAAGAGCGCGTGCTACCATTAAATCATGAAGCGGCGCGACTTCTTCGTGGCGGCAGCGAGCGGCACAGCGCTGTGGAGCGCAGGCGCGAAGCTGGCGCAGGCGAATTCGGCTGGTGGAGCGCCCAGCGTTGCCAGTTTTGAACTCGATGAGCTGCCGCTCTCTGAGCTGGCCGCAGGCCTCGCGCAGGGGCGGTGGACCAGTGAACGCCTGACCGAGCTCTACCTGGCACGCATCGAGGCCATCGACCGTGCCGGCCCAAAGCTCAATGCGATCATCGAGCTGCAGCCCAAGGCCCTGGAGTTTGCGCGCGCACTCGATGAAGAGCGGCGCGCCGGCCGACTGCGCGGTGCACTGCACGGCATACCGATCCTGGTCAAAGACAATATCGAGACCGGCGATGGCATGGCGACCAGCGCCGGATCGCTGGCGCTGGCCGACTGGCGCTCACCGAACGATGCCTTTGTCATCCAGCGCCTGCGTGCCGCTGGCGCACTGGTACTTGGCAAGACAAACTTAAGTGAGTGGGCCAACTTCCGCTCAACGCACTCGATCAGCGGCTGGAGTGGCCGTGGCGGCCAGACCCTCAACCCTTATGCGCTGGATCGCACGCCCTCGGGCTCCAGTTCAGGTTCGGGAGCCGCTGCCGCCGCGAGCCTGTGTGCCGCGGCAGTCGGCAGCGAAACCGATGGTTCGATTACTGGTCCGGCCTCGTTCAATGCACTGGTGGGCCTCAAGCCCACGCGCGGCCTGATCAGCCGCAGCGGCATCGTTCCGCTATCCCACAGTCAGGATACCGCAGGTCCGATGGCGCGCACGGTGCAGGATGTTGCGTTGCTGCTCGGTGGCATGACCGGCGTGGACACGGCCGATTCTGTCACCTTGCAGTCACGTGCTCATATCGCGCCCGATTACACGCGCTTCCTGGACCCGATGGGACTCAAGGGCGCACGCCTCGGCGTAGCGCGCAAATTCTTTGCCGACAGCGCACCGCTCGATCGCTACCTGTCCGAATGCGTTGCGCACCTCAAGGCGGCCGGTGCCGAGATCATCGATCCGGCCGACCTGCCCTCGCACGGCAAGCTCACCGATCCGGAAACCGACGTGCTGCTGTACGACTTCAAGCACGACCTCAATCGCTACCTCGAGCGCCTACCCGCCGATGCACCGGCGCGCACGCTTGAAGCGCTGATCAGCTTCAACGAGCAGCATCGCGACCGGGAGATGCCCTACTTCGAGCAGGAGCAGTTCATTCAGGCGCAGGCCAAAGGTCCACTCACCGATCCGCGTTATCGCAAGGCGCGCGCGGACTGCCTGCGGCTTGCGCGCACCGAGGGCATCGACGCGGTGATCAAGCAGCACCGGCTGGATGCCATCGTCACGCTGACGGCTGGGCCGCCGTGGCTCATTGATCGGGTCAACGGGGATTCAGATACCGGGGGCTGCACGACCCCGGCGGCGGTTGCAGGGTATCCGCATATTTCGGTGCCCTCGGGGCTCTATCGCGGGTTGCCGATCGGGTTGTCGTTTTTTGCCAGCGCCTGGAGCGAACCGACGCTGCTCAAACTCGCCTATGCGTGGGAGCAGGCAACGATGGCCCGGCAGCGACCGAGCTTCGCTGCCAGCACCAACAACTATTCGGCGTAATCCGGCTGCCGGCGCCGCCGGCGCGCGCGATCAGTTATGCGAGCGGACGTGCGGCGCGTTGTTGTGAGCGCAGTTGCCACAGGGCAATTCGCCCTTGCCGCTGTTCGCCACCGCCGCGTCGTGCGCGCTCTGAGGCTCCGCCGCCAGGTGCAATCGCACCCGCAGCCGCGCGCGCAGGCGTGAGGGCATCAGCGTCCAAATCACGTACGCCAGGGCGCAGCAGACAATCAGGCCGATCAGCAGTGACTGCCACATGATGGCTCTAGCCTCCACCCAGCGCGACTGCCACGTGGTAGGTCACGAAGGCTGCGACATAGGCCATCACGAACAGGTAGCCGGCCATGATCAACGGGTAGCGCCAGGAATTTGTCTCGCGCCGCACCGTCGCCAATGTCGACAGGCACTGCGGGGCGAACGTGTACCACACCAGCAGTGAGAGCGCCGTCGCCAGGCTCCAGCCCGAAGCCAGCATCGGTCGCAGTGATCCGGTCAGCGCCTCTTCGGATCCGGAGAGCGAATAGACGGTGCCCAGGGCGCCGACCACCACTTCGCGGGCCGCGAGCCCCGGCACCAGCGCGATGCAGATCTGCCAGTTAAAGCCGATCGGAGCAAACACATGCTCCAGGCCGCGGCCCATCATGCCGGCATAGCTGTACTGAATGGCTGAGCCCACGGCGTGCGCCGGCGGCGCCGGATAAGTGGACAGGAACCACAGCACAATCGTGAGCGCGAGGATGATCGTGCCCACGCGCGTCAGGAACACATGGGTGCGCTCCCACAGGCCCATGACCAGGTTGCGCAGGTTCGGCCAGTGATACTCGGGCAGTTCCATCAGCAGCGGGTGATAGCCAGACTTCATCGTGGTGCGCTTCATCACCAGCGCGACCAGTACGGCGCCGGCGACGCCCACGACGTAGAGACCAAACAGCACCAGGCCCTGCAGGTTAAAGCCGGCCACGTGCCTGGCCGGGATGAAGGCGCTGATGATCAGCGCGTACACCGGGAGCCTCGCTGAACAGGTCATCAGCGGCGCGAGCAGGATGGTCGCCAGCCGGTCACGGACGTTCGGAATCGTGCGCGTGGCCATGATGCCCGGGATGGCGCACGCAAAGGAGGACAGCAACGGAATGAAGGAGCGGCCGGAAAGACCGATGCTGCCCATCAGGCGATCGAGCAGGTAGGCGGCACGTGGCAGGTAGCCGCTGTCCTCGAGCAGCAGAATGAAGGCGAACAGGATCAGGATCTGCGGCAAAAACACCAGCACGCTGCCGGCGCCCGCGATCACGCCATCGACCAGCAGGCTGCGCAGTGGTCCGGCCGCCATCAGTTCACGCACCGCGCCGCCCAACATCGACATGCCGGCGCTGATCCAGGCCATCGGCGCTGTCGCCCAGCTGAAGACTGCCTGGAACACGCAGAACAGCAGCACCGCCAGCAGCAGCGGGCCGATGACCGGGTTCATGACCACGCCATCGAGCCGTTCGAGCGCCCGGGCCCGTAGCGGTACGCGATAGCGGGCCGCATCGAGGATGCGGCGGGACTCGCGCTGCATCGGTTCGATGTCGGAGGCCAGTGCCGCGCTCATCATCACCAGCGGCGATTGCGGCGCGCTCGCCACCTGCTCCATCGCAACAATCAGCTCGCGCACGCCGTTGCTGCGCACCGCGACGGTCTCGACGACTGGCACACCCAGTTCCTGGCTGAGGCGCTCGCGATCGAGCTCATACCCTCGCTGCTCGGACAAATCGCTCATGTTCAGCGCAACGATCATCGGGATGCCGACCTGGCGCACTTCGAGCACCAGGCGCAGCGACAGCCGCAGGTTTGTGGCATCGACGACGCAGACAATCAGTTGCGGCTGCGCCTCGCCACGCAATTTGCCGCTGATCAGATCGCGGGTGATCGCCTCATCCAGCGCCGTCGGCACCAGGCTGTAGGTTCCGGGCAGGTCGATCAGCTGGTAGAGGCGCTTGTGGCTGGGGCCGAACAGCGCCCCTTCCTTGCGCTCGACAGTCACGCCCGGATAGTTCGCGACCTTCTGGCGACTGCCGGTCAGGCGGTTGAACAGTGCAGTCTTGCCACAGTTGGGGACGCCCACCAGCGCAACGCGGCAGGAGGCAATAGCCGGTGGATGGCGGGTCATGGCGCCACCTCGACCAGCACCGCGTGGGCTTCGCGCCGGCGCAGTGCAAACACCGAGGAGCCGACGCGTACCGCCATCGGGTCGCCACCGGGCCAGACTTCCTCAATGACGTGGAACGGCTCGCCGGCGACGAAACCGAGCTCGGCCAGGCGGCGGCTGATCGTCGAGCCCGCGCCATCACCCAGTGCCGCGGAATCGGTACCCTGGATCGAGCGCACGACGCCTCGCGCGCCCTTGTGCAGGCTCGCAAGTGACACGCAGGCCGACTCGGGGTCCGTCGCGGGAAGCATGGTAGCGCTAGTGACTCGCAAATGAGAATAAATCTCATCTGGAATATAGCGGATCCGGGCCCCGGACGCCACTTGCGCACCTCGCAAATGCCGTCCGGGTCCGGTTTTTAGGCGGCTTTCGGGATCTGGCGGCCCAGCAGGCGCTCAATGGCCCGCAGGCGGTCCTGCTCCTCGCGGCTGACCAGCGACACGGCCTCGCCCGAACAACCGGCCCGGCCGGTGCGCCCAATGCGGTGCACGTAGTCCTCCGGGACATGGGGCAGCTCGAAGTTAACTACGTGCGGCAACTCGATGATATCGAGCCCGCGCGCGGCAATATCGGTCGCAACCAGGATCTTGACCCGGCCGCTCTTGAAGTCTTCGAGGGCCCGGGTGCGGGCGCCTTGCGACTTGTTGCCGTGGATCGCCGCGCAGCTCAAGCCCTCGCGCTCCAGGCGCTCGGCCAGCCGGTTGGCACCGTGCTTGGTCCGGGTGAACACCAGGCTCTGCTTGAGCTGGCCACCTTCGGTGAGGATGCGCACCAGCAGCGGCGGCTTGGCCGAGGGTTCGACGTGATACACGCGATGATCGACCAGCGCGGCCGGCGCATTGCGCGGCGCTACATCGATGCTGACCGGATCGTGCAGGATGTTGCCTGCCAGCTCCCGGATCTCCTTGGAGAAGGTGGCCGAGAACATCAGGTTCTGCCGCTTGCGCGGCAGCTGCTTGAGAATGCGGCGGATGGCGCGGATAAAGCCCATGTCGAGCATCCGGTCAGCCTCATCGAGAATCAGCACTTCGATCTTCGAGAGATCGACGGCGCCGGCTTCCATGTGATCCATCAGGCGGCCGGGCGTGGCGATGATCAGATCGCAGCCCTGCCACAGCGCATTCAGCTGCGGCTTGGGGCTGACGCCGCCAAACACCAGGATTGAACGCTGCTCCATGTGCGCGCCGAGCTCGCGGAAACTCTGCTCCACCTGAGCCGCCAGTTCCCGCGTCGGAACCAGCACCAGCGCACGCGGTGCGCGACGGCCACGCGGTGCCGGCTGCGCGCCGTGCAGGCGATGCAGCAGCGGCAGCGCAAAGGCCGCGGTCTTGCCGGTGCCGGTCTGCGCGGTCGCGAGCAGGTCCCGACCCGAGAGCACTGCCGGTATGGCTGCAGCCTGGATCGGCGTCGGCTCGGTATAGCCGG
>JBEKOK010000170.1:0-8113 GCA_049521875.1 Steroidobacteraceae bacterium
CGGCAGTGGCCTACGCGGCTGAGCGCTGGCCGGCGAGTTCGCTGATCCTGGCCGGATTCTCCTTCGGAGCGAATGTCGTGCTGCGCGCGGCGACTCGCAGCGCACCCGAGTGGCTGATCTGCGTGGCGCCGGCGGTGGCTATGCTTCGTGGCCCGCTCGAGCCACCCAAGTGTCCGTGGCTGATCGTGCAGGGCGATGCCGATGAGATCGTCGATGCGAGCCAGGTGCAGCGCTGGGCCGCGGGCTTCACGCCGCCACCGCAGCTGCACATGCTCGAAGGTGTCGGCCATTTTTTCCATGGCCGGCTGCACGAGCTGGGCGAGCTGGTGCAGCGTGCCGATCCGCTGGCGGGCCGACTGCCGGCGCAAACTACTCGCCCATAAAAAACCCGGCGGGGCCGTGTGACGGGCCATCGCCGGGCTTCAATTCAAGCCTCGGCAACCGCATTACTGCGGCCGCAAAGTACTTAATTTACGAAGGATTTCAGGTTCTTGAGAGGCAGCGCACGCACTTTCTTGCTGGCGGGCTTTGCCTTGAAGGTGATCTTCTCACCGGTGAACGGATTGATGCCTTCACGTGACTTCGTGGCCGGCTTCTTCACCACTTTGAGCTTCAGCAGGCCGGGCAGGGTGAACAGCCCATTGCCACGCAGGCTCTTCTTGATGATGCCGTTGAGTGATTCGAATACCTCGTTGACCTGCTTGCGGGACAGTTCCGTGTCCTTGGATACCTGGGCCAGAATTTCCGACTTGGTCGGTGCCCCACCTTTCTTTGCCATTGCCAAATCTCCTCGAGTTGCAGACTTTGCTTTTCAGCTTGGATGTTTAAAAGCTGTGCGAAACGGGGCGCAACATAACACATGCACGCGCATGCGCAAATGCTTTTTGCTCTTCAACACAGTCCAAAAATGCCTTTTTTTCTAGGCTTTGGCACAACGAAGGACTTGACTGCCGGCAGCAACGCTGCAGCTTGAGCCTCGATTCATCGTGCAGATACGCTGCTAAACCCATGGAACGAAACGACTCGCAGCATTTATCGAGTGCGCAGCGCTGCAGCGGCAGGCGCGTGCAAAAGCGTTTGCTCGCCCGCAACGTTTCGCAGCAGTAAATTTTTTTCACGCGTGCGCGCGCCGCGGGTACTTGCATTCTCGCGCGCAGTGTCTTGAAAAAGCGATCATGCAGGCGCTGCTTGGCCCACTGTGCGGCGCGCGGGTGCACGACACGCGCCGCTACTCGCGCCGCGTGCGCGCCCGGATCAGTTCACCAGGATCAGCAGCGCCTGGATGATGATCAGCACCCACAGCGGCGAGAAATCGATCCCGCCCAGCGGCGGAATCAGGCGCCGCACGGGCCGCAGCACCGGCTCGGCAAGGCTGGTCAGCAGCGCCTGTGCCGGCGAGTAGGTGCCCGGTGCGATCAGCGAGAGCAGTGCATACAGCAGGATGACAAAGAAGTAGGTGTGCAGCACGCCGCGGAGGATATCGAGCACCGTCATTTCGCCCCACAGCAGCAGTGGTGGCGGCCCCAGCCCACTCAGCACATAGCCGGCGGCGGCCTGGATCGCGGCGATCAGCACCAGCACCAGCGCGGTGGCGGTATCGAGCGAGCCGATTGGCGGCAGGATGCGTCGCAGCGGCAGCACCAGCGGATTGGTCAGCTGCAGGATGGCGCGCGCCAGCGGGTTGCGAAAGTCCGCGCGCACCCATTGCAACAACAGGCGCAGCAACGTCACCAGCAAGGCGAGTGAGAGCAGGGTATCGACCAGAAAAATCAGAGCACGCATGGCGATTGAGGTTTTCCTTGCAGGTTAGGTGCGATCAGCAATATGCGGGTTCAGCGATTGCGGGTGGCCAGCTCAGCCAGCTCGGCGCCGCGGCGCGTGGCCGCGGCCACCGCCCGCTGCACGAGTCCGGCAAGGTCGGCGCGCGCGAACACTTCCAGCGCCGCTTCGGTGGTGCCGCCTTTGGAGGTGACCGCGGCGCGCTCGGCCGCAAGCGTCAGGCCGCTCTGGGTCAGCGCGCCGGCCCCATGCAGTGTCTCGCGGGCCAGCAGCTGCGCGGTCTCCGGCGCGAGCCCGAGCGCAACGCCGGCAGCCGCCAGCTGTTCGGCGAGCAGGAAGAAATAGGCCGGACCGCTGCCGGAGAGGGCCGTGACCACGTCGAGTTCGGCTTCGCTGCGCACCCATACGGTGCGTCCCACGGCGCTCAGGGTTTGCTCCGCCAGTGCGCGCTGCGTCGCGCTGACTTCCGGCAGCGCATACAGGCCGGTGACGCCGGCGCCCACCAGCGCCGGGCGATTGGGCATCGCGCGCACCAGCGGCGCGTGCGGACGCCACGCGGCCAGTTGCGCCAGGCGGATGCCGGCCGCAATGGAGATGAACACAGGCTGGACTGAGTCCAGAGTAGGACGCAGCGCCTGTGCGACCGCCGGCAACTGCTGGGGTTTGACCGCCAGCAGCACGACATCGGCGCCCGCGATGGCATAGTCGTTGTTCGCTCCGGCCTCGACGCCGAGCGTGGATTCGAGCGCAGCGCACTGCTCGGCAAGCGGTTCGCCGACGCGGATCTGGCCGGCCGGCAGTCCCTGGCGGAGCAGTCCCTCGATCAGGGCCCGCGCCATGTTGCCGCCCCCGATGACCCCGACCCGCAACTGCTTCATGAATGTCCTAAGCTTGTCCGTGGCGCGCTCAAGGCGCCGCAACCGCACGTATTCTAGGCATTCTGGCGCTAAGTGACAGCCGCGCGCTCGCCAAACACAGCGGTGCCGACGCGCACCAGCGTGGCACCGGCGGCAATGGCCAGTTCAAAATCCCCGCTCATGCCCATCGAGAGCGTATCGAGCCCCGCGCCGTCACGGTTGAGATCGAGCAGCAGGCTGTGGAGTGCAGTAAAGGCCTGGCGTTGCTGCGTAGCATCCAGCGCTTCGGGCAGCATGCACATCAGGCCGCGCAGCTTGATCCTTGGCAACGTGGCCAGTTCTCCAGCGAGGGCCGCGCAGTCCGCGGCCGCGATGCCGGCCTTGGCGCTATCGCCGGCGATGTTCACCTGGATGCAGACATTGAGCGCCGGGGCATGGAACGGGCGCTGTTCGGCCAGGCGCTCGGCAATACGCCGCCGCTCCAGTCCATGGACCCAGTCAAAGTGCTCGGCCACCGCTCGAGTCTTGTTGGCCTGCAGCCGGCCGATGAAATGCCAGCTCAGTTGCAGTGCCTCAAGACTCGCCATTTTGGGCAGCGCCTCCTGCAGGTAGCTCTCCCCGAACTGGCGCAGGCCGAGGCCGGCCGCCGCCCGCACCGCGGCGGCCTCATGGCCCTTGCTGACGGCCACGAGCGTGACCGAATCCTCATTCCTTCCAGATAGGCGCGCGGCCGCGGCCATGCGAACCCGAACCGCATGAATCCGGGCCTCAAGATCCGCATTTGTTAGTGAATTCTGCGGACCGATTAACATATTGATGACGAACACCCTCCGTTATACTGCGGTGGACTTCAGCATCGCGTCTGAGGCTCCTCGAGGGATCCTGATGGCCGTAGATATTGCCCAGCTGCTTGCGTTTGCAGTGAAGAATAACGCCTCTGACCTGCACCTGTCGGCTGGCGTGCCACCGATGATCCGTGTCGATGGCGACATCAAGCGCATCAATATGCCGCCGCTGACGCACAAGGAAGTGCACAGCATGGTGTATGACATCATGAATGATAAGCAGCGCAAGGCGTTCGAGGAATTCTTCGAGACCGATTTTTCCTTTGAGATACCTAAGCTTGCCCGCTTCCGTGTAAACGCTTTCAACCAGAACCGCGGCGCCGGCGCCGTGTTCCGCAACATTCCCTCGCTGATCCTGAGCCTCGATGATCTGCAGGCGCCAAAGATCTTCCGCGACCTGTGCATGCTGCCGCGCGGCCTGGTGCTGGTGACCGGCCCGACCGGCTCGGGCAAGTCCACCACGCTCGCCGGCATGATCGATTACTGCAACGACAATCGCCCGGATCACATCCTGACGATCGAGGATCCGATCGAGTTCGTGCATGAGTCCAAGCGCTGCCTGATCAACCAGCGCGAGGTCAAACGCGATACGCTCGGCTTTGCCGAAGCGCTGCGATCGGCCCTGCGCGAGGATCCGGACATCATCCTGGTCGGTGAAATGCGCGATCTGGAAACAATCCGGCTGGCGCTGACTGCCGCCGAGACCGGCCACCTGGTATTCGGCACGCTGCACACCAGCTCCGCGGCCAAGACGATCGATCGCGTCGTCGACGTGTTCCCCGGCGAGGAAAAGGAGATGGTCCGCTCGATGCTCTCCGAGTCGCTGCGCGCGGTCATTTCCCAGACTCTGCTCAAGAAGACCGGCGGTGGACGCGTCGCGGCTCACGAGATCATGATCGGCACGCCGGCGATCCGGAACCTGATTCGCGAGGGCAAGATCGCCCAGATGTACTCGGCGATCCAGACCGGCGGTGCGGCCGGCATGCAGACCCTGGACCAGTGCCTGACCGAAATGGTTACCAAGGGTGTGGTCAGCAAGGAAGAGGCACGCTTCCGGGCTCAGAACAAGGACGCCATGTAACGGCGCGGACAGCAGTCGCCGCAGGAACAATCCATGGAACGCGAGCAAGCAATCAAGTTAATGCAGGACCTGCTGCGCCGTGTGGCGGAGCGCCAGGCCTCTGACCTGTTCATCACCGCGGGTTTCCCGCCGGCGATCAAGATCGACGGCGAGGTGCGCCCGCAGCTCGATCGTGCTCTTACGCCCGAGCAGTCTGCGATCCTGGTACGCGCGATCATGAACGATCGGCAGACCAAGGAGTTCGATGGCACCAAGGAGTGTAATTTCGCGATCGCGCCGCCGGGCATCGGCCGCTTTCGCGTCAGTGCCTTCGTGCAGCAGGGCCATGTCGGCTGCGTCATCCGGCTGATCAATGCCAAGATCCCGACCTTCGAGGAACTGGACCTGCCGCAGGTGCTGAAGGAAGTTGTGCTCTCCAAGCGCGGCCTGGTGCTGATGGTCGGTGGCACGGGCTCCGGCAAATCGACCTCGCTGGCGACGATGGTCGGCTACCGCAATGAAAAAACCCGCGGGCACATCATCACGATCGAGGACCCGGTCGAGTACGTGCATCCGCACCGCAACTGCGTCGTCACCCAGCGCGAGGTCGGCGTCGATACCGAATCGTGGCAGATGGCGCTCAAGAACACGCTGCGCCAGGCGCCCGATGTCATCCTGATCGGTGAGATTCGCGATCGCGATACGATGGAATACGGCATCCAGTTCGCCGAGACCGGCCACCTGGTGCTGGCCACATTGCACGCCAACAGCTCCAACCAGGCGCTCGATCGCATCATCAACTTCTTCCCCGAGGAGCGGCGCGAGCAGCTGCTGATGGACCTGTCGCTGAATATCCGCGCCCTGATCTCGCAGCGGCTGATTCCGCGCGAATCCGGCAGCGGGCGCATCGCGGCGATGGAGATCATGCTCACCTCGCCCCTGATCCAGGACCTGATCTTCCGTGGCGAAGTGGCCAAGATCAAGGAACTGATGGCGCGCTCCAACCGCATCGGCATGAATACCTTTGATCAGGCGCTGTTCGATCTGTACGAGCGCGGCATGATCGGCTACGAGGATGCGCTGCGAAACGCGGACTCGAAGAACGAGCTGCGGCTGCGCGTCAAACTCGAGAGCAAGCGCGACTCGCGCCCGGCCGAGGGTGATGGCAACCTGCAGATAGCCGAGGAAGAGCAGCAAGGCCAGAGTCTGTGAGTTTGCCGATGCTTGTCAGCGATACTGGAGACCCGAAGATTGCCACTGGCGAGATGCCGCCAGTCCTCAATACCAAGCCGCTGTTCAAGCTGATGGTCGAGCGCAAGGCCTCGGACCTGTTCTTCAGCTGCAATGCTCCGATCAAGATCAAGATCGAGGGGCAGATCATCCCGATCAACAAGAAGGTGCTGAGCCCCGAAGCGGTGCGCTCGGCGGCCTTCGGCATCATGAACCCTGAGCAGATCGAGTACTTCCAGCGCGAGCTGGAAATCGATTTTGCGATCTCGGAGCCCGGCCTCGGCCGCTTCCGTGCGGCGGTGTTCTATCAGCGTGGTTACCCGGCGATGGTGCTGCGCTACATCACGGCGGACATGCCGCGCCTCGAGGAGCTGGGGCTGCCCGAGCAGCTGACCGAGCTGGCGATGATGAAGCGCGGCCTGATCCTGCTGGTCGGCGCGACCGGCTCGGGCAAGTCCACGACGCTTGCGGCGATGATCAACCATCGCAACGAAAATGCCTCGGATCACATCGTCACGATCGAGGATCCGATCGAGTTCCTGCACACCAACAAGCGCTCGATCATCAATCAGCGCGAAGTCGGCCTGGATACCAAATCCTACGACCGGGCGCTGCGCGGTGTGATGCGCGCGGCCCCGGACGTGATTCTCATCGGCGAGATCCGGGATCGGGAGAGCATGCAGGCGGCAATCAACCTGTCGGGCACCGGCCATCTGGTGCTGGCGACCCTGCACGCCAACAATTGCGCCGAGACCCTGGATCGAATCATCAACATGTTTCCCCTGGATCAGCACAAGCAGGTGACGCTGGATCTGTCGCAGTACCTGCGTGCCATCCTGGCGCAGCGCCTGGTCATGGGAGTGGACAGCAAACGGCTGGCTGCGGTCGAGGTCATGATCAACACGCCGCACATCTCCGAACTGGTCAAGCGCGGGGATGTCACCGGCATCAAGGAATCGATCATGCTGAGCGGTGAGCAGGAAGTATGCAGTTTCGACAGCGCGCTGCATAAGCTCTACAAGGATGGCCGCATATCCCTCGATGAGGCGCTCGCCAGCGCCGACTCACGCACCAATCTCGAAGCCAAGATCAATTTCGGCTAGCTTCGAAACACCGAATTGGCTTCGAACACGGGACCGTCGACGCATACCCGTTTCATCGCCGTGCCCTCGGCGGTTGTCACGGATACCGTGCAGCCGGCGCACCCGCCCACCGCACAGGCCATGAACTCCTCCAGCGCGACCTGACAGGGTAGCTGGAACTCTCGGGCCAGCCGCGCGGTTGCGGCCAGCATAGGCGTCGGACCGCAGGCGAAGATTTCGGTTTCCTGCAGCTGCGCAGGGGTCAGGATTCGCAGCCACGCGCGTGCCAGATCGGTCACATAGCCGTCGAAGCAGCCCGCAAAGCCTGCGAGCGTGGCAAGGCGCGAGGGAACCCCCCATCCATCCAACAAGGGCATGCAGGCGATCGCGGCATCGGGCATACCAGGCAGAAGAATGGTCGAAGGGCGTACGCGAAACGGGAACGCGATCTCCGATCCCATCAAGACCAGCGGTTTCCACACGGCGTCTGTACGCGCGACGAGGTTTTCGACCAGGAACACCATCGGCGGTATGCCGACGCCGCCGCCAATGGCGAGGACACGGGATCGGTTGGGATGCGGCACGAAGCCCCGTCCGATGGGTCCGAGCACGCTCATGGCCTGCCCGACCTGGGCGCGTGCCAGGGCCCGCGAGCCTGCGCCCACGACCTTGTACAGCACCTCGATCCAACCCGCCTGTGGCTGCGCGCGCATGATCGACAGGGGACGCCGCATCGGCATCTCGTCCGAGCACTGCAGATGCACGAACGTGCCGGGCGTCGCGCGGGCGGCGCATCGGGGTGTCTGCAGCCGCAGCAGGTGCTGATCGCCGTCAAAGTGGGTGTGCTCGAGCACCTGTGCGCGCTCCAGGCATATGGTCCCGCGATGCAGCCGTGCCGCACTCACGCGGTCAGTTTGCCGGCAACGTGTTCGAGCACGGCCATGCGAACGGCAACGCCATTGCTCACCTGCTCGCGAATCACCGACTGCGGTCCGTCGGCAACTTCCGAGGCGATCTCGATGCCGCGGTTCATCGGCTGCGGATGCATCACGATGGCGTCAGGCGCCGCGCGAGCCAATCGGGCCGGCGTCAACCCATAGCGCGCGAAATATTCGTCACCGTCAGGCATCTCGGCCTGAGCGATGCGCTCTTTCTGAATACGCAGCATCATGACGACGTCGACACCGGCCAGACCCTCTTCGAGCGAATGGTAGCGGGCACACCCCGGGAACTCATTTGCCTGCGGCATCAATGCCGCGG
>JBEKOK010000171.1:0-10234 GCA_049521875.1 Steroidobacteraceae bacterium
GCACGGCACCGCTGCGCTCGGTGCGTGCGGCCACCGACTCGAGGTAGCGCACCGCGGCGAGGCGCGAATCATCCGCGGCCGGAAACAGGGTCTCGAAACTCGCATTCACCCAGTTCACCAGCTCCGGCGCGGAGCGGAAGTTACGCCGCAGCGCCAGCGGCTCGAGTGCCAGTGCGCCCACGCCGCGGGCGCGCGCCTGCAGGAACAGTCCGACCTCGGCCTCGCGAAACTGATAGATCGATTGCATCGGATCACCGACCGCGAACAGCGTGCGGCCATCACCGGCCTGCCAGCCGATCGTCAGGGCCTCGAGCAGTGCGAACTGCTCGACCGAGGTGTCCTGGAATTCATCCACCAGCACATGCGTGATGGCTTCGCCAAAACGCAGCGCCAGGTCGGTGGGCTCGCCATCGCTCAGCAGCGCCTGGCGCGCGCAGGCGGCCACCCAGGTGTAATCCACGCGACCACGCTCGGCAAACACCAGCTGCAGCTCGGCGGCCGCGCGACGCAGCAGCACCGACAGGGCCGCCAGCGTGTCGGCTTCCTCGGCACCAAGCGCGGCATCGGGCAGCGCCCGCAGCGCGACGAGCAGCTCGCGCAGGCCGGGCACGGCGCGCAGCGCCTGGTTCCAGGCCAGCACGCGCGCCTTCATCGCCGGCGCATCGGTCGCGAACCCCTGGCGTTTGGTGTACTGCTGCCGCCAGCTGTTCTCCTGGGTCAATGCCAGCTCGCACAGCAAGCGCCAGCACGGCAGGTCCGCAGGCGCGCTGCCGAGCGCCGCTTCGGGCACGGCGGCCGCGCCATAGGCATGCCTCATCAGCACCAGCGCCTCGGCCAGCAGCGGCGCCGGCAGCGCCGCGCACACCTTGAGCAGCTGCGCGGCGATGATCGAGCGCACGCTGGCGGCAACCCGCTCGAGCAGCTGCGGATCGGAACTGCCCAGCACATGCGGCAGCCAGTGCGAGCGACGCGCAAGCATTTCGCTGAGCAGCCCCTCGAGGCGCTGCCAGCGATTATCCAGGCGCGCGAATACCCGCTCGGTCGCTGCCGCACTCCCGGCATCGGCCAGCGCGGCGCGCAGGCTCTGGCGTGCTGCGCGCTGGTAGAGCGGCGTGGCCGGCAGCGCAATCTCGAGTGCCGCGCCACCGCGCGCGGTCACCGGCAAGGCACGCGCCAGCAGATGATTGAGGGCATCGATCGTCTGGATGCGAAGTCGCACCGGGCTCTCGAGCAGCGCCCAACCGCGCCGTGCGCCCTGGGCGAGCGCTGCGAGCGCATGCGCTGTCTCGAGGCCCGGCTTGCCGCCGGCGGCCGCCTCGCGCAGCGCCTTGAGCACGCGCCCACGCATTTCGGCCGCGGCCTTGCGCGTGAAGGTAATGGCCAGGATCTGCTCCGGCTCATCCACCACGGCCAGCAACGCCAGGTAGCGACAGGTGAGGACCGTGGTCTTGCCGGATCCGGCCGGCGCCTGCAGCAGCAGCGAACGGCGCGGATCAAGCGCCTCGAGGCGTGCGGCCGCATCGGCCGCCAGGGCCTGCGCGCTGCTCTCAGTGCTCACTGGCACGCTCCGGCCCCGGGGCCTCGGACGCTTCGGCATCGGGTCCGCAGTTGAGGGCATCGATCCGGCACAAGAGTGGCAGATGACAGTAGCGGCAGGCGCCCTCGAGCGGCTGCACCGCCGCGTTGCCGGCCAGAAATTCGCTGGCCAGTTCTGTGAGCCGCTGTTGCCAGCGCGTGCGCTGCTCGGCGAGCGGGGCTTCGCCGGACTTGGGACCGGCCAGGCCGGGTACGCGTCCGGCCCGGTCGGCCGCGCCGCGCCAGCGGATGCCGCTGCTTTGAACGTGCACGCTGGCCACCGCAGCGAGCGCAGGTCCGGCCGCGATGGCGTAGGCCAGCAGCTGCGGGTGCTGCGGGCGCGCAGCCTCGGCCTCGAAGCGCTGGGCATTACCGCTCTTGTAGTCGATGACCGCGATGCCGCCGTCGCTGAAGCGATCGAGCCGATCGAGACGCAGTCGCAGCTGCGCCTCACCCAGGCTCAGTGCCACGGACTGCTCCAGTGCCTCGACGACGAAGTCCTCACGCGAGCGCTCCTGCTCCAGCAGCTGCGCGATCAGTCCGGCCGTGCGCTCCAGTTCCTGGCGCCACAGGCCGACATCGGCGGGAATCGCGCCCTGGCGCTGCAAGCGCTCGCCAGCCTGCGCCACGTGTTCGTGGATCAGCTCCTGCAGCGCCACTGGCGTGTAGCTTTGCAGCGTGGCGTGCGTATGCAGCACCTGCCAGAGCCGCTCGAGTGCATCGTGCAGCAACTGGCCGCGGCTGCGCGCATCGAGCCCGGGACCGGGCTCTGCCAGTGCGCGCGCGCCGAGTCGCTGCTCGGCAAAGGCTCGGAACGGACACTGCGATTGCAGCTCCAGGGCCCGCGTACCGCCCGGCAACGGCCTGATCGCCGGCCAGATCGGCGTCGCGGGCTCGGGCAAGCGCCGCGGCGGCGGCTGGGCATGCCAGAAGCCCGTCAGCGGATCCACCGCGGCATAAGCCCGCGGCGCGTTGGTCGAGTTGAAGCCGGCCAGCAGCGGGCTCGGCGCCAGCTCCAGATCCTGATCGTGCCGCGGCCAACTGAGCATCAGTTCACCGGCACAGGCCTGCCAGCGTGCCAGATGCATCTGAGCCAGTGAGCGCTGGCCAGCCACGCTGGCTCGCGGCACCCCCGCCTGGCGCTGCAATCCGGTCGGGATGAACGGATCGGGCGCTGGCGGTGCGGGCCAGTGCTCGGCGCTCAGGCCTGCGACCCAGATGCCGGCATAGCGCACCAGCGGATCGGCCAGTACTGCGCTCACCGTCACGGGCGCATCCTCGCGTGCCGGCTCAAAGCCGGTGTGCAGGGCGCGCTCGGCGAGCAAGGCGAGCGCGGCAGAGGCACTCAAAGGGCCGCTCACCGGCCCCAGGTCGGCAAGCTCACCCAGCAATTCCACAAAGCGCGCGCGCGCCTGTTCGGCATCGCTGCCAAGCGGCGGCGGTCCCGGCCAGCCGCAGTGCTCCAGCAGCGTCGCGAACTGCCGCGCCCAGCTGCCGGTCGCTTCGCGTGCGCGCAGCGGCAGGCTCAGCAGCCGCTGCCAGTGCCGCAGCAGCGCCTGTTCGGCACCCGGCGGCAGTGCCTCGGCCAGCACGCTCAGCTCGTGGATGCCAAAGGGCGCGATCGGCCGCTCGCGCAGCCACAGCTCCAGCCGTGCGCGCGTGATCCGATCGGCGGCGGCGAGAAAAGGCGAGCGCAGCAGCGCGGCGAACTCCTCGAAATCAAGCGTGCCGGTCGCCAGCCGCAGCACACTGAGTGCGCTGCGGATCAGCGGCACTTCGCCGAGCGGCGTACCGCCCTCGAAGGCATACAGCGGCTCGGAATGTTCACCGCGCAACAGGGTCTCGGGGGCGAGGCAGCGTGCGAGAGCACTGTGCAGGGCGGCGCTGCGCTGATCCAGATCCGGCAGCAGGATCAGTACGCGGGCGGAGGAATCGCGCTCCAGCTGCGCGCGCGCCCACAAGGCGGCCGCTAGCAGTTCATCCTCGGTATCGTGCGCAGCCCACTGCAGGGTGGGCGCCGGTGCATGAACCGATGGGCTATGGAATCGGGCAGCGCGTGCCTTGAGCGCGCTGCGGCGTGCCGGACCCAATGCATCGAACCCGGCCAGCGTCAGTAACGGACCATCCAGCGGCGCTGGCAGCGTGGCCAGTCCCGGGGGCACCGCCCCGAGCGCCGTGCAACGCGCGCCAAAGAGTGCCCGCGCCCGCAGCAGCACCTCGGCCTCTTCGGTCGGTGCGCCGCGCAGAGTCATGCCCCACTCCTCGAGCAGGGCTGCGGCGTTACGCACCGGAGCGGCCAGGGATTCGGGTTGCAGCAGGGCACTGTCCGCGCAGGCCTCGCGCACGGCCTCGCGCCACAACCACCACTCTTCGGCCGGATTGAGATGCCAGGCGCGGCTCGCGCGTTCGGCACCGCGCGCGGCTTCGCGCTGCAGCCAGGCGTTCCACGGCAGCACATCGGGTGTCTCCCAGATGCGCTCCCCGCGCGCGAGCGCCGCACGCGCATGCGCAAAACGCACCGCGGCAGCACGCTGGCTGCTTGGCACGACGAGCGTGCCGCGGGCCGCGAGATGGGCTAGTAGATCCTTATTATCTATTTGCAACTCAATAAGTTACAAACTATTCTTCAAGTCTTTACGAAGCGATCCTGAGCACTGAGTACATTGCCGCTCACCGGGCTGACGGGTCGTGCAGCGTAGCTGCTCAGCAGTTCCTCGATGCGCGCGAAGACCACCTTGAGCTGCGCTGCATCGGGCAGCGTCGTTACCCGGAAGTGGGTGCGGTACGGTGTATTGAAGCTGACGCCGGGCGCTACCAGCACATGCTTCTGCTCCAGCAGGTCGAGCGCGAACTGCTGGTCATCAAACTCCGGCAGGTCGCCGCGATCGACGCCGATGAAGGCGTACATCGCCCCGCTGGGCGGCGCGAGTTTGAGAAAGCGGCTGCGAGCGACCGCATCGACAATCGCACGGCGCGATTCATACAGCCGACCGCCGGGGGTCACGAGCTCGCGAATGCTCTGGTAGCCGCCGAGCGCGGTCTGCACGGCCCACTGTGCCGGCACGTTGCTGCACAGGCGCAGCGAGCTCAACAGCTCGAGGCCCTGGAAGTAATCCGCGGCGCCCTCCTTGCGGCCGGCGAACGACACCCAGCCCACGCGATAGCCGCAGGCGCGATAGACCTTCGAGAGGCCCGAAAGCGTTGCGCACAAGGTATCGTGCACCAGGCTTGCCATCGGCACGAACTCGGCCCCGTCATAGAGCATCTGGTCGTAGATCTCATCGGAGAACACGACCAGCTGGTGCTTCTCGGCCAGGCGCGCGAGCGACTCGAGCACCGCGCGCGGCCAGACCGCGCCGGTGGGATTGTTCGGGTTGATGACCACCAGTGCGCGCGTGCGCGGCGTGATCAGCGCAGCGACCTCGGCCGGATCGGGCAGGAAGCCGTTCTCGGCCCGGCAGGGGTAATGCACCGCGCGGCCGCGGTTCAGGTTCACCGTCGCGGTCCACAGCGGATAGTCGGGACTCGGGATCAGGACTTCATCGCCATCATTGAGCAGCGCGCGCAGCGTCAGGTCGATCAGCTCGCTGACGCCGTTGCCGATGAAGACTTCCTCGGCACTGACACCCTGAATGCCACGGGCCTGCTGCTGCATGACCACGGCCTCGCGCGCCGGGAAGATGCCCTTCTGGTGACAGTACCCCTCCGACTCGGGCATGTTCTCGATCATCGCCAGGCGCATCGTCTCGGGGGTTCGAAACCCGAACAGCCGCGGGTTGCCGATGTTGAGCGAGATGATCTCGTAGCCCTGGCGCTCCAGTTCATGGGCACGCCGCGCCAGTCGCCCGCGGATCTCGTAGCGGACGCCCTTCAGGGAATCACTGGGCCGGACGGTGAATTCGGTGCTCATCGTGAGCGCAAGGATAGCAGTCCAGCCGCCGCTGGCGCAGCGGCATGGATCACGCTCGGGCGATCAGGGGCCGACTACAGCTGCCCGAGCACATGCTCGGCGGCCGAGACCTTGAACTGGCCCGGGGCTTCGATGTCGACGTGGGTGACGATGCCGTTCTTGACGACGAGCGCGAAGCGCTGGCCACGCAGTCCCATGCCAAAACCCTTGGCATCCAGTTCCAGTCCCAGGGCACGGGCGTAGTCACCATTGCCGTCCGCGAGCATCAGCACCTTGTCGGTGGCGCCCGATTGCTTGCCCCAGGCGTTCATCACGAACACATCGTTCACGGCCATGCAGGCAATCGTGTCGACACCCTTGGCTTTGATCTGCTCACCCAGTTCAAGGTAGCCCGGCAGGTGCTTGGCATCGCAGGTCGGCGTGAAGGCCCCGGGCACCGAGAACAGCACCACGCGCTTGCCATCGAAGAGTTCGGCCGTGGTCAGATCCTTCGGGCCTTCTTTGGTCATGATCTTGAACTTGCCCGCCGGAACGTGCTCGCCAACCTGAATCGACATGCTGTGTACTCCTGAAGTTGAGTGATGATCGAGCGCCGGCCGCTGCCGGCGCGCTGGATGCAAGAGGCCGGACCTATCTCGCTGCTCCAATGAACATCCGGGCGCGCGCCATCGCACCCGGATTCTGTGTCCATGAGAGGCTGGCGGCGCGGAGCGAATCGCTCAGCCCGTGTGGGTCGCCAGCTCCCAGAGCTTCGCGAGTCGCACGTACTTGGGATCGCCGCTGACCTTGCCAAAGGCTCGGGCCGCCTCGGCATTGTTCTTCATGCGCGTCTCGGCAATGCCCAGCAGCAGGTAATCTTCATTCGGACGCTTGAGGTTGCCCTTCTGAATACCCGAGCTGATCGCAGCCACGGCCTTGTCATTCATGCCAAAGCCGAGGTAAGTGGCACCGATGTTGACGAGCACATCGCCGCTGGGCGCGTTGGCCGCGTCGGCCTCATCCTTCGGCAGCGCCAGGCGGTCGGTTGCCGCCTGCTTCTTGGCCAGGTCCAGGAGCCGCTGCGCGCGATCCTGATCGCGCGGGTCGGTGAACACCTTCTTGCTGATCGCCGTCTCCATCGCCGACTGAGCCAGGCCCGGGTTGGCCTGGTCGAGGGCAATCTGTGCCATCTCGGAATACTCATCGCCAACCGTGAGTACGCCGACTTCACTCTTGAGGCGGTAGATGTTCAGCAGCAGCCGGTCATCGTGAATATCGGAGGTCTTCAGCGAGACCATCGCGTTCTGCCAGTACTCAGGCTTCGGATAGTCGGCCACGAGCTTCTCGATCACCTTGCCCTGGGCCGCATCGTCCTTCAGTTGTACGCTGGTCTGCCAGATCAGCTTCAGCGTCTTCTCATCGGGCTTCTTGCCGGCCGCCTCGGCCTTGCTGACCATGTCCTGCCAGATCGCAAGTGCTTCCTTGTACTTGTTGCTGAGGTAGTAGGCGCTGGCCAGCATCTGATTGATGTCTTCGGTGTTGTCACCGAGCGCAATCGTCTTCTGGGTAAACTCGATCGCCTTTTCGTAGTTCTTGGCCTGGAAGTTGAGCGAGGCGAGCGAGCGGTAGAGGGTTGGCTTCTGCGCCGCCGGCGTGTACTCGGAGGCCGCTACGATCTCGAGCGGCTGCTCGATGTTGGTCGAATCACTGAGGGCGCTGTAGGACTGCAGCAGAAATTCGTTGGCGACATAGGTGTCGTAGGCCGTCTTGGGTTCCGGGTTGGCCTGGATGGCCTTGATCTTCGCGATGACGTCGGGGTACTTCTTGGCCTTGAGGGCATCCTGCGCGTCGCTGAAGTCCTTGGCCAGCTTGCCGCTGACGTTGGGCGCATCGGCCGCCAGTGCGTGGCCGGACAGGATCAGCAGCGCCGTGAGCGACGCTGCACCGAAAAATTTGCGAATCATGCTCATCCTCATGCGAAGGTACCTGCTAATTGCATTCGGTCCATGGCCCCCGGCCTCATCTATTTTAGAGCAATGGTTACCACACGGGTTCCATGCTGTTGGTATCTTTAAAACGGGCGTTGCCCCTCCGGGGCATACCTGCTGCAGCCAGCGGCTGCCATGCTTTGCAAGTATTGCCATGCTCCGGCAGCCGGGCCGATCACTGGCCTGGCGCCAGGGCCTGAGCGCCACCCCACTTCCTCCTGCATGTCTGGGTCCCGCCTCGCGGCGACCCAAGCGACTCGCAAGGACAGATTATTGCGCGAATTCCGTAGTGTTGACGAACCCGATCTTGGTCATGCCATTGCGCTGCGCGGCGGCCAGCACCTTGGCGGTGGTGTCGTAATGGGAACGCTTCTCGGGTCGCAGGTGGATTTCCGGCTGCGGCACCTTGGCTGCTTCCTGCTGGAAGTAGCCGGGCAGATCATCCAGCGAGACCTTGTTGCCGTTGTAGAAGATGCTGTCATCAAAATCGATGTCGATGTTCAGCACTTCTGGCAGCACGAGCGGCGGCGGTGGGTTGTCCTGCGGTATGGGCATGTCGAGCTTGACCGCGTGCGTCTGTTGCCATACTCATTGACATGACGTTGTTTCCCTTAAACCTTGTGCGTGTTCATCGGTAATCTTAAATGAGCTGGTATGCCGCGCGCCTGCCGCTGTACCTAGCGGCCCATGCCGCGGTCCGGTTCGGTAATGAAGCCCACCTTCACGATACCGCCGCGCTGGATCGAATAGAGCACCCGGCCGATGGCCTCGTAACGCGCCTCGTGATCGCCGCGGATGTGGAATTCAGGCTGTGGCACTTTGACAGCCTCGGCTGCAACCTTCTGGATTAACGCATCACGGTCCGGCATCAGCGCGTTGTTCCAGTAGATGTTCCCGTCCTTATCGACCGCAATCGTAATGTTTTCCGGCTTGGTAACCGTCGGAATGTTGACCGCCTTGGGCAACACCACCGGCACGGTCTTCGTGATGACCGGAATCGTGATCAGGAAGATGATCAGCAGCACCAACATGACGTCCACGAGCGGCGTCGTGTTGATCTCCGACATCACGGCATTCTCTTCCTCGTCATCAACCCGAATGTTAGTCGCCATCTTCCTCAACCTCTGCTCCGGCCCTCGCGGGCCGGATGACTGCCGGTTCCAAACCCGTTAACGGGTCCTGTAACAAATGCCCCCGATTGGGCCGTGCTCAGGCCTTGCGCGGAGCCACAGCTGCCATGTCACCGCTCGGGCCGCCGACCCGGGCGCCACCGACCAGATAGGCATGCAGATCGCTTGAGAAGTTCTTGATGTCGTCCTGGATGCCCTTATTGCGACGCAGCAGCCAGTTGTAGCCCAGCACCGCGGGTACCGCGACCGCCAGACCGATGGCCGTCATGATCAGCGCCTCGCCGACCGGGCCTGCGACCTTGTCGATACTGGCCTGACCGGCCACGCCGATCGCGATCAGCGCCTGGAGGATGCCCATGACCGTGCCGAACAGGCCGACGAAGGGCGAGACCGAACCGACCGTGGCGAGGAAGGCGAGACCGCCCGAGAGCTTGCCGTTGACCGCTTCGGTGGCGCGCTGCAGCGACATCGTGATCCACTCGTGCAGATCAATGCGATCCGTCAGGCGACCGTCGTGGTGCGATACCGCGCGCAGGCCGTCCTCGGCGATGAAGCGGAAGTCGTCGCCCTTCTTGAGGCGCTCGACGCCGTCCTTGATCGACGGCGCAGTCCAGAACTGCTTCTCAACAATCTTGGCGGACTTCTTGAGCTTGCTCTGGTCCCACAGCTTCACAAAAATAATGAACCATGAGCCCAGTGACATCACGACAAGCACAACGAGTACAAAGCGTGTCACGTTGTTTCCATTGACCCACAGCGGCAGTAGTCCGTACGGGTTGGCAGTGACAGTGGCGGCGGCGGCAGCGTTTTCCATGGTCGTCCTCTTTAGCGCATGTTCCGGTGGTTTAGACCGGGATTACTATTATAAAAACCTGAAACCCAATCTGAAACGAAGCGCGGGTCGCAAGCGACCCGCGCCAATCAACTCTTGATCTTGAAGGTCGTCTTGAATGGCTTGCACGAGCGGATCGGCGCGCCATTCAAAATACCAGCCTTGTATTTCTGGTCCTTGAACATGGCGACCGCGGCCGCATCGAGTCGCGAGTAACCCGAACTGGTCTGCACCACCGGATCACCATCGAGCTTGCCGTTCGGCGCTACGCATACCTGAATAATGACCGAGCCGGTCTCTTCGGCACGCTTGGACTGTTCAGGATAATAATCATCCGGATTCGGCGGGCGCACGAACTGCATCGGCGTAGAAGGCGTTGGCGGCGCAATCGCATGCGTCGGCGGTGGCGGCGGCGGCTTGTCGGAAACGACCATTGCCGGCGCTTCGACAGGAATCGAGATATTGACGATCGGCGGTGGGACCTGGACCGGAGGCGGCTTCTCTAAATCCTGTTTCGGGGGCGGTGGTGGTTTCTCATCTTTCTTCTGGACGTCGATAATGTTGACTTTGACGTCTTGGGTCATCTGTGCGATGACGCGGTGGGCAAGTCCGCTGGCAAACGCCCAGATCATCAGCAGGTGGATGATCACGATGCCGACGAACACCATCATTCGGCGCCCGGCATATCCGGAATCGTGTTGGTACTGGCTATATGCTGTCATATGTCGCGTGTGGCCCCATCAACGTCCACCGCAGAAATTTCTGCTACGGACGAACACCCGTGATTCGGCCGGTACACCCGAAACCCCGCAAGGTTCCC
>JBEKOK010000172.1:0-8030 GCA_049521875.1 Steroidobacteraceae bacterium
TCTGGCCCTTGTCGTCGCGAATCACAAGTTCCGGATAAACCTTGTCAACTTCCTCGGCAATCAGTCCGTACTGCAATGCCCCGCTGGGTTCGCTCTTGAGGTGAAAAGTCACGGGCCGAAGCTGCTGGAGCTTCGCGGTGCTGGAGCTCAGCGAAGTAATATCGCTCTTATAGCGCTCGGAGGAAGCCAGCACCCCGAGCTGGCCCGAGGCGGTGACATAGACTGCTGCGCCGGTGATCTTGCTGGAGGATATACCCGCGATATACGTGGTATAGCTGAAGCTATTGTTCGTGGCGACCATCGGATCGCCTATGCGTATGACGCCGCTTTCCGTGGCCGCGCCGCTCGCGCCCACCCCCCAGCCAATGTCGATGTTGTAGTTCCCGCTCGTCAGCACAGTACCTGTGTTGTTGCCCACGCCGACGTTGCGCCAGCCCGTCGTGAGATTCAGCAGCGAATTGGCACCCATCGCGCTGTTGCCGTAACCGGTGGTGTTACTCGACAGCGCATAGCTGCCCTGCGCATTGTTGTTATAGCCAGTCTGGTTGCTGTAGAGCGCGTAGTAGCCCATCGCGTTGTTGTAGCTGCCCCCATCCGCCAGGCTCTCGGTGGGGCCGACGTTGGAGTACAGGGCATAACCGCCCATCGCATTGTTATCAAAGCCGGTGCTGTTTGAGTACAGCGCCTGGTAGCCACTGGCGACGTTGTCGTTGCCGGAATTATTCGAGTCCAGCGCATTTGCGCCGGAAGCGGTGTTTTCGATGCCGCTGGCGTTGCTGTGTAGCGCCCAGTACCCGACGGCGACGTTGTTGTTGCCGCTTGAGTTGAAATTGAGCGCGGCGAAGCCGGTGGCGGTGTTGTTGTTGCCGCTTGAGTTGGAAAAGAGCGCGCTGGCGCCGAAGGCGGCATTGAAGTCGCCGACGGTGTTGTAGTCCAGCGCCTGGTCCCCGGCGGCGGTGTTGTAGGAGCCAGTCGTGTTGAGCGTAAGCGCCTCATACCCAGTGGCGGTGTTGCCGTCAGCAGTGTTGGCATAGAGAGCCGCGAACCCGGTAGCGGTGTTGTTGTTGCCGCTCGTGTTGCTGCCCAACGTCGAGCCTCCAACCGCCGTGTTGAAGTTGCCGGTCGTGTTGGAAGAGAGCGCGTTGGTCCCGGCGGCGCTGTTTAGCTCACCGGTCGTGTTGGCCGTGAGCGCCAAATACCCGGTGGCGGTGTTGCTGCCCCCGGTCGTGTTGGATTTGAGCGCTTGGTACCCGAGGGCGGAGTTGTAGTCGCCGCCACTCGCCTCGACGCTCTGCAGAGCTCCGGTGCCAGAAGCCGTGTTGGCAAGGTCGTCGCTAGTGACCGAGTTGCAACCCGGCGCCGCGCAGACCGGCGTCTGTGCATAGGCGAACTGCGCGACTGACGAGAGCGCCAAGATCGCAATGAGGCTGCGGATGCCGAATCGATTCATGGGCGTTCTCCCTGTCTGTTGAACTTTATTATTCGCAGGCACGGCAAAGGCTACGGGCGAAAATGCTGCAGTGATAATTGAAGACCGGAGAGCGGGCACACATCCGGCGGTAAGTCGCCTTGTTTCCATGGCTCCGCTGCCCTCAATGGCAAACGCCCGCCTTCCCAGGCGTGTTTGGACAGTATACCGCCCCGGCTGGTTGGACGATCCGGCAGCTAAGCCAACCGTGGCCGTGACGCTTCGCAGGAAACCACTAAGGAGATTCGGTTAAATGGAACTGGCCGGCCAGCTCACCGACCGCGGGAACTGGCGGCAGCGGCGGCCGGTTAACGGTGAGCGGGGCCGAGACCTCAGCCTCTGATTTGCCTGTGTGACGCAGATCCGATCATGCGATTTTACGCTTCCAATTTAAGGGCACCTTGCCGATGTTCGACTGCGCGCCGTGCCAGCAACGGTGCGAGGCCCCGGAAACCCCGATGTGCGGTACGTCCGTAAAACCAGGGATTGTTCACTGTGATATATGCGTGAACTGCGTCGAAGTCCGGGCACTCGCTCGTATCGAGCATCTCCCTCAATCGAATAGATTGACCTTGCCTGGTTGCTGGATTGTTTGGAGCAGAGAATGCCGCGTGGCAAGACCGCCTTAACCTTGATGATGGCTCTTGCGCTGCCGGGCGCGGCCCAGGCGCTTGGCCTGGGCGAGATTCATCTCGTTTCCGCTCTTAACGAGCCGCTGGCGGCCGACATTGACATCATCGGGGCGACCGCGGAGGACCTGGCTGGCATCACCGCTTCGATTGCCAATCCGGAAACCTTTGCGCACTTTGGGGTCGACCGCCCCGCGTTCTTGTCCACCGTTGCACTGAAGATTTCTCATGACGGCAGCGGACGGGTGCTGCTCACGATTCGTACCACGGACGCCTGCACCGAGCCGGTACTCGACATGTTGGTTGATCTGCGCTGGCGCGGTGGCGAAGTGATCCGTCACTACACTCTGCTACTCGACCCACCTGGTTTCCACCCTATCGCGCCAGTCGCAAGAGCCGTCGCGGGCGTACCCGCGAGCTACACGGTCCCGCTCAGCGTACGGCCGGCGGTGTCCAGTGCCCTCATCGAAAACTCGACTGCCACGGTCAAGGTTGCAGCGGCCTTGGAAAAGGCAAGCACGACGGCCGGCGAGCCGGCTGCGCGCAAGACGATCAGAATCGGCGCGAAGGCGACACTGCGCGGCGTCGCCTGGCGCGTCGGCGCGCGTTCCGATGCCGATCTGAAAAAGATGATGATGGCTATTTTCCGCGCGAACCCGAATGCCTTCGAGGGCAATATCAACCGGCTGCGCCGAGGCGCGGTGCTGACGATTCCATCAGCCATCGAGGTCTCGGCCATTTCCGCCGCCAACGCCAACCGCGATGTTGCCGCGCAGATGCAGGCTTGGCACGCATCGATCCCAATTGGGAGCCCAATCCAATCCGTGGCGCCGACTGTTGAAGCGCCGGTCGCTTCGACCCGCAAGTCCGCGGTGCGGAGCCGGCCAGCAGCTGGCAGCAGCGAATCGCTGGCCGCAGCGATCGCAGATGCGCAGAGTGCTCGGCGCACCGCCGCCGAGGCAGTCGCTACTGCTCAGGCGGCCCTCGATCGCAGACTCCAGCAGCCGGAGAGTGGGCCCAGCGAGTTGCCGGAGCCGTTCGATGGTGGGCACGATGCGTTAGTCCGGACGCAGGCGCGATCGAGCCTTGCCGAGATATCACCGGCGGCGGAAGCTCCTGCGCTCGCCAAGTCCGGAGCGGGGCTCGGCTCGAGAATCGCGGCGATTCTGGCGTTTGCGGCCGCCGCCTTCGGCATCTACGCCTGGCGCCGGCAGCGCGAGCGCCAGCCGCAGCGCTCGCCGCTCGAACCCAAATTGCAAGATCCCGCGCCCGCGCAAGTGAGCGCACAAGCCGCCGTGTGCGCGGTGGCGGAGCCCAGTGTGCCAGTCCCTGTGGAACCGCAGATCGTTCCGCAGCAAGCACACGATACCCCTTCCGTACCGGCGTTGAATGCCGAGACCGGTGAGCGGCAATGGGTCGCCGACGCATTGGCCCGCCGGCAAATCAGCCTCTCGACCGAGCCCGACAGGGCGGCCAATCCCAAGTACACGATAGACCTCGAGAAGCTGGAACTATCCTATCAGTTGCAAGGCAACGACGGCCTCGACGCGACCACGGAGTTCCGCGATACGGACCAGACGGTCAGACTTCCGGCCCCGGCGCAGCATTGCGTTGATGATCCCACCATCGAGATGATGCCGGTCGATGCGGCGGCCGTCGTCGGGATCCTCGAATCGACGACGCCGGCGCCTGGCATCCCGGAGACTGCCACGCCTGCGATTAAGGCAGGCGCCGATGCGACCAAGCTCGATTACAACTTGCTCGATCTTGACGTGATGGTGCAGCACGTTCAGATGCCGAGCGCCCTGCACGAAAACGTCGCGTTCAAGGAACGCCGCACCAGCCTCGTCGACGCGCTGAAGAGCGCCACGGCACGTGAGCCGCATCGTCGGGACCTGCAAATGAAGCTGCTGGAAACCTATTTCGCTGCTGCCGCGAGCAACCGTCAGGGATTTCTAGATGTTGTTCAGAAAATCGCCCAGGAGCGCGCCAGCCTAAATGAAGGCGAGTGGAACAAAATTGTCTGGATGGGTCAGCAGATTGCCTCGGATAACGCCTTGTTCGCGCCTATCGACCCGCAGCCGGAAGAGGAAGATCTGGCGGATTGCGCCTGAGACTTGCGGGCCCAATCGGACGCCAGCGGCCGCTGGAGAGGGGCCGGAGGGCGCCCGGCCCAGGAAAAATATTCAAAATTTTGCTGCCGGAGACAGTACCCGCGAGCCACAAACGATCCACGCCGCAGGCAATTACTTCTTACTGTGCTCGTGCTTCCAGAAAGTTGCGGCATTTTCCACCGTCTTCCACGCGGGGCTCTGGAATACCGAATCATCGAAGACCTGTGGCCACTGCGGGGCCTGCGGGCTCACCTTCTGCCGGATCCTGTGCAGGTCCTTGAATCCATATACAAAATCATCTTCGAACGTCACCTGCTCGACGTGCTCAAAATCGTGTTCGTGCGCCGGCTCAGCGAGAAACCCGTAAACAGCCGCAAGCGTCTGCTTGGGTCGCCGGGTTAGATCCTCATAGTCCACGAAATGCATGCAGTCCTTCCAGCCGCGCGTCATCGCATCGCGGATCGCGATGTAGGCCCGGCCCACCGGCTGCACGGCATCAATGAAGGTCTCGACGCGCCCCTGCGCAGTCCTGAATTTGACTGCCGCCGCCGGATCGGTCTGTACTTCGCCAAACGCCGAGGTCTTGCGATAAAGCTGCTCAAAGGAAGCCAGCACGTCGCGAAGGTCGCGCACCGTCACGAGCACCCTGACGTGCTCGCGCCCGCCAACCAGTGCCGACGCCATCTCCAGAAACTCCGCCCAGTAGCGATTCTTGTCGAGGCAAACCGGGCGGTCAGTGTGCGCGAAGTAGGCTTCGAGCATGGCCCGCAGGACACGTTCCTTGCTGGCTTCGCTCAGTTCACGCTGTGTGGCCTGGAAGGCGTCGTTCCGGTCCCAGGCGTTGCGCACCTGCACCAGCATGTCGACGATGCCCGAGGTCGGCGTGACATAGAAGCCCGGATTCTGCGCCAGAATATTGGCAAGCAGCGTCGAGCCGCTGCGCGGCAGTCCGGCCAGAAAGTAGATGCGCTTATTCATAGCCGCCACTCGCACAGGGGTGACTGCAGACTGTCCTCGAAGTCAGCGTACGCGGTCAAGCGCGCGCTGATCGCCGGCAGCCGCCGTCAGCAGGCTGGCTTGTAGGCCTACCTCTGACAAATCGCCCGCCCGCACAGCTGGGGCGCGCAGCATCAGACCACCCGCGCATCAAGCCGGCGCCGCGCACGCCGCGGCGCCCGAGCTGCTGGCGCGCACCGCTCGTTTATCGCATCGTGAGCTGATCGTTCATCAAGTGCAGCCTGTCGAGCTCCGATTCCAGTGTGACTTTGAGCTGCTGGACCTCCGCCATCTGCTGCCTGAGCTCGCGCGCGTCCGCCGCCTGCGCTGCGATCAGCGCGCGCTCCTCCTGCTGCACCTTGATGCGCTGCGCACGCTCATCCAGCAGCGCCTCGTGTTCGGAGGCCAGCTGCTGCTCCTGTAGCGCGAGCCGTTGTTCTTCCTGCTGCACCTGGTTGAGCAGGATCGGGGCAAGTTCGTCATAGCGCACCCCCTGCACCTGACCTTGCTCGTCACGGATCACAAGTTCCGGATACACCTTGTCCACTTCCTCGGCGATCAGACCGTACTGCAGGTTACCCTGTGGCTCGTTCCTGAGGTGAAAGGTCACCGGCCGCAATTGCTGCAGCCGTGTGCTTTGCGCTGGCATCGGGCTGATTTCGCTCTTATAGCGCTCAGAGGACGCCAGAACACCAAGCTGTCCCGCAGCGGTTACGTAGACCGCTGCGCCGGTGATCTGGCTGGTCGAAATGCCCGCAATATAGGTCGTGTAGCTGAAGCCACCGCTCGTGGCCACGGAAGGGTCGCCTATGCGTATGACACCGGTTTCTGCCGCGGTGCCGCTGGCCCCCACGCCCCAGCCGATGTCGATGTTGTAGGTCCCGGTGGTCAGAACAGTGCCGGTGTTGTTGCCCACACCGACGTTGCGCCAGCCAGTGGTCAGATTCAGCAGCGAGTTGGCGCCCATCGCGCTGTTGCCGTAGCCGGTCGTATTTGCAGTGAGCGCGAAACTGCCTTGGGCATTGTTGTTATAGCCGGTCGTGTTGGATTCCAGCGCGTTATATCCCATCGCATTGTTGTCATAGCCCACCGTGCTGGTTTCCAGGGCGTGGCCGCCCACGGCCGTGTTATCGAAACCCGTCGTGTTGTTGTAGAGCGAGCCGATTCCGGCCGCCGTGTTGTTGTAGCCGGTGGTGGTGTTCGTCAACGAATTCGAGCCGGCGGCCGTGTTGTTGTAGCCGGTGGTGTTATGCCGCAACGTGTAGCTGCCCAGCCCCGTGTTGCTGTACCCGGTGGTGTTGAACTGCAGCGACCAGAATCCAAGGGCGGTGCTGTAATAGCCGGAAGTGTTGCTGGCGAGAGATTCGGCTCCCACCGCTGTATTGCGGGATCCGGTGGTATTGGCGGTCAGCGCCTCGGACCCGAGGCCCGTATTCTGTTTTCCGCTCGTGTTTGCGTACAGCGAGCCGTAGCCGAGACCCGTGTTGTTATTGCCGTTGCCGTTGTTATCGCCAGCAGCGCTGGTGTTGAACAGCGAGTAGGCACCGACGGCGGTGTTGTAAAGACCTGTCGTGTTGCTCTTAAGCGCATACGAACCGACGGCGGTATTGCCAGCGCCGGAGGAATTGAGCGACAGCGCGTTGATACCCACGGCCGTATTGCCGTAGCTGCATAAGACACCCTCTAGGTTCTTACACGAGGACGCACTAAGGCTGGCCAGGGCACCTGCGCCTACGGCGGTGCTGTTTTCAAGGCTCCCAACCGGGTCCGGGGGCTGTGCCGCATATAGCGCCGTTGCCGAAAGGCCCGATAGCAAGAGGGTATTGTGGATTCCTGGTCGCTTCATTTTAGTTCTCCTTCTGGACTATTGAGGGTAGCTGGGCGGGTCTAGACGAGCGCGCAGAAGTTCGGCAAGGGACGCTGGCACGATACTAGCTGTCTCCGATGGACCGCAAGAATTCACAAACCCTGGGCCGATGCTGTGGGCATAGTGACCGGCACAGCGGCAATAACGGTGCAGGAACCCGGCAAGAAAGAAGCCCAAGTTACCGATGCGCTCGGTAAGAACCAAGGAAATTATGGTGCCGGAGATAGGAATCGAACCTACGACCTACGCATTACGAATGCGCCGCTCTACCAACTGAGCTACTCCGGCAATGAGGTGGGCCCTGATTTGAAGCGCGGCATTCTAGTCAGCCCACGCAGCGCAGGCAACGCGGGCTTTCAGGCTCTGCGACGCAGTCGGATGACCAGATCGATGCCCGCGAATTCCATGCCGGGCGGCGGCGGCGGCAGTTTGGCGAACTCCACTTCCGGCAGCGCCAGGTCGCTCAGCTGCCCGGTGTCCTGGTCGTGGAAGTGGTAGTGCGCCTCCACGTTGGAATCGAACCACGCGCGCAGGCCATCCACGTTCAGCTGCCGGATCAGGCCGTGCTTCGCGAACAGGTTCAGCGTGTTGTAGACCGTGGCCTTCGAGACATGGCCTCCGAGGCTCTCGAGCGCCTCGGTAATCTGCTCCGCGGATAGATGTTGCGGCGCAGCAAGAAGTACCTTGGCAATCCGCAAGCGCTGTTCGGTCGCCCGTATGCCGCAGGCTTGAAGACGCCTTGCGACTTCTGATCCTGTGACCCCAGCAGACCCAGCGGCGTGTGACATACGCTGATTATAGCCATCCGGTTCCGCCGAGCCAGTCCGACGCTGCAGAACCGCAAACCACGAGAAAGTGTGTGCGGTATGACACCTAGCTCGTCGTCGGGGAACCAGGTTCTCGCGGGCGCAGCGCCCGCGGCAAGGCGAACACCACGTGCTCTTCGCGACCGGTCA
>JBEKOK010000173.1:0-8023 GCA_049521875.1 Steroidobacteraceae bacterium
GGCGGGCGCCGCACTGTGGCTCGCCGGACGCTTGGGCCGGTTGGTGCCATAAGGATCATAGCCCGCGTGGCGATCCACGCTCAGCGTCTCGATCGCCGGATCCGTACCATCGATCGACAGTCCCGGGACTTCCAGTCGCTTGAGCAGTTTCGAGGTCGAGTCGAGCATATCGCGACCCGAGTCCACGGCCCACTTCCACACGGCATTGCCACGCTTGTCGTGCTCAACGGCGCCCGGCCGGTCCAATGGCTTGGGCCTGCGTCGTGATTCCCGGTCCCTGTCGTTCGAATCGCCCATAAGTCTGTCGTGTATAGAGTGACGCCGGTCGGATAAGTGCGCTGACGCCACCGGCCCCATTTCGAAGCCGGTGTGCCAGAACATTCTGAGCATAGTATGGCCCGGATCCGCTGAGAAACAGCACAGCCAGTCATTGTAAAATGTGAACTGCTTCGCGCTCCTGCACAGCCGTCCGCAGAACTGTGAGCTGAGCCGCGCGCCTGCCTGAGGCCCGCAGGCACGATAGGGGCGCGGTATTACCATGCAACAACTTGCCACCCTCAATCCGCAGCCCGCTGACTCGACCGCTCCTGCGCGGCCTGGCGCGACGCTGCTGCCCTCAGTGCCGGCCTCGCACGCGATGGACCGTGAGTTCATCGAGCGCAACCAGATCGTCGAGCGCTACCTGGCAGGACGCCTGCCGCTCAAGGGCGCCCAGGATTTCGAAGTGTTTTGCCGCCAGAATCCGCACCTGCTCGATGAGCTGGGCCTCGCGGGGCGCGTCCACCAGGGATTGCGCTTGCTCGAGGCCGGCGGCATCGCGCTGCCGTGGGAGCCCGAGCCTCCGGCCTGGTGGGCCAAGCTGCCGTTCTTCATTGGGCTGGCGCTGGCTGCCGCAGGCTTTGGGATCCTGGCGCTGGTGCTCGATGGCCGGCTCGCGCAGCGCTCGCACGCGTTGGCCGTGGCTCAACAGCGCATCCTGGATCAGCCGCTCGAACCGGCGACCTCCACCGGCCAGTTCCCGATCGTCCCCAGCCGCACGGCGCCCTCGCGCAATCCGGTGGCCGTGGTTGGCGGCTCACAGACTCAGATGGCCGATTTCAAGATCGACATGTCCTGGTCCAAGTACACCGCCTATCGCGTCAGTATCGATCGTATCGATCAGGGACGTGTCGAGGTGTTGTACAACCAGCTGCGTGATTCCAACGGCATCGTGCGTCTGGCATTGAATAGTTCAGCGCTCGGACCCGGCGATTACCAGATCACGCTTGAGGGTCTGACTCTCTACGGTGATGTGATCCCGCAGGCCTGGACCACGATCGGCATCCGGCACTGAGCCGCGCTCCGCCCGATCGCAGCCAGCTCAGTTCAGCGCCGAATGCGGCGGCTGATTGATGATCGAGCGCGCAGCAGCCCAGCCGCCGTAGCCAACGATCAGCACGGTCGCGAACACACCGGCAAACCACACCAGCAGATCAAAGCGGTACTTAAGCCCCAGCTGGTGCGCGAGCGCGAAGCCGCCTGCGGCAGCGCCTGAGGCGGCCAGCACGCCGGCCAGCAGCCCCACGGCCGAAAACTCACTGAGCACACTGATGAGGATCGTGCGACGGGCTGCACCCAGCACCCGCAGCACTGCGGTTTCCTGGCGGCGCTCATCACGGCTCGCCTGCACCGCAGCCAGCAGCACGGTCAGTCCCGCAAGCACCGTAAAGACAAAAACGCTCTGCACCGCGGTCACCGCCTTGTCGATCACCGCGCGCACCTGTGCCAGCAGATCTCCGACATTGAAGATCGAGACTTCCGGAAAGCGCTGCACCAGCGCCGCCATCGCCCCGGCAGTGCGCGGCTGGAAGTAGGCGCTGGTCATGTAGGTTCCGGCGCTGCCATCCAGCAGTCCGGGTGGAAACACGATGAAGAAATTCGGGCGAAAGCTATCCCATTTGACCTGGCGAAAGCTCGCGACCTTCACATCCAGTTCCTCGCCCGCGATCGCGAAGTGCAGCGTATCGCCAAGCTGCAGGCCGAGCGCCTCCTGATACTCGCTCGCCAGCGACACGAGGTGGGCGCCCGTATCGGCAGCAGTCCACCAGCGTCCCGCGGTGATGCGGTTGTCGTCTCCCAGTTCATCCGACCAGGTCAGGTTCTGTTCGCGATCGGCGAAGCCGTCACCGCGCGGGCCCTTAAAGCGCATCTCGCTGACCTTGTGGCCGTTGATGGCCGTCAGGCGGCCGCGGATCATCGGCAGCAGGCGCTCGAGCTGCGCGCCCTGCAGCCGCAGCTGTGCGACAAAGGCATCGCGCTCATCCGTGGGGATGTTGACGAAGAAATAGTTCGGCGCGGTGGCTGGCAGGCTGGTGCGCCACTGATCCACCAGGTCGCGGCGCATCAGCGTCAGAATCAGCAGCAACAGCACACCCAGACCGAAGGCCACAATCAGCGTGACACTCTCGGCGCGACGTCGCGCCAGCGAGGCAATGCCATAGCGCCAGGCGACGGCCATGCCACCGCGAACGCGACCGGCAAGCGTCACCAGGGCCGTGCCGGCAAGCGCCAGCAGCGCCACCGCCGCCAGCAACCCCAGCGCAAACCACAGGCTCAGGCGCAGCTCTCCGAGCGTGCCGTAGATCACCGCGATGACCGCCAGCAGCGCCGGCAGGAAAGCGCTCCAGAGCGCGGGAGTCGGCGGGCCGGCATCGCGACGCAGTACACGCAGTGCCGGCACGCGCGTGAGTTGCAGCAGCGAGGGCAGCGCGAAGCCGATCAGCATCGCAACCGCCACGATCAGACCGATGAATACCGGTCGCCACCCGGCGCGTGGCAGGTCAGCGCGCAGCAGTCCGCGAAGCACATGCAGCAACCATTCCTCGGTGAGCCACCCGGCGCCCGCCCCGACGGCGGTTGCGGCGACGGCCAGCACCAGCAGCTGGATCAGCGCGACGCCCAGTACGAAGCGTCGCGTAGCACCCAGGGTTTTCATCAGCGCGACCACATCCAGGTGCGAGCGGACGTAGCTGCGGGCGCTGATCGCGACTGCGACCGCGCACAGCAGTACCGCGACCAGACTCGCAAAGGCCAGAAACCTTCCGGCGCGTCGTGAGGCGTCGCCGATCTGCGGGCTGGCATCGGCCACATCCATCAGACGTTCACCGGCCACGCGCGTATCGCGGAAGATCCCGCGGTAGCGCTCCAGTGCGGCATTGTTGCCAGCCAGCAGCAAGGCGTAGCGCGCGCGACTGGCCGGTTGAATCAGCTTGGTGCTGGCCAGATCCGCATCATTGATCAGCAGCGCCGGCGCGAAGTCCACGAATGCCGAGCCCTGATCGGGGCGGGAAATCAGGATCCGCGCAAGACGCAGTTTGCGCGCGCCGACCGACAGCGTATCGCCAGTGCTCGCACCGATCGCGGCGGCCAGCCGCGAATCGGCCCACGCCTCCCCGGGCGCTGGAATAGCCCTCGTTGCCGTGCCCGCGGCAAAGGGCTGTTCGGCGACGGTGAGCGTGCCCCGCAATGGATACCCGTCCGTTACGGCGCGTATGTTGGCCAGCTGACTGGCATCGCCATGAAAAACCACCGAGAGCGTGCTGGTAATGCGCGCGGTGCGCAGTCCCGCACCGGCGGCGGCGCTCGCAGTCGCTGGCGAAAGCGCGACGTCGGATTCCAGGCGCATGTCAGCCGCCAGTACTTCGCGGGCCTGGAGCTGCACAGCGTGATCGATGCGATCCACCAGGAAGCCAACGCCGGTCAGCGCGCCTACCGATACCGTCAGCGACAGCAGCAGCACCGCAAGCTCGCCCGAGCGCCACTCGCGCGCGAGGAAGCGAAGTGCCAGAGTCAGCGCACGCAGCATGGCCAGCTCACGCCAGAGCGCCCGCGTCCATGTTCAGTACGCGTTCGCAGCGATCCGCGAGCGCCCGATCATGGGTCACCAGCACCAGCGTTGTCCTGGCCTGTGCATTGAGCTCGAAGCACAGCTCAATGATGCGTGCGCCGGTGGCCGAATCCAGATTGCCGGTCGGCTCATCGGCGAACAGCACCGTCGGCTCCCCGACCGAGGCCCGCGCCAGCGCCACGCGCTGTTGCTCGCCGCCCGAAAGCTGCCGTGGGTAATGTCCCTGGCGCTGTGCCAGGCCGACGCGGCCCAGCATGTCCGCGGCCAGTCGTGGCGCGTCAGCGCGCCCCGCGAGCTCGAGCGGCAGCATGACGTTCTCGAGCGCGGTCAGCGAAGGCACGAGATGAAAGGCCTGAAAAACGAACCCTACCCGGGTGGCGCGCAGCCGTGCTCGTCCGTCCTCATCAAGCGCACTCAGATCCTGCCCTGCGAGCAGTACCCGGCCGGAGCTTGGCAGGTCAAGTCCGGCCAGCAGTGCCAGCAGCGTGGATTTACCGGCTCCGGAAGGACCGACGATCGCGACCGTGGCTCGCGACTCGATGCTGAAGTTGATGTCACGCACAATGGTCAGCGGCCCCTCGGGGCTGCTAACCTGCTTTGTCAGATTCTCTGCAGAAAGCACTATGTCGCGAGTCATCATCATCCTGTTGAGCGCACTGTGCGCTACGCTCTGTGGACCGGCACAGGCAGCACTAGTGCCTGCCCCGGTCATCCTGGTATTCGGTGACAGCCTCAGTGCCGGTTACGGCATCAGCATCGATAAGGGCTGGGTGAGCCTGCTCTCGAGCCGGCTCAGCGCTGAAGGTTACGGATTTGAGGTGATTAACGCTAGCGTGAGCGGTGAAACCAGTGCCGGTGGCCTCGGGCGGTTGCCGCGAGCGCTGGCGGCTCACCACCCGCGCCTTGTTCTGCTGGAGCTGGGCGCGAATGACGGATTGCGCGGCCTTCCGGTGGCCAGTATGCGCACCAATCTGCAGCGGATGGTGACGCTGTCTCAGAACGCCGGCGCCCAGGTATTGCTGATCGGGATCCGCATGCCGCCCAATTATGGGGAGCAATACACGATCCCGTTTGCCAAGGTTTATGACAGCGTGTCAGAGGCCTCTCATGTGCCCTTGGTACCGTTCCTGATGGACAAGGTTGCCGACAAACCCCAGCTGATGCAGGCTGACGGGCTGCATCCAAATGAGACCGGCCAGCCGCTGCTGCTGGAGAATGTCTGGCCCAAACTGCTGCCGCTGCTGCGCAGCGCGAACGCCAGCAGCCCGTAGTCGATCGCCTGTCGAGCTGATAAAAATATCCGGCAGACAGAAGGGAGGGGGAATGGATAGGTTTTGGTTAAAGAGTTATCCGCCGGGTACACCTGCCGACATTGATCCGAATGAGTTTGCCTCGGTTTCGGCGATGATCGAGCAGAGCCTGACCCGGTTTCGTGAGCACACGGCCTTCCTGCATATGGGCCGGTCGTTCAGTTATGCGGAACTCGACCACCAGTCTGCGGCCTTTGGTGCATGGCTGCAGGCGCAGGGGCTCAAGCGCGGCGATCGCATCGCCATCATGATGCCCAACCTCCTGCAGTATCCGGTAGCGATGTTTGGTGCGCTCCGTGCGGGACTTACCATCGTGAATACCAATCCGCTCTACACAGCGGTTGAACTGCGGCACCAGCTCAAGGATTCGGGCGCGCTCGCGATTGTCGTGCTCGAGAACTTTGCTGCGACGTTGTCCGAAGCGCTGCCCGACACTGACATACGACACGTGGTCGTCACGGCCGTGGGCGACTTGCTGGCATTCCCGAAAGGATGGGTGGTCAATGCCATGCTCCGCTATGTGCTGCGCAAGGTGCCGCGCTGGCACATACCGGGCGCTGTGCGCTTCAACACCGTGCTAAGCGCGGGTTCGGCGCTGAAACTGAACAAGGTTGAAGTCAACCACGAGGATATTGCGTTCCTGCAGTACACCGGTGGTACTACCGGTGTTGCCAAGGGCGCGATGCTCACACACGGCAACATGGTCGCGAATCTGGTGCAATCCAGAGCCTGGTTCCAGCAGGTTGCCTTGAGCGATGTCACCTACGTGTGTGCACTGCCGCTCTACCACATCTTTTCTCTGACCGGCAATTTGCTGCTGTTCGTCTCTCTGGGCGGGTCAGGTTTGCTGATTACGAATCCACGGGATTTTCCGGCATTCGTAAAGGATCTGCGCGCGCACCCGCCGATGTTCTTCCTGGGCGTGAACACGCTGTTTAATTCACTGATGCACACACCGGGGTTCGACAAGATTGATTTTTCCAAGCTTGTTGTTTCCCTCGGCGGTGGTATGGCCGTGCAGCAGGCCGTCGCCGAGCGCTGGGAGCAACTGACCAAGTGCCCGCTCACCCAAGGCTGGGGACTCACTGAAACTTCCCCCGTCGCCTGCGTCAACCCCCTGGTCGGCGTAGGATTCACTGGGGCCGTTGGTCTGCCGGTGCCGTCGACGGAGATTTCAATCCGCGATACTGACGGCGTGGATCTCGGGATCAATAATTCGGGGGAGATATGTGTTCGTGGACCGCAGGTTATGCGTGGCTATTGGAACCGCCCGGAAGAGACCGCGCAGGTCATGCTGCCCGACGGTTGGCTGCGGACCGGAGACATTGGACGCATAGACGAACGTGGCTATGTATTCCTGGAGGACAGAAAAAAGGACATGATTATTGTGTCCGGATTTAAGGTCTTCCCCAATGAAGTCGAGGACGTGGTAGCCAAGCACCCCGGCGTGCTCGAAGTGGCTGCAGTCGCGCAGCCGGATGAGAAATCCGGTGAGAGTGTTGCTCTGTTTGTTGTAAAGAAGGACCCGGCGCTCACCGCAGAGGATCTAATCAAGCACTGCCACAAGTATCTGACCGGGTACAAGATGCCTAGACATATTTATTTCCGCACCGAGCTTCCCAAGACAAATGTTGGAAAGATTTTGAGGCGAGCTCTTCGAGACGAGTTGAATAGGCAGTCTTAGGCTAATAGCCCTTCCTTTTGTTTTTTCGGCGTTCAGGGGTACCGGAACGAGCCTTGGAAGCTGGGCTGCTGCTCATTTCATTGACTAGGTAAACTCCGATACCAACTCTCGTCTTAAGGTCCTTCTCCGGCAGTTTTCTGGGCCTAATATGCGCCTGGCTACCTATCCAGCGTTCTACACCAGCCAAGAGGGATGCGCCTCGTTCAGCAAACGTCTTTTGAAACAACGCCGCCGCGTCCCCTGAGTCAACCTTCAACTCTTGAAATCCATGGAAAACCGGCGCATCAGGACTTTCAAGACCCTTCAGAAAGCTTGTTCCCAAGTCATGAAGCCTTAGACTCGCCTCGACAAGAGCTTCGTTGTTGTACCCCTTCATTCGTACGCTCGCTTTGCGCAGGCTGATTGACGATGGCTCCAAACGCCTTATCGACCCTGTTCTCTCAAGCTCTTTGAGCACCGAAACGGGTGTTACGTCTCCGCCATAGCGCTTTACTAAGGAGTAGAAGCTGACCTGATCACTTGATATTGGTAGTACCGCGGGTGCTCCCGACTCATCCAGATATTGAGGATCGGTACGCCACCCGTGAATAACTCGCGCGGTACGCTGTCGTGATGGATTTTGGACAGATATAACGGAACTGTCCTCGTTATCTTGGAGCAATTGCCGCACTTCTTTTCTGGTCAGCCCGGATATTGCGGCAATTCTTGAGTAGTTAAGTCGGCCCGTAGACAGCACTTCCGTCGCGCAAGATCTAACAAATGCCATCTTCAGAGCTGAGATCAGATCTCCAGCTCCCAAGCCCGATCTCAAACAAAGTTGCGTGAGCGGCATCATTGCGTGCGCCAACGATTGTATGGGAGGGCTGCTCGAGCTGGGTTTTGGGGAGCTAATTGAGGCGGGCTTGCGCATCTTTGTGGGTGTCACGTTCGGATGGTCTTTTGTGGCTATTCGAGCCTTTACGGATCAGAGCAAATTGGGAATAAGGCCATTCCTAAACGTTTTCTTTTTCGTGGTTCTCCTTTCGACTTTGACGAAACTCCGGCGTGCTGCTCAAGCCAATCGTTTATCTCATGTGCAAACAGCAGCGCTTTTTCGTGCGTGTAGCTAAGGAATTCGGCGACGAACTTTGGGGAAATATCACG
>JBEKOK010000174.1:0-11824 GCA_049521875.1 Steroidobacteraceae bacterium
TCCGACGATGCCACTCGGCACGCTGACCTCGAACCTGGTGGGCGGCTACCTGATCGGCGTCGCCGTGGCGTTCTTCGGTATTCACAACGAGCTGGCCCCGGAGTGGCGCTTGCTGATCATCACCGGATTTCTCGGCGGGTTGACCACCTTCTCGACGTTTTCGGCTGAAGTCACCAGCCTGATCCAGCAGGGGCGCCTCGCCTGGGCCGGTGCGACGATTTCCGCGCACGTGATCGGCTCGGTGGCCATGACGATACTCGGCATCGCCTCGGTCGCCGCCGGGCGCAAATTGAGCTGACACGGAGTGCTTCATGAATGGTTTTCAGCTGACGTTGTTTACCTTGCGCAACCGCATGCACGCGGGCAAACCCATTGGACAATGGCTGCTCGAGGAGGCACAACGCTTAGGCATTCGCGGTGCTTCGCTGATCAGCGTCAGCGAAGGCTACGGACAGCACGCGCAGGTACACTCGGCGCGTTTCTTTGAGCTTGGCGATCAACCCATCGAGGTAACGATGGCGCTGAGCAGCGACGAGCTGGCGCGTTTCATGGCGCGGCTGGCCGAGGAGCAGATCAAAGTCTTCTATACCAAGACGCCCATCGAATTCGGTACGACGGGCGAGCCCTAGAACGCGCGGGCAGTACATTCGGATCGCACTGATTCCTCACCCTGCAGGCGCGTGCCACAGGCGCAGCAGAAACAGGGCGCCGATGGCCAGCATCAGCAGGCAGCTGCCGTAGTGCAGCGCGCGCATTGGCAAGCGCTCCGCAAACAGTTTGCCCAGGAAAACCACCGGGGCGTTGGCCAGCAGCAGACCACTGCTGCTGCCGGCCACCACGGCATAGAGATTCGAGTAGCCGGCCGCCAGCGCCATCGTGGCAATCTGGGTCTTGTCGCCGATCTCGGCCAGAAAAAACGTGACCAGCGTTGTCAGAAACGCGCCATGGCGTGAGGGCTTCGTATCCTCATCCGGCGCGGCATCCGGCCGCAGCATCCACAGCGCCATCACCACCATGCTCACGCCCACCGCCGCATCGAGGATGCGTGGGCTGAGCTGGTGCCCGATCCAGACACCCAGAAGTCCGGCTACCGCGTGGTTGGCTACGGTCGCACAGAGCATGCCAGCCAGTATCGGCAGGGGTTGGCGGAAACGTGTCGCGAGTATCAGGGCCAGCAGCTGGGTGCGATCGCCCATCTCCGCAAGAGCAACGGTGGACAGCGAGATCAGAAAGGCTTCCAAGGCGGAACTCCGATGGGTCGGGACGAATCTGGCTCAGGCGTCCATCCTTCTACCGGGCCGCATGGCCGCTGGCAATCCGGCAAGCGGCGCCAAAACTGCAGTAAACGGCAGATCCGCTATGCGGCCTGTGAAAGCCCTCAAGGTTGCGCGGTTTGGCAGCAAGTGAGGCGGCGCCGTCGGCTATGATGCACCCTGCACTCAAGACTTCGAAGCTGTGGCGTCTCTGGTCGGGACTCGCCCTAGCGGATCTGGTCAACAGGAGCGCCCATGTCTGTAATGCAAGCCGTCGACACCCAAACTGTCGACACTCGAGCTGCCGAAGGCCGCAGCCTCATCTACGCCGGCATTGTGATAGTTGTCGGCGTCATATCGACCACGCTCGCACAGGATGTGATCCTTGCCTGGATCCCGCTGCAGAACCTGCTCAAAAACACGCTGCATGCAGATCGCTCCGCCAATGCGGCATTCTTCTTCTGGGCCACGATGCCCTGGTATTTCAAGCCCCTGATAGGCATGTACCAGGATGCTGTGCCTGCCTTCGGCAGCCGGCGCAAGAGCTACCTGATGCTTGGTGGCACGATGGCGGCGGTGTGTTGGTATGCGCTGGCGCTTACGCCCATGCGCTACGGCGCTTTGCTAGCCATGTGCGTGCTGATCAGCACCGCGATGGTAGTTGCGAGCACGGCCATCGGCGGCTACATGGTCGAGGCGGCCAAAGCGAGCGCAAGCTCGGGCCGCCTGACCTCACTGCGCAATCTCGCCGAGCAATTCTCGATTCTCTGCTCCGGCCCTGCCGGTGGGTTTCTGGGCTCGATTGCCATCGGCTGGACGGCGCTTTCGTGCGGCAGCATTGCCTTCCTGATTGTCCCTGTGGCGTTGTGGTGCATGCGCGAACCCAAGCGGCAGACCTCGGCCAGCCGCATCCTGCAGGAGACGCGCCAGCAATTTCGAGCCATTGGGCACGCCCGCACCATGTGGGCCGCCGCCGGTTTGGCGGCGCTGTTCTACATGGCGCCGGGCGTGCTGACGGCGCTCTTCTACATTCAGCAGAATGAACTGCACATGACGACTGAAGCGCAGGGCACGCTACAGTTTCTCAGTGGCGGCTTCGGCATGATCGCTGCGGCTTTCTACGGGGCATTCCTGTGCCGGCGCTTCACGCTGCGAACCTTGCTGATGGTGTGCATTGTATTCGGTGCGATAGGGAACTTCTGCTATTGGTTCTATGCCTCGCCGACGCAGGCGCGCATCGCCGAGAGCATCAATGGCTTTGGTTATACGATGGCCGAAGTGGCGTTCATGCATCTGTGCGTACGTGCGACGCCTGCGGGGAGCGAGGCCCTTGGGTTCTCGCTGCTGATGTCGGTTCGTAATTTCTGCCTCTATGGCAGCAACTGGCTCGGTTCATTGTCCATCGATAAGCTGCATCTGCCATTTCACGATCTCGTGCTGCTCAATGGTGGCACCTCGCTGATTGCGGTACCGCTGGTCCTACTGCTGCCTAAAGCAATCACGATGGTGCGTGATGGCACCAAAGCGGATCCTGCTGTGGACCTTACGCAGGCGCCACCTCACGCGCCGCGTGGGTAGGCGCTGCGGCCGGTAATGGGATCGATAGTGTCGCTGGTGTCAAAGGGAGGACCGCGCGTGCTTCGGTAGCCGACTGTGAGGGCGCCGACTTCAGGCGCAATGCATACTGGATAGGGAGTAACAGCCGCTCCCGTAGCCCTGATAATTCTCCACGGTGGGCTGTCCCTCGGGACGCACAAGCGTATGCAAGGACGTACACGCGGATCAAAGATCTGGCTGGCGAGTCTTATCGCATTGGCCCTGTTGTTTGGCGCCAGTTTGTACTGGTGGTGGCGCTTTTTTTCCACAACATCCCCGGGTACCCTCGCAAGCAGGTACGTGGCGAGCTCACAAGACAAGAGCGGTCCACGGTCCGGATTTGCACAGGGCGCTACGCTGGCGGACGAGGACGTTGCAGAGGGGTGCACTGCAGGGCCTGTCATTGAGTGGGATCTCGACGGTTTGCCTGAAAAAAATGACCTTGCGGCCCGTGTCATCGCGGCCAATGAGCAGCTGCAGAGTGCTTTAGTTCGAAGTGCAGACGCGCGCCAGCAGGCTCTGGGCCTGATGCTACAAAGCACCGGCGCAATGAGTTCAAGGCATACCGATGATCCCGCAGCACTGAATTTTCTGGCGAGATTGGCGGCGGCATCTACCGATCCGGTTGTCTATGCGCTGGCGCTCCGCTCATGCGGTAAATTTCGGGTGAATTCGAGTGACGACTGTCTTGAGCTCTCTGAGCGCGGCTGGACACAAATCGATCCAAGCAACGCGGTGCCCTGGCTTGATTTGGCGACCGAGGCGAGCGAGCGCCACGACGCCGCTGCGGAAGCCGAGGCTCTGCATCAGGCCGCCAGCGCCTCGCACTTTGATAGCGACACTGATTCGCTGCTGGCCGTGGCCGCGACGGCAATGCCACCGGGCCTGACGCCGCTAGAGCAATACTACGTTGACGTCCGCCTGATTGGCTTTCAGGCCGCCTTGCCGCTTCCCTACCTTAGAACAGCCCGGGAATGCTCGAGCCTTGGCGACGGCACGGCAGAGGTCTTGAACGATTGTAATGCTCTGGCTGAACTCATGGTTGCGAGCGGCCGGACTCTGATCGATTTCAGTCTCGGCGTTCAATTGGCGGAGCGGCTCGGCTGGCCCGCTCAACGCATTGCGGATCTTCGACGGGACCGCTCAGCACTGATGATGGTCGAAATGGGCGGGCCGCGCGACTTGAGTAGTCCGCTAAGCTGCCGTGAGGAGATCAGACAAATAGAACGGGCCAGACGCTGGTCTATGACCGGCGAACTCCCAGCGCTTAAGGCAGAACTCCAGAGCTCAGGGCTGTCGGCTGACGACTTGGCCACCCAGTATGATCAGTGGATCGCCGGTGTTGAAGCCAGGGCGAGGGCGTCGACCCGGCCGGCCGCGCAATGAGGGCGGCTCGCCCTGTGCAGGCCGGGTCCCCGGCTCAAACCCATCTCATCCGCGTTGCGCTGGCGCGGTGCAGAGAAGACATCTCTGCTGCGCTGAGGCGTTAGCTGCTGTAGTCGGCGAGCGCCGCAAGGCCCGCTGTTTCTGGATCCCTCGATCCAGACTGATACCGCTCTATGTTTCCCGCTACAAGCCTGGCGCCTGCGGTGCCGACAGGCGGAAGCCGGACCTCGCCACCGCAGACGCAAGTCAGCGAATGATCAACTCCGGATGCGCGGGCTCGCCGGCGACGAAATCCCCGCTGTAGCGGCTGCCATCGGCCCAGGTGCGCGTTCCCGGGCCCGCGGGCGTATCGTCGAGCCATTGCCCCTCGTATCTGCCTCCGTCTGCGTAGGTTTGAGTTCCAAAGCCTTCGCGAACCCCATCCAGCCAGTCTCCTTCATAGCGCTCACCGGTTGCATTGACCGCCGTTCCTTTGCCATTGCGCGCTCCATTTCGGAACAGGCCCTCGTAGCGTTCGCCGTTCGGGCCGGTCCACACGCCGTAGCCGCTCATGACGCCATCCCTAAACATGCCGTCGAAGCGGGCGCCGTTCGGCCATGTAATGGTGCCAGGGCCGTCGCTGCGCCCATTGACGTAACTGCCCTCATAGTGCTCGCCGTCCGGAGTTGTATAGGAACCCGGTCCGGTGGGCATTCCCCGCTTCAACGTGACCTCGTCGCGCGATTCCGGCGCATCGTCACGCTGCCACAGCAGCACGCCCGGTCCCTCTCCAATGCCTCCTCGGCAGGCGCCGCTCCAGGTGGCGGACTCGTTGGGCTTCGGAACGTTATTCCACACCTTGCAGTTCTCGCCGGCGGCTATCCACTCTCCTTGGCGAGCGGCGATTAATCGCACGTTGTGTGCCGCAAGCGCGATGCCTGGCACGTCGGTCTGCGCATAGTCGATCACCGACGGCGATGCGATGATCATCGGTACGACAGCAGGCAGGGCGCGAGTCCAGGTAAATGTGCCGTCAGTGTTTTGCTTGCGCTCGATCCACAGCAGCCCTGGTCCGTAAACATCAACATTCCAGGATTCGGCTGTGAAATCCCGCGCTTTGCTGTGGGTCACCGTGCCGCGGAGCGAACAAGCTCGATCAAAATAAATCAGCAGCAGTCGCCGCTCCGTAATTGCGTTGTAGAAGGCCAGATCCGAAGGCGGAAGCAATGGGGTCTTCAGACTCAAGTAGACACGGGCAATATGAGTTTCAGCGGGAGCGATCTGCAGGCCACTGGCCAGTACGGCCCCGGTCACCATCGCCTGCGACGCCGAGCTTGCCGCCAGATCCTCAAATCTGCGGGCCCTCAAGAAAATGGTGTCCCGCCCCGCCATCGGAAATTGGAATCCTTTGCCATATCCCTTGCCGTAAGGAGAGTGGGCAAACACCAGAAGAATGGTCGCATCGGCGCCCGGAGCGCTGACGGGCAGGAATCGCCCCTCCGCATCCAGGGCGCGGACTTCGATCGGTATGCTGTTGCCGGTGTGGTTCCACATCAGGGTTCCGGAGCCCGTGCGAGCAGGCAGGCTTGCGGGGCTTTGCGCCGTCGGTGCCGTGACGCAGCCGGCGGCAGAGGCGCCCAGCAGTATTCCTGCCGCGAGCTCGCGCCAGTGCCCCTTCCCAATGGTCCGCCACCGCGCGATGAGAAATTCGCAATTCATCAAGTTGTCCCATCCCTGAGTGGACAATTGCGCTGGGCCTACGGCGGCCCGGGGCCACGCAACCGTCGCCCGATTTTGGTTTATCGCGACACAGCCTAGCGCGTGTCCGGCAGGCGGGCCAAGCAAGGGCCATCGTGCCAGCGCCTCAAACAAAAAACCCGCATCGCTGCGGGTCATTTGTGTCATCGAACTGGCCCAAAGCCAGCAAATGGTGGAGGCGGCGGGAATTGAACCCGCGTCCGCAAGCCCTAGACTTCAAGCTCTACGTGCGTAGCCGTTTCTTTGTTTCTCGCCCAACGCTACCCGAATGGCAGGGAAGACGTCGAACCAGCGACAGTAACTCTTAACGGGAACACCCTGTAGCACGATGTCCCGCGATCCTATGAGCGCGTCCCCCGATACAGTCGCATAGGCACGGGCTGGTCGGAGGTTAAGCGGGGATTAGGCCGCTAGAGCGTAGTTGTCGTCGTTGGCAACTAAAGTTTGCAGAAAAGTTTAACGAGGCTCACTGCACCTCGGCACGCCCTTGAAGGTTCGTAACCCACGTCGAAACCGGTCGCCCCCGGTTAAAGGACAGCGCTCAGTATACGCCAAATGGCGCCCCGGGCGTGCCGGGCCATTTCGCGGCCCAGTGCACAGATTGCAGTGACGGAGGCCGCTGCGGGAGTCTCAGCCGCGCCGCAGGAGCCGCGCGCGTGAGCGCTCCCAGTCCCGATCCTTCTCGCTGGCGCGCTTATCCTGCTTCTGCTTGCCCTTGGCGAGGCCCACGAGCAGCTTTGCGCGCCCGGCTTTCCAGTGCAGGTCGAGCGGCACGATCGTGTAGCCCTTCCGCTCAACCGCACCGACCAGATGATCAAGTTCGCTCCGGTGCATCAGCAGCTTTCGCGTACGCACCGGATCCGGCTGCACATGAGTGGAAGCTGTCAGCAGCGGGGCAATGTGCGCGCCGAACAGGAAGGCCTCGCCGTCGCGAATGTAGACGTAGGCTTCGGCCAGCTGCGCGCGGCCCGCTCGCATCGATTTGACTTCCCAGCCGGCGAGCGCCAGACCCGCCTCAAGCCGCTCCTCGATGAAATACTCGTGGCGCGCCTTACGGTTCTCGGCGATCAGGCGCGGGGCGGAATCAGGTTTAGCCATGCGGATAGTGTACCCGGTCGTGTTGAGCCATCCGGCCGGATCCTCCAAACTGGCTACCCATGCCTGAACTGGTGCGAACCGCTCTCGTCAACAAGCCACCCGCGGTGCTCTATGGGCTGGTGAATGACGTGCGCGCTTACCCGCAGTTCGTCCCGGGCTGCACCGGCGTCGAAGTGATCTCTGAATCAGCTTCGGAAATTGTCGTGTGCCTCGCTGTGCGCCGCGGCCTGCTGCACACCCACCTGACCACACGCAACCGACTCGAGCCGGTCAGCGCCGTGCACATGGAGCTGGTCGAGGGACCGCTCAAGCAGCTCACCGGCCGCTGGAGCCTGACGCCGGTTGGGCAGAATGGCTGCCGCATCGAACTCAAATTGAAGTTCCAGTTCTCCAATCCGATCAAAGCCGCGTTGATCGAGCCGCTGATCCAGGACATTGCCAGTGCCATGGTCACGGCTTTCGTCGCGCGCGCCCAGCAGCTGCCGTGACGGCCCCGGAATCCAAGCGTTGTCTGCTCGCGGTGGATACTGAGGAGGGCGTGCGCCTGTGCGAACTGGTGCTGCCGCTCGCCGCGAGCGTGGCCGAGGCGATTGCCGCCGCGCGTAGCGCACTGGGCGATTCTGCGATCGACTGGAGTGCGCCGGTCGCCGGGCTGTGGGGACGGCGCTGTGCGCTCAGCGACATTCCGGCCGATGGCGATCGGATTGAAATCTACCGAGCGCTGACCACCGAGCCGCGTGAGCGGCGACGCCTGCAGGTGCAGCGCGCCCGCCGGCGCGCCAGCGGCCTCAGGCCCCGGGCGCGTTGACGTTGCGCTTGCTCAGCGGCACCAGGCCGTTGCCACTGACATCGCTGACCACATGGTCAACCAGATTGTTCTTGTTGAAATAGACCGTGGCGTGTGCGGTGAGCGGCTCAGTCAGCCGTCTCATTTTCAGGTAGTAATCGTAGTCCATCGGCGTGCCCAGCAGGTAACGCACCTGGACTCGGGTCATGCCCGGCAGCACCTGGCTGATCGTCGCCTCATCCAGATGGTTGCCCTGCTGGATTGGCATGCGATAGACGCAACCGGTCAGCAGGCTGGCCCCCGCGGCGAGGCCCAGCCACAGGGTGCGCTGCAGGCGTCGGGGGTGAAAATTCAGTGCGGCGCCGCGAGGGCTCGTCAGGCTATTCATAGGGACATGATACCGTACTATCCTCGGATGTCAGCCGGTCCGGATTGATCAGGGTGCAGCATGGAAGGCAAGGATCTTAGGAAAGCGGGGCTCAAGGTGACGCTGCCGCGTCTGAAGATCCTTGAGATCCTTGAACGCAGCGGCACGCGCCACCTCTCGGCCGAGGAAATCTTCAAGCGGCTGATCGACTCGAACGAGGACATCGGCCTGGCAACGGTCTATCGCGTGCTCACGCAGTTCGAAGGTGCAGGGCTCGTGGCCCGGCACCATTTCGAGGACGGCATGGCCGTGTTCGAGCTCAATCAGGGAACGCATCACGATCATATCGTGTGTATGGACTGTGGCGCGGTGGAAGAGTTCGCAGAGGCCATTATCGAGGCGCGCCAGGAAGCGGTCGCCAAGCGCCTGGGGTTTCGGATTGAGGAGCACTCGCTGGTGCTCTACGGGCGTTGCGTACGCGTCGACTGCCCGACCCGCAAGGCGCGGGCCACGGCCGGCGAGAGTTAGCCGGCCGGCTGGCGGCGTGCCGGGGCGCGACGCGCGCGCGTCGGCACCGGATCCGGAACGGCCGCTGCGCGGTTCAACATTTCGAGTGCGTGCGCCCGCGCGCGGGCGGTGATTTCCACGCCACCCAGCATGCGCGCCAGCTCCTCGATGCGATCCGCGCCGCGTAGCGCCGTCACCGCAATGCGCGTCGTCTGGCCTTCGGTGATCTTCGTGACGCGCAGGTGCTGATGGGCCTGAGCAGCGACCTGCGGCAGGTGCGTTACGCAAAGCACCTCACCGGCAGCGCCGAGCGTGCGCAGCTGACGACCCACGATCTCGGCCACCGCCCCGCCGATCCCTGAGTCCACTTCATCGAACACCATGCACGGCGCGGCATTCTTGCTGCAGGTGACCTGCACCGCCAGCGAGAGGCGCGCGAGTTCGCCGCCCGAAGCGATCTTGGCCACGGCTCGCGGTGGCGAACCGGGGTTGGTGCTGACACGAAATTCCACTGCATCGGTGCCGTGCGGCGAGGGCTCGACGCTCTCGAGCGGCGTCAGTTCGATCACGAAGCGGCCGCCGGGCATCCCCATCTCCTGCATGCGCGCTGTCACTTCCTTGCTCAAGGCCCGCGAAGCCGTAGCGCGATGTGCCGAGAGTTGCCGCGCCAGTTCCTGATAACCGGCCAGTGCCGCGGAGACCTGGCTGCGCAGCGTGACAAGGTCGGTGGCCGCATTGTCAAGATTCGAAAGATCGGTGCGCAACTTCTCATGCAGCGCCGGCAGCTCCTCGGGCTTAATGCGATGCTTGCGCGCCAGCTCCTCGATCGCGGCCAGGCGCCGCTCGATCGCTTCCTGGCGCTGCGGGTCGGCATCAATGGAGTCCAGGAACCGCGAGAGGCTCTGTGCGCCTTCCTTGATGCGGATGGCCGCTTCCTCAAGCAGCGCTGGCACCGCGGTGAGCGTCGGGTCCACGGCATCGCCAATCGGACGCAGTGCCGCGATCGCGCGCGCCAGCAGGCTGTGTGCGCTCACTTCCTCGGACTCATACAGGGCCGCGAGCGCGTTCTGCACAGCTCCGGTGAGCACCGCACGGTTGAGGACGCGGCTGCGCTCCTCATTCAGGGCCGTGAACTCCCCGGCAATCAGCGCCAGTGCATCGAGTTCCTGCACCTGATGGCGCAGCAGATCAAGGCGCGCATGGCGATCGCTCGCCGCAGCCTCGACTTTCAGTGTCTGGCTCATCAGCGTCAGCCAGCCGGCGTGGGCGCTGCGCACCTGGATTGCGAGCGACTCGAGCCGCCCAAAGCTGTCGACCAGCTGGCGCTGCGTGGTCGGGCGCACCAGGGATTGGAATTCATGCTGGCCGTGGATGTCGATCAGCAGCTCGCAGGCATCGCGCAGCACCTGCACCGGTACCGTCTGACCATTGAGCCAGGCGCGGCTGCGGCCATCGGTGCCGATCGAACGGCGGATCGTCAGTTCCGAATCCTCGCTGATCGAGTGCTCTTCGAGCAGGCGGCGCAGTGCGCCACCCTGTTCGCCGATCTGCACCACGGCACTGATATCGGCGCGTTCGGCGCCGGCGCGGATGATGTCGGCACCGCCGCGCCCGCCGGCCAGGATCTCGAGCGCATCGACGAGCATCGACTTGCCGGCGCCGGTCTCGCCCGTCAGCACGGTCATGCCGGGGGCGAAGTCCAGTTCGACCGACTCGATGATCGCAAAGTCTCGGATCTGCAGTTGACGCAACATAATGCCTCAGCGCTCATGGGCTTCGTCGCCGCGGCCCCAGTGGAGCTTGGATCGCAGCAAACGGTAGTAATCATAGCCGGGCGGGTGCAGCAGCGTTATGGAGCGCCCCGCAGAACGCACCAGAAGTCGGTCCTCAGGCTCCATGGCACCCAGCAGGGTCGCATCGCAGGTCACCTCGGCGTGCCCTTCGCCCCGATCACCCAGCCGGATCTCGATGTGCGAATCGCCGGGAATGACGATCGGGCGATCCGAGAGCGTATGCGGGCATATCGGCACCATGACCAGCACATTGAGCTGCGGATCCACGATTGGGCCGCCGCAGGAGAGGGCGTAGGCGGTCGAGCCGGTCGCGGTGGCGACGACCAGGCCATCGCCGCTGTGGGAATTGACGTAGCGGCCCCCGACATGGGTCTTGAAATCGAGCAGCCGGCCGGTCTCACGACGCAGCAGGACCACATCATTGAGTGCATAGTGCTGGCGAACGGTGCCATTGGCGAGCTGCAGGAGCGCTTCGAGCAGTGGGCGACGGTCGGTGCTGCAGTGGCCCTCGAGTACCGCATCAAGGCTGCTGGTCATGTCCTGGATCAGGACATCGGTCAGGAACCCCAAGCGGCCGCGATTGATGCCCAGCAGCGGCACATCGGTGCCGGCCAGCAGGTTGGCGGCTTCCAGCAGCGTGCCATCGCCACCGATGCAGATCATGAACTGGGCGCGCGTGGCGAGCGCCAGTGCTGGCACGGGCTCGGCGCCGCTCGGCGGCGTGCCGCTGCGTTCATCGTCGCTGACCAGCACGGTCAGGTGGCGTTGATGAAGGTAGGCCACCAGCGCCTGGGCGCACTCGGAGACCCTCGGGTCGGCGAAATGCCCGACCAGGGCGCAGGTGTTGTACTGAGGCTTCACGCGGCCTTTTTAGCACGCCGTGTCGTCCCGGCCAAAGCACCGGGTCGATGGTTTTGGGGCATATATGGCCACGCTTTGCCCGCTTCGTCGCTGCCGGGGCCCTGGCAGATGCATGGCGCTTGACGAGCTGGAAAACGGCTGGGTAGCCTGCGAAGGTGTGTATATGAGCAACGAGTCCAACGAGGAGAGCCTCTCCGATCGCGCCCAGCACCTGCTGCGCGTGCTGGTGCAGAGCTATATCCGCGAAGGCCAGCCGGTCGGCTCGCGCACCCTCTCGCGTGATGCCGGCCTGCAGCTCAGTGCCGCGACCATCCGCAATGTGATGTCGGATCTGGAGCAGGCCGGCTTCGTCACCTCGCCCCACACTTCGGCCGGGCGCGTGCCGACCGATCGCGGCTACCGTTTTTTTGTCGATGCCCTGATGCGCGCGCGGCTGCCC
>JBEKOK010000175.1:0-8014 GCA_049521875.1 Steroidobacteraceae bacterium
CCATGGCCCAGAAGTTGGAACTCTCGCCCAGACGCCCGATGCGCTCAGGGCGCACCCCAATCTCCTCGGCCCAGATCCGCGCCGCCTCCTCATCATCCTTGTAAACAGTCACCCACAGCCGCTCGGGATCCAAGCCAAGTCGCTCAGTCACCAACTCCCAGGCAAAACGGATCGCCTCGCTCTTGAAGTAATCCCCGAACGAGAAGTTACCCAGCATCTCGAAGAAGGTGTGGTGGCGAGCCGTGTAGCCGACGTTTTCCAGATCATTGTGCTTGCCACCGGCGCGCACGCAGCGCTGGCTCGTGGTCGCGCGCCGATAGTCGCGCTGCTCCTTGCCAAGAAACACATCCTTGAACTGCACCATCCCGGCATTGGTGAACAGCAGCGTTGGATCATTGCCAGGCACCAGCGAGGAAGAAGGCACAATTGTGTGCCCACGCTCACGGAAAAATTCGAGGAAGGCGCGCCGCACTTGCGCCGCGCTCATGTAAGGCGGTTGGTTAGAAGTCATGAATCTGGATCGAAATCGGGCCCGAGGGCAGAACGGATATGATCGGTGGAAAAGCCCCGGGAATGCAAAAAACGGCTCTGCTGGGCCTTCTCGCGCCAGGCGATCGGAGGTTCGGCGCCAAAACGCGTGGCACGCACTTTGCGGGCCAGCGCAGCCCAATCGGGGCCCGCGGCGAGAGTGGCGCTGATCAGGTCAGGAGCCACACCCGCGGCCTCCAGGTCACGCCGGATCCGCGCCGGCCCCTGGCCACGTGCCGCGCGGTAGCTGAGAAAATTCCCGGCGTAGCGCTGATCATCGAGCAGCCGGCGATCATGAAGATCGACGACGGCTTCGGAGATTTCGTCGGCAGGAAAGCCGCGCGCGCGCAGCTTTTCCGTCAATTCGCCGCTGGCGTAGTCGCGACGCGCGAGCAGCGAGACGGCGGTTGCGTAGGCCGATGCGCTCCCGCCTTGGCCGCCGGCTGCCTCAGGCGCTCTTTTCCTGCTCAACACGTTTGACAGGCAGCAGCTTGGCGCGGATCTGCGCCTCGATGTCATTGGCAATTTCAGGGTGGGCCTGCAGGAACAGGCGCGTGTTGTCCTTGCCCTGGCCGATACGCTCGCCCTTGTAGCTGTACCAGGCGCCAGACTTCTCCACGATGCCATTGTTCGAGCCGATCTCGATCAGCTCACCCTCGTGAGAAATGCCTTGGCCGTACATGATTTCAAATTCCGCCTCGCGGAACGGCGGCGCGACCTTGTTCTTGACGACTTTGACGCGGGTCTGGTTGCCGACGACTTCTTCGCCGTTTTTCAGAGCACCGATGCGGCGGATGTCGAGTCGCACTGAGGCGTAGAACTTCAGCGCATTGCCGCCGGTGGTCGTCTCGGGATTACCGAACATCACCCCGATCTTCATGCGGATCTGGTTGATGAAGATCACGATCGTGTTGGAGCGTTTGATGTTGCCCGCGAGCTTGCGCATCGCCTGGCTCATCAGACGCGCATGCAAGCCGACCTGCAGCTCGCCCATTTCGCCTTCAATTTCGGCGCGCGGCGTCAGTGCCGCGACCGAGTCGATGACCACCAGATCCACGGCGCTGGAGCGCACGAGCATGTCGGTGATCTCAAGCGCCTGCTCCCCGGTATCGGGCTGCGACACCAGCAGATCCTTGATGTTCACACCGAGTTTTTCAGCATATGAGGGATCGAGCGCGTGCTCGGCATCAACAAACGCTGCGGTGCCGCCGCGCTTTTGCACTTCGGCGACCACCTGCAATGTCAGTGTGGTTTTGCCCGAGGATTCAGGCCCAAAGATCTCAACGACGCGGCCACGCGGCAGGCCACCGATGCCAAGCGCGATGTCGAGACCGAGTGAACCGGTGGGAACAGCTTCGACGTCCCAGATCGCGGGGGCATCGCCCAGCCGCATGACCGAGCCCTTGCCGAACTGCTTTTCAATCTGGCCGAGTGCTGCATCGAGCGCCTTGTTGCGATTGTCGTCCATGCCCGTAAGACCTCCGTGGTGGGTATATATACAGTATGCCACAACCGACTACTCGTGAAGGTCGAATAATGCGTCTGAACGTCCTCAAATGACACCACTGGCGCGCCGAGCGCGCTCTCGATCGACTACTCCAGAGACCAGCTGGCCAGTGGGTCGTAGCACCGACCATCCCTGCGCGGCACTGACTCGGCGAGCGTGAAACGCCGGGCGACCAACAGCAGTGGCGCCACCGGGGGAAGAACGAACCCTGCCTCCGGAGTGAACCCGCGCCCGAGCGTTACATGGGCCCGAAACTCTTGCCGCTCCCGCGGCCGATCGAGCCCCGCCGCCTCGGCAGCCCGCTCGAGCGCATGTCGCAACCGTTCGAGGGGCTCTACCGGATCTCCGACAAGACACAACACGCCGGACTGGGGCCACGCTTCGAGCCTCACCAGTGGCTGGCGGACGGACGGCAGGCGGATCTGGCCTACGGCGGCGGTCAGAGCGGCGAGCTGCAGTTCTGGAACCTGCCCGAGGAACAGGACTGTCAGGTGCAGATCATCAATGCGTGCGAAGCTGGCCTCGACCGCCGGCCGCGCGGCCGCCAGGTGCTCGGCCATGAGCGGTTCGGGCCAGAGCGCAAAGAACAGGCGGCGCCGCGCCGTACGGGGACTCATCAGGCTTCAGCTCCGTCTGGCAGCCTCGACGATCATCTGTAGGCCCTGGGCCACCGCGGCACGCCGTACGGCCTCGCGATTTCCTTCAAAAACATGTGACTGGGTCTGTGTCTCCCCGCCGCGTAGCGCAAGGGCGAACCAGACCAGCCCGACCGGTTTGTCGACCGTGCCGCCGTCGGGCCCGGCAATGCCGCTGATCGCCAGCGCCACATCAGCCGGTGAGGCCTGGAGTGCGCCGCGGGCCATCGCCTCCACGACGCCGGTGCTGACCGCTCCGGCGGCCGCGAGCAGTGCCGGGCTGACCCCGAGCTGCTGCTCCTTGGACGCGTTTGAATAGGTGACGAAGCCCCGCTCGAACCACGCCGAGCTGCCAGCAACGTCGGTAACCGCTTTGGCCACCCATCCCCCAGTGCAGGACTCGGCCAAGCTCAGCCGCCAGCGGGCGTGCCGCAGCGCGGCCCCGACACCCAGCGCCAGTTCAGCAAGCGTCGCGTCATCGTTCATCGCAGAAATCCACGGTTCCGGAGCGCGCGCCGGCGCTCGCTCGGTTGCTCTCCGATCGCAATGTTCACCACGGCGACTATAGCGGCTGGGGCCCGGGCTGCAACGGCTCGCGACTTGGGGCAACATGGACAGCACCCATGGTAGATACCAAAGAATGGGCCTTGCCCCCACAGCTGCGGCCGAAGCCGGAATCGCTGGCCTTTGAGCTCGATTCCCGCCTCAATTCGATGGTGCTCGTGCACGCCGACGTTCCCGAGGATGCCTTTACCGCGAGCGTGCTCGGCACCCAGCGGGTCGGCAACGGAGTGGTGATCACGCACGGTGGCCGCCAGGTGGTACTGACCATTGGCTACCTGATTACTGAGGCGCAGGGTATCTGGCTGACGGCCGCTGGCGGCCAGGTCGTGCCTGGGCACGCCCTCGCCTACGATCAGGTGACCGGCTTCGGTCTGGTGATGCCGCTCGGTTCATTGAATGCCCCCTCACTGGAGCTCGGGTCAAGTGCCGCGCTGAATCCGGGTGATGAGCTGACCGTCATCGGCTTTGGCGGCGCCGAGCACGCGCTGGCCAGCCGGCTGATCGCAAGGCGTGAGTTCGCCGGCTACTGGGAATACCTGCTCGATGAAGCCCTGTTCACGGCGCCGGCCTATCCGCTATGGGGCGGCAGCGCCCTACTCGATGCCGCAGGCCACGTCGCCGGCATCGGTTCGCTGCTGATCCAGGAAACCATCGATGGCGAGCGTTTCGATGTAAACCTGTTCGTGCCGGTGGAACTGCTGCGACCGATTCTTGAGCCGCTGGTGAGCTTTGGCCGCGTAAACCGTCCCCCGCGTCCTTGGCTCGGGCTCTACACCGGCGAGCAACAAGGCAATCTGCTGGTCGGCGGGGTGATGCCGCAGGGTCCAGCGCACCGGGCCGGTGTCGCACCGGATGATCAGATCCTGGAAGTGGGCGGCGATGAGGTCACTTCACTGGCCGAGTTCTATCGCGCAATCTGGAGTCGCGGCGATGCCGGGGTCGAGGTCCCCCTGACGATCCAGCGCGGTGAAGACACGCTGCACCTGACCCTGCACTCCACCAGCCGTGAGCTGATGCTCAAGCAGCCGCAGCGTCACTAGCCGGGTTTATCCGCCGGCGTGGTGCTACGCCCGAACCGCCGCTCGATCTCGCCGACGAATCCGCGCCGGAACACCATCACGCACACGACGAAGATCACGCCAATGATCACCGTGGCCCAGGCGCCGACTCGATCCGAGAGATATTCCTCGAGCGTCAGCACGACCCCGGAGCCCACGAGTGGCCCGAGGAAGGTGCCGCTGCCGCCGAGCATCGTCATCAGGATCACATCGCCCGAGGTGCCCTGGCTGACATCCGAGAGCGTCGCGAAGCCGAGCACCAGCGCCTTGAGGGCACCGGCCAGCCCGGCAAGTCCTGCCGAGAGGGTGAAGGCGAGCAGCTTGTAGCGATCGACACGGTAACCGAGCGAGATCGCACGCGGCTCATTCTCGCGGATGGCCTTGAGCACCTGGCCGAAGGGTGATTGCACGATGCGCCGGATCAGCAGGTAGGCGCCAACGAACAACGCCAGCACGAAGTAGTACATCGTGCCATCGCGCCCCAGGTCGATGAATCCGAACAGGTGGCCACGCGGAATCGCCTGCAGTCCGTTTTCACCGCCGGTGAAGCTCGACTCAAGGCAGACGAAATACACCAGTTGCGCCAGGGCAAGCGTAATCATCGCGAAGTAGATGCCGCGCCGGCGCACCGCGATCGCGCCAATGACGGCTCCCAGCAGCAGTGCGACGACTACGCCGCCCAGGATCCCGCTGAGCGTGCCCCAGCCGCGGGTGCTGATCAGCCAGCCAGTGACATAGGCCGCGGCACCGAAGAAGGCGGCATGCCCGAAGGAGAGCATCCGGGTATATCCGAGCAGCAGATTAAAGGCGCAGGCAAAGAGTGCATAGCACAGCAGCTTCATCATGAACACCGGGTAGAGCCCGAGCAACGGCGCTGCCAGTGCCAGTGCTGCCAGCAGCGCGTAGACCCAGGCGGTGGCGCGCTGCAGCTTCATTCTTTGCCAAACAATCCGGCGGGCCGCCACACCAGCACGATCGCCATGATGACGAACACCACGATGTTCGAGGCCTCCGGATAGATCACCTTGGTCAGCCCCTCGATCACGCCGAGCGCCAGGCCTGTGACGATCGCACCAAGGATCGAGCCCATGCCGCCGATGACGACCACCGCAAAAACCACGATCACCAGCGAGGAGCCCATCAGCGGCCGCACCTGCACGATCGGCGCCGCCAGCACGCCGGCGAATGCCGCCAGCGCCACGCCGCCGGCGTAGGTGAACATCACCAGCATCGGCACGTTGATCCCGAAGGCCTGCACGAGACGCGCGTTTTCGGTCGCGGCACGCAGCGTGGCCCCAAGGCGCGTACGCTCAATGACAAACCAGGTGAGCGTGCACACCCCGAGCGAAGCGAGCACCACCCAGGCCCGGTACACCGGCAACACCATGAACCCGAGGTTCAAGCCACCGCGCAGCTGCTCGGGCACCGGGTAGGAATTGCCCGAGGAGCCGTAGTGGCTGCGCATAACGCCTTCGGCAATCAGCGCCAGTCCAAAGGTCAGCAGCAGACCGTAGAGTGGATCCAGGCGGTAGAGGTGGCGCAGGAACAGGCGCTCGGTGACGATCCCCAGCAGTCCGACCGCCAATGGCGCCAGCAGCAGCGACCACCAGTAGCCGATTCCGAAGACCTGCAGACCGATGTAGGCGGCGAACGCCCCCAGCATGTAGAAGGCGCCGTGCGCAAAGTTGACGACGCCCAGCAGGCCGAAGATGACCGCCAACCCCAGGCTCAGCAGCGCGTAGAACGAGCCGTTGACCAGGCCCAGCATCAGCTGGCCCAGGATTGCAGGCAAAGGGATCCCCAGCAGGTGGCTCACGTGTCCGTGGACCTCACCTGCGAGCAGCCGGGCCAGGGCCCGCAGTAGAGGTCCACCGACGCATCACCTAGTTCTTGAGGAACGGACAGGTCGGATCGGGTTGCGCGCCGAAGGCTTCATCGCCCGGCATGACCTTGATCACCTTGTAGTAATCCCACGGGTACTTGGACTCGGCCGGTGTCTTGACCTGCATCACGTACATCGAGTGCACCATCAGGCCGTCGGCGCGCACATGGCCATCGCTCGTGAACAGGTCGCTGATCTTGGTCTTCTTCAGCTGCGCCATCACCAGATCAGGATCCGTCGATCCTGCCGCCTTGACCGCCTTGAGATATGAGAGCGTGGCTGAATAGAAGCCAGCGTGATCCATCGTCGGCTCTTTCTTCATTATGGCGAAGTAACGCTTGGCAAAGGCACGCGTGTCATCATTCAGATCCCAGTACCAGCTGGTCGTCAGGTACAGACCCTGAGCGGTCTGCAGCCCCAGGCTGTTGATGTCGCTGATAAAGGCCAGCAGCGCCGCCGGTTTCATCGTCGCGGTGATGCCAAACTCGTTGGCGGCCTTCAGAGAGTTGGAAAAGTCGTTGCCGGCATTGGCCAGGCCCAGCACCTGGGCGCCCGAGCTCTGGGCCTGCAGCAGGAACGAGGAGAAGTCGGAGGCGCCCAGTGGCACGCGCACAGAGCCGACTATCTTGCCGCCGTTGGCGGTCACGACCTTCGTCGCAGCATCCTGCAGCTGCGTGCCGAAGGCATAGTCGGCGGTCAGAAAGAACCAGCTCTTGCCGCCGCCTTTGACAATGGCACTAGCGGTACCATTGGCCAAGCCGGTGACATCGTAGGCGTAATGGATCGAATACGGCGTGCAATCAGCGCCGCTCAATGACGAGCCGCCGGCGCCGATCGCGAGGAAGGGCACCTTCTTGGCGAGCGCGACCTTGGACATTGCGATCGACACGCCAGTATTGGAACCGCCGAGCAGCATATTCAGGCCATTCTGGTCAGCCCACTCACGAAACTTCGAAGCGCCGATATCGGGCTTGTTCAGGTGATCGGCCGTGAGCAGTTCGATCTTGCGGCCAAGTACCGTGCCGCCGAAATCTGCGATCGCCATCTTGACCGCCTCGATGCCGCCAGGTCCGGACGCGTCGGCATACACGCCGGAGAGATCATCGATATCGCCGATGACCACGGGCTCGGCAGCGGCTGAAACCGCGGCAGAGGCCAGAGTTGTCAGCAGCACGGTCAGTGCTGCGGTTGTTGATCTGAGTATCATCTGCCCACCCTCTTGATAATTTATGTTTCAAACACCCAGAAACTCGTGGAGCATTCCCATCTTGGCGGAAAGCTGCGCCTGTTCGAACTGCTCGACAATGCGCCCATGCTCCATGACGTAGAAGCGATCCGCCAGCGGCGCCGCGAAGCGGAAATTCTGCTCGACCAGCACCACCGTAAACCCCTGGGCTTTAAGCTGTCGGATGATCTCGCCCAGCCGCTCGACGATTACCGGCGCCAGGCCCTCGGAAATCTCATCGAGCAGCAACAGGCGCGCGCCGGTGCGAAGTATGCGCGCCACGGCCAGCATCTGCTGCTCCCCGCCAGAAAGGCGCGTGCCCGGACTTGCGGCGCGCTCCTTGAGATTAGGGAACATCGCATAGATCTGCTCGAGCCCCATGCACTGCCCGTCCCCGAGGCGCGGAGGCAACAGCAGGTTCTCCTCGGCCGAGAGTGCGGCAAAGATGCCGCGCTCCTCGGGGCAATAGCCGATTCCGGTGCGCGCGATGCGGTGCGGCGCCAGGCCCACGGTCTCAACGCCGTTGACCCGGATCGAACCGCGTCGCATGCCGACCAGGACCATGATCGCGCGCAGTGTCGTGGTTCGGCCGGCGCCATTGCGCCCCAGCAGTGT
>JBEKOK010000176.1:0-8006 GCA_049521875.1 Steroidobacteraceae bacterium
CCTGGCAAGCAGCGCGACAAAAGGCGTCCCTGCCTTGGGCGAAAATACTTGTCCGCCATCCGGATGATAGTTCGCCTCATGGGTGTAGATGCGATCGGTATTGCTTGGCTGCCGGTCGGCTGAGGCCAATGCCGGATCGGTAAACCAGCCGGTGATGTAGCTGCGTCCCACGGCCTGGTTGAGGGCGTGCTGGACCTCGCCGCGACGTTCCATTACGAAACTGTCTTCGACGACGCCCCCTTCATTGCCAGTGCCGGGCACGATGGGCCGCCAGCCCGGTTTTGGCCAGGTGACGATGGTCACAGGATCACGCGCGAATTCCGGCACGAGATGCCCGTAACCCTTCAGGCTCTCGTGGGTTGCTTGCCGCTGCGGCACGCGCTGCGCGCGGGCTTCGCCGCGGCTCAGAGAGGGCAATGCCGAAAGATCGAGTGCCGAGAAGTTGGATAGGACGGCAATTCTCCTGGGCGGCGTTACTGCGGCCGCTGTCCAGCAGTATAGCCAAGCGAAATCCCAGATTCATTGGCGGCGCCATGCACCCCCAGGCCAAAGACTGACGGGCCGTGTGCCGCAGGTCGTAGCGATTCTACGGATGCAGATCTTGCCAAGGCGGTCTGAGGTATCAACACCGTCGCCTTGAAAAGTCGCCTATATTGACTCGGGTATCTACCCACGAGGGAGTGCTGCCGTAGAGCAGGAGCGATGCACGAAGATGCCCCATCCAGAGTCTGGAGCTTCTCGCGCGCCGAGTGGCTATTCCTGATCGGTGTAGTGCTCGTGTGGGGCCTGTTTGCGGTCGCGATCGGCAAAGATGCGGGCTGGGATTTTCTCAATTACCACTGGTATGACGCCTACGCGTTCTTGCACGGGCGCCTGGGGTTCGATGTCGCCGTCGCGCACCACGCCACATATTTTAATCCGCTGATCCACGTGCCCTTCTACCTGCTGGCGACGCTTTGCACGTCCTGGGTCGCGGTCTTCTACCTGGGCGCGTTGCAGGGCCTGAATGTTCTCCCGCTCTACTGGATGAGCCGCAGTGCGCTGAACCCGACCAGCCCGCGCTGGGGCGCTGTCGCGCTGGCACTGATTTGCATGGGCGGCAGCACCGTTTTCTCGATGATCCGCAAGACCTCCTACGATCAGAGCCTGCTTAGCGCCCTGGTGCTCTCGGGCCTGGCCATTGTCATCGTAGGTCGCAGAACACTTCAGACCCCCACGCGTGCCGCAATCGGACTTGCCGCGCTGGCCGGCGTGCTGGTGGGATTCGCAGTCGGCCTCAAACCCGCCGAGGGTCCCTATGGATTGGGTCTTGCACTGGCCTTGTGGGTACCGGCCGGATCCCTGAGCACGCGGTTCGCGCGGCTGGCGGCGGGCGCGCTCGGTGGCGTGATTGGCATCCTGCTCGCCGGCGGCGCCTGGTTCGTCGCATTGGCGCATTACAGCGGTAACCCACTGTTCCCTTTCTTCAATGGGGTTTTCTATTCGCCGCTGATTGGTGGTGGCTCATTCCTGGATTCGCACTTCATCCCGCACGGCTGGTGGGCGATCCTGAGCTTTCCGATCCGCTTCGCGCTCAACTATCACCTGGCCGACGATGTGCCGTTTCGTGATCTGCGCATTCCGTTCCTCTATCTGCTGATCCCACTCGCCTGTGTGCTGTGGCTCGGTGGTCGTCGAGCCAGGACGATGCTGGTGTGGCCGGATGCCACTTTGATCCTGTTCGCATTCTGTGTCGCCAGCTACGTGGCTTGGTTGCGCGAGCTGGCCATTTATCGCTACATCGTTGCACTTGAAATGCTGGCGCCGCTGGCGATTGCGGCGGCCGTCGGATTGATGCCTATGTCGGTGCGCGCTCGCATCGCGGTTATCGGCGCACTGCTGGCTGGCTCGGCGGCGCTGGGGCGTTACGCTCCCGGTCCCTATGTGGCCTTGGGCGATCCCTACGTGCAGTTGAGCCCATTGGTCATTCTGCATCCGGAACACTCGATGATCCTGATGAGCGGCTATGAACCGATGGCCTATCTCATTCCCTCGCTCCCGCCAAGCATTCCGGTCCTGCGCATCCAGGGCTGGCTGGCAGGCCCAGGCGATAGTTCGGGCCTGACGGCACAGATGCACGCGCGCATTGCTGAGCATAGGGGTGACCTGTTTTTGTTGACCTCACCCAGGGAGCGCGAAGAGGCGATCAAGGCGACGGCCCAGTTCCGGTTGCGCATTGAGGCCTCGCAGTGCCAGCAGCTGAAGACCAATCTGGGAGGGCCGTACGAGTTCTGTCCGCTGCTGGCGAGCGAGCCGATTGCGGCTGGCACGGCCAAGTGAGCCCGGGCGCGAGCCGGTTCAGGGGTGGTCGGTCGTAATCTGCCAGCGGTTATCGAGCCGCCGGGACAAATCAATGGGATCGCCCACGCGCACATCGCCGCGTGCCACCTGATAAGCCCAGATTTCGAAATAGCTGAGCGTGGCGCCGCCGTAAATGGTCGAGAACGCGCCGTCCACGGCATCCAGCCCACAGGAGACCTTGATCCGGCCAACGCGCGGCACGTGAAAGCGCGCATCCGTCGTATACCATTCGTTGCCCAGATAGACCTCGCCATAGGCGTGGAAATCCATGTGGCCTTCCGGATCCGGAAAGCCGACATCCGGCAGATGCCCGGTGACATAGCGTGCCGGCAGATTGAAGGTACGGTTCAGCGCCACCGCAAGATGCGCGAAGTCCCGGCACACACCGTAGCCGCGCTGCAGAACATCCCAGGCCGGCAGTTCCGGGCTACCGGATAAATACTTGTACTCGATATTTCGGTGTAGCCACTCGCTGATTGCCTGCACGCGAGGCAGCCCGTGCTCGATGCGCCCGAATTGCTGCCACGCAAAGTTTGTCAGGCGATCCGAGTCGCAATAGCGACTCGGTAGCGTATAGCGCAGCAAGCTACTGGGCAGATCACCAATCGGCGTCGGTACCGCATTACCGAAGCCGGCGTTGTCAGGCAGCGAGGAGACGGCGACCAGGGCATCGTGATGAATCACATTGGTGCCATGGTGCAGCGGCAGGCGATAGACCCGGTTGCCATGCGCGTCAGCAAAGCGTTCGACCGGTTGGTCGACACCGAGATTGAGTGACTCGGAGATGACCTCGTGGGCCGCATTGCGAAGCGGCTGCGCATTGAGCAGCAACGTTGCCGTTCCCGTGACCTCGTAGGCCAGGTGGTAGCCGACGCGGACGGTCAGATCGAGCCGCGGTGAGGCCACCTCAGGCATTGGCAGTGTTTCCCAGATTGGCACGTTGGAGGCCGGCGCTGAATCGAGTATAGGGCGCAGAGTGCAGCACTGCTGCGACGATAGCCCCTGGTACGCAGGATCTGCAATCCCGGCAGCGCCGCATGCCGCGTCCACCCGCAGCGCGCCAGAATCAAAACCGCCAGCCCACCCCGAGCGTCAATATGTCGCGGTCGGCATCATCCTCGGTGAACCTGCGATACCAGGTCAGTATCACACTGGTTCTCGGAGTCCATTGCCAGTCGCCACGGATTCCTGTCAGGCCCGAGAGGCGCGCAAAAGGAACCGAGCTTGAGGCCGGCTTCGCGCCCAGCTGCACATAGGCGCCCAACCCGACGCTCAGTGCCAGCCGCGCCCGCTGGATGTGATCCACGATCCAGAACTGCGTCGCGAGCCGTTCGTTCAGGCCAGGGGGGCTGCCCGGATCGTCAAACCAGGCGGCGGACCAGTCCGACCAGTGATTCAGTTGCAGTCGATAGTCCGCGCCATAGGTGTAGGCCTGGCTGGCGTCACGATCATTGAATATGGTCCGGCCGCCAAACACCTGTACCTGCTGGCGGCCGTCCGGGAAGGAGTCCTCGGAGGCAGCGCTCATTTTGCTCAGGAGGTGATCGACATCGGTAAAGTCATATCCGGCGCCGACGAGCACATGGTAGGTACCGACATCGCCCGGCGTGTACATGTCGCTAACCTTGACCGTCAGCACCCAGTGCCCACCCAGATCCACGAGCATCGCGCCGCTGAACACGCCGCCGATACCATGATCGTCACTGTACTCTTTGGCCGTGACCGTCGTTTCGGTGTCGAAGTACAGGTAGGGTCCGGCACCGACGCTGAAGCTGACGCGATCAAACCACTTCGGCGCATTCCACCAGAACTGCGCGGCCCCGCCATCACGACGATTGGCCTGAGTGTGTCCTTCGTTGAGCCATTCGAGTGAGGCCGCAAATCTTGAGCCGACAGCTTCCCGGTACTCGAGTGCCCACGCATAAGTGCTGGCCGAGTAGTCGTCCGACTCGCTGAATCCGCCTAGAACGCTTAAAGTTTCGGCGCGCGTCCCGGCTGACGCGCACAGCAGGCAGCCTGCCAGCAGGCCGAGCCGCGCCACATTGCGACGCGTACGCGCCACGCTCCCGCTGGAAAAGTTCGAGCGAGCCAAGTCCGAAGCGGTTCCGAAGGTCTGAATTAGCGCCGCCCGCTCAGCGCGTTGGCGCCGGCGCACTTGGCGCCCAGCAACTGCTGCGCGCGCTGGAAGCGGCTCTGTGGAAGATCTTCATGGAATGGAAAGTGCCCCGCGGTGCGCTGACTTATTGAGGTCATTGGCAGCCCTGTGATTTTCACCAATCTTACCCGACACGCCCGAGATCTGGGCAGCACAAGCAGCAGCAGGCGGTCGATGTAGCAGCCGTACGCGCCGCAGGCGAAGGGCGGCCGCGGAGCCCGAGATTATGGAAACCGCGGGCGCGGGCCTGGCTTCAGAGCGGCAGGCCGTCGAGTGTTTCGTAGGTCGATTTGAGCCAGGTTCTGACGCGCTGCCGCTCGAGGATGCCCAGACTGTCCGGATCGGTGCGATTGTTGATGGCGGCCCAGAAGCTGGCATTCTGGCGATCGATCTTGCGCATGCTCGCTTCGTGGAGCGCCGCCAGGGTAATGACCCGTGCGCCCCGGGCACGGGCGTGCTTGAGGGCCTCGGACTCATCCAGCAGCGAGAAGTCCGAGCCGCGGCCCAGGTTGCGAACGACGATGTAGTTGGCATCGCTCCCATAGGTCGTCACCAGTCGCTCAAGCAGGTCGACTGAGTCCTTGCCGGCATCCGCCATGTGCCAGAAATTCACGGCCACGTGCATTTCGGTGAGCAGCGGCAGCAGATCCGATTCCTTGATCCAGCGCGACAGCGGCGCTGCGGTCTGGGCCGCCAGGTCGACGATCACGCTCTTGAACTTTCCCTCGACCGGCGGCTCCTCGAAGCTCGCGACGATCTGGTCCAGACCCTCAAAGCTGTCGACGACCACGGGTGAGGCGAAGTCGGCATAAAAGCGCGCAAAGGAGGAGTGCGAGCGGTCAGTGTCGTAGGCGGTAAAGGGTTGGCCCTTGTCGATAAAATATTGCGCCAGTATCCGCGCGGCCACGGACTTGCCGACACCGCCCTTTTCGCCGCCGATGAAGTTTAATGAGCTCACGTGGTTATCCCGTCGCTGGTGAATGGGCGGCTGATCAGGCCCGAGCGCCGCAAGCATCCGGCCGCAGTCGTCATGGTAGCGGAAAATCACACATCGCAGTGGCGCGGGCGGCTCGACGCAGTGCGGCAGCCAACGCGCTGGATAACTGGCGACGCGAGGAGATCTGTAATCGGGAATCAGCCTGGAATCAGCATGCGCACCGCGGCCGCGCCCATCAGCGCCGTGGCCAGCCAGCCGAGGACGCGCACTCCACGACCGACGATATACGGTCCCATCACCGAACGCTTGGAGGCCAGCAGGATCACCACCACCATCAGTGGCACCGCAACCACGCCGTTGATGATGGCACTCCAGAACAAGGCCTTCATCGGATTGATGGGGGAGTACTGGATCAGCAGCGCCAGCAGCACGCTGATGGCGATGATCGCGTAAAAGCCGCGCGCGTCAGCCACTTTGCGCTCCAGTCCCCAGCGCCAGCCGAGTGCCTCGCTCATCGCGTAGCCACCCGAGCCTGCCAGTACCGGCACGCCAATGAGACCGACGCCCAGGATGCCGAGCGCGAAGAGGATGAAGGCGAAGTGCCCGGCAATAGGGCGCAGCGCGCTGGCAGCCTGCGCCGCGGTCTCGATGTCCGTGATACCGGCCCGATGCAGCGTGACCGCGGTCGCGAGGATGATGAAGAATGCCGCCAGATCCGAGTAGAACATGCCGCTCCAGGTATCCCAGCGGATGCGCCGCAACTCGGGAACGGCCACGGCACCGCCATTCTTGGACAGCAACGGCGGGCTGCCGTGTTTGTCCATGTCCTCGACTTCCTCCGAGGCTTGCCAGAAGAACAGGTAGGGACTGATTGTCGTACCAAACACGCCGACGATCACCGCGGCCGCTTTGCCATCGAACTTGAATTGCGGCCAGACCGTGCGCAATGCCACTTCACCCCAGGGCACTTGTACGGTGAACAGCACGGCAGCGTAGGCCAGCAGCGAGAGCGTGAGCCACTTGAGGAACACGACGTAGCGATGGTAGGGAATCAGCAGCTGCAGCAGCAGTGTGAGTGCGACAAAAACCCCCGTCATCAAATGCCGATCAATGCCGGTGACCAGCTCAGCCGACTCACCCATCGCTGCGACGTCGGCGGCAATGTTAAGCGTGTTGGCGATCAGCAGCAGCACCACGACGCCACCGAGCACTGCCGGATGGAACGTGGTCTTGATGTTGGCTGCAAGCCCACGGCCGGTGACGCGCCCGATGCGCGCGCACATGGCCTGGATTGCCGACATCAGCGGATAGGCGAGCGGCATCGTCCAGAGCATGTTCAGCCCGAACTGGGCGCCGGCCTGGGAATAGGTGGCGATTCCACTCGGATCATCATCGGCAGCGCCGGTGATCAGTCCGGGGCCAACACGTGCCAGCGGATGTTCCTTAAGGCGTGCCCAGAGCGGTGCGAACGCTACGCGGGCGCGCAGCCTTTGAGCCAATCCCGGCCGTGGCATGGGCAATCCTTGAGCGAGGCTGCCGCCGGCACGGCGGCCTGTGGACGCATCGCCACGTCGGTGTGAGGGATCGGCAAATGCACTGGCCAGCCGCGGCAGCCTTCAAAGGCAGCGCGTCCGGGCCAGTGGGCTGAACTTTAAGCTAGCCGGCGCTAGTGCCCTTTCTTCGCGCAGGGATACGCCTCGTGCAGGGCCTTGTCGACCAGCACCGCTGCGGTACTTGATTTCACTCGGTCCGGATTGTCCTTCAGGTATTTGATCACGGTCTTGAAGGCATCATCGTAGGTGGTGTCGCCGCTGGCCGGCTCACACCAGGAAGAATCTTCATTCTCGTAGCGCAGCGCGGCTACGAAATTCTCGAAGCCACTCGCTTCCCAGGCGATCTTGAGGCCATCGACTTTATTGCCACCCGCATTCATCTGCGTCCACGAGTCAGCGCACGCGGCCAGTTCTTCACCGCTGTGATAACAGAACGTCAGCGACACGGGTGGCGCAGGTGCAGCGGCCGGTGGCGGCGCGGCAGCCGGCGGCGGATTGGCCGCCATCAGCGGCAATGCGGCCGCTGCGGCCAGGGCCATCAGTGCACAAGAGATTCTTTGCTTCATGAGATTACTGTCCTTTGCTTAAACCGGCGCCGTACCTACCCTTCGGCCGTGCACCGCTCTTGTTATGAACGTCGGCAGCTAGACTACCTGCCACGCCGGCGGACTGTCCATGGGTAGACACAGGCCGTGGTGCGTGGCAACCGAGCGTACGCACAGCGTGCCGGTTGCGAGTGCAAAAGAAGGCCCATGGGCAGCGCTTGGCGCTGGCGGGCACTGGCCAAGCGTCCGCTCTCAGTCGCGCGGCGAGAGGCGCTGAACAAGTGTAATCAGCAGCCACACCAGGCCCACCAGAATCAGCCCCGTAGCGATACTGTTGGCGAGCTGCGCGAAGTGGGCCAGATGTGCTGCCTGATGCGCGGTGATGATACCGACGAGCAGCATCAGCCCGGCCAGCAGCAGGCGCCAGCGTATCTGACGGCGTGTGGGTGGCAGCCCCGTGGATGGCGCCGGCGCAA